>NZ_JADYVY010000001.1:0-305000 GCF_020194215.1 Bradyrhizobium sp. BRP20 | reverse complement strand
CCAGCTTTCCTGACTGGTTCCGATTGTCTTTGATGTATCACTGGCCTGGTCCGCGTTCGCTCGCCACTACTAACGGAGTCTCTGTTGATGTCCTTTCCTCCAGGTACTTAGATGTTTCAGTTCCCTGGGTTTGCTTGAAACCTCCTATGTATTCAGAAGTCTCATACCTTCTCTTGATAACCGGAAATCCAAAACCTCTAGGGTCATGGTCCCGATCATTTCTGGTCGAACACCAAGACACAAGGTCTTGGAGTTCCGGCTATCGAAGGTGGGTTTCCCCATTCGGAAATCCGCGGATCAAAGCTTCTTCGCAGCTCCCCACGGCTTATCGCAGCGTAGCACGTCCTTCATCGCCTCTCAGCGCCAAGGCATCCACCGAACACCCTTAAGGCACTTGATTGCTCTCATTATCAATGTCCACACACTCGGCAGAATGTTGTCTGCACGATTGCCTTACGGCGCGCACCCTCGATGAATGCTACGTGCAGCCGGACATTGACTAGAAAGACCAGCTTGCTTCGTAAGATCGTTCCGATAGCGAGGCGGTCAAGCTTCGCTAAAAGGATCATTTTACAACTCGCATTCAACCTCACGGCTGAAAGCGAGCGCCGAAAATGATCCGGAGATAATGAAGGATTCGCGCAACAATCTGCTGCACGACCCAACTCGGATCGATCTCCTCTTTACGATGTCAGAAAACACGCATCTTGCTGTCTATCCAGACTAGCAGGATGCGAAGTGATGTTTCGCGGACGACGGTGCAAGATCTCGGTGATCAAACCATCTGGTGGAGCCAGACGGGATCGAACCGACGACCTCATGCTTGCAAAGCACGCGCTCTCCCAGCTGAGCTATGGCCCCGTAACCAGAAGACGAATGCTCACTCGATGAAAGTGGTGGGCCTGGGAAGACTTGAACTTCCGACCTCACGCTTATCAAGCGCGCGCTCTAACCAACTGAGCTACAAGCCCCTAACGCATATCCCGTCAGGGACCGTGGGATCCTGCTTGATGCAGGCCCAGCGCGTGTTCGTCCGCGAAGAAAGAGAAACGAAGACGGCGAAATCCCGCCAATGCAGCTCAACGATCTGGCGATCTGTTGGCCACTGATGTTTCTAAAACGATCCGATAGTGAGCGTGAGCTCGCTGAAGGATCATCCTTAGAAAGGAGGTGATCCAGCCGCAGGTTCCCCTACGGCTACCTTGTTACGACTTCACCCCAGTCGCTGACCCTACCGTGGCCGGCTGCCTCCCTTGCGGGTTAGCGCACCGTCTTCAGGTAAAACCAACTCCCATGGTGTGACGGGCGGTGTGTACAAGGCCCGGGAACGTATTCACCGTGGCGTGCTGATCCACGATTACTAGCGATTCCAACTTCATGGGCTCGAGTTGCAGAGCCCAATCCGAACTGAGACGGCTTTTTGAGATTTGCGAAGGGTCGCCCCTTAGCATCCCATTGTCACCGCCATTGTAGCACGTGTGTAGCCCAGCCCGTAAGGGCCATGAGGACTTGACGTCATCCCCACCTTCCTCGCGGCTTATCACCGGCAGTCTCCTTAGAGTGCTCAACTAAATGGTAGCAACTAAGGACGGGGGTTGCGCTCGTTGCGGGACTTAACCCAACATCTCACGACACGAGCTGACGACAGCCATGCAGCACCTGTGCTCCAGGCTCCGAAGAGAGGGTCACATCTCTGCGACCGGTCCTGGACATGTCAAGGGCTGGTAAGGTTCTGCGCGTTGCGTCGAATTAAACCACATGCTCCACCGCTTGTGCGGGCCCCCGTCAATTCCTTTGAGTTTTAATCTTGCGACCGTACTCCCCAGGCGGAATGCTTAAAGCGTTAGCTGCGCCACTAGTGAGTAAACCCACTAACGGCTGGCATTCATCGTTTACGGCGTGGACTACCAGGGTATCTAATCCTGTTTGCTCCCCACGCTTTCGTGCCTCAGCGTCAGTACCGGGCCAGTGAGCCGCCTTCGCCACTGGTGTTCTTGCGAATATCTACGAATTTCACCTCTACACTCGCAGTTCCACTCACCTCTCCCGGACTCAAGATCTTCAGTATCAAAGGCAGTTCTGGAGTTGAGCTCCAGGATTTCACCCCTGACTTAAAGACCCGCCTACGCACCCTTTACGCCCAGTGATTCCGAGCAACGCTAGCCCCCTTCGTATTACCGCGGCTGCTGGCACGAAGTTAGCCGGGGCTTATTCTTGCGGTACCGTCATTATCTTCCCGCACAAAAGAGCTTTACAACCCTAGGGCCTTCATCACTCACGCGGCATGGCTGGATCAGGGTTGCCCCCATTGTCCAATATTCCCCACTGCTGCCTCCCGTAGGAGTTTGGGCCGTGTCTCAGTCCCAATGTGGCTGATCATCCTCTCAGACCAGCTACTGATCGTCGCCTTGGTGAGCCATTACCTCACCAACTAGCTAATCAGACGCGGGCCGATCTTTCGGCGATAAATCTTTCCCCGTAAGGGCTTATCCGGTATTAGCACAAGTTTCCCTGTGTTGTTCCGAACCAAAAGGTACGTTCCCACGCGTTACTCACCCGTCTGCCGCTGACGTATTGCTACGCCCGCTCGACTTGCATGTGTTAAGCCTGCCGCCAGCGTTCGCTCTGAGCCAGGATCAAACTCTCAAGTTGGACTTGAACTTTGAACCGGCTGATCACAACGTTTGACGAGGTCCCACCATTATCGACCGAAGTCGATGTGCTGCCCGCGATTCACATCGCTGGCAACGATGGTGTTTCCTTTAAAACGTGTACCGCCGAAGTCTTTCGTCCGGTCTCGATCAGAAAAGCCGAAGCTTCTCGGAAGCGAGACCCGCAAGGACTCCGCCGTCCACGTTTCTCTTTCTTCATCTTCACTTGTCAAACAGCCCGAGACCGTGGAGGTCTCAACCTTCCTGAGAGGAAGGGTTCCGACACCCTTACCGACGATGGATGAACTCCAACCGACTGGTGTCGGCTGTTGTGTCACTCAACAAGGTGAGGAGCATCAGTGGCGCGTTCGCTCGCCTTGGTCAGTGACCCGGCGGCGCCGCGCTCAGTGGTTGGGGTTATAGGCCCCACCTTCCGGCCTGTCAACGCCAATCGTCAACAAATCGTCGCACAGCGGACCAGCGAGAAAACACCCACGATTCCAGCCATTTAGAAAGCCGCCGGGCACATCGAACGAGCCCGCCCGGCAAAAAATCTGAAAAAAAGTTTGCCCGCCGGCGGGCTCCGGAGGGCGCCTTGGAGCCCTCCCTGGCGGCCTCCCCCGGGGGCCTCTCCTCCGCACCCCCGCCACCCTGGGGGCGCGCCGTCCCAAGGGCTGTCGGCCCCCAGGACGCCCGCCTCGCCCGCTAGAACCACCCCGCCCGAGCTCAGCCCGTGATCTGACGGGGGCCTTTACGGCCCGGCATTTAGGAAACTTTTTCCATATTTGGCGCCGTACTTGAGCCACAATCCCGCGGCGTTCTGATAAGAGACAAGCTTGAATCGCGGGGACGCCTGTGGGGGCTGCCGGCGATTTTCATGGGGTCAGAGGAAGGCGATGTTGCAAATGACGCGACCTTCCTTCGGCATTCGAAAGACATCGAGAGAGCTTTACCCGTCCAGCTGTTCGTAATTTCGGCCGGCCCCATCAAGGGGCTTTCTGGGCGCGGACAGTTGTGCGGCTTGCCTGCTCCGGCGATCCCCGTTCAAGAGGGCAGCCTGGGACAGGTTCGAAACCGGGCATCTTGGGTCGTTGAGTTGGGGGACTTGGGTTGAACCACAGGACGTCACGCGGCACTTTCGGGCGTGAGACCGGGATCATCGATCTCGGCCACGAGCCGCCGCTGTCCGTCGATGGTTCTGAAGCCGCGGTGATCGACCGCCGCCGCGTCTCGGTGCAATGGTTCAGCGGGACAATTTTGACCGGACTCTGCGGCGCAGCCCTGATCGGCGGCGCCGTTTTCGCTTCGCTCGACGGCGAGATGACCTTCGCCAAGGTGCCGGAGCGGGTCGAAGGCGCGCTGCGCGGAGCATTCGGCGCCGCCGATCGTGCCGCCACGCTGCACAAGAGCGATCGCCTGCCGCCGCCGAGCGAATCCACCGCCTCGCGCAACGTGATGCGCGTTTCGACGGTTGCCCGCGTCGGCAACCGTGACGTGATGCGGGTGCGTCCGTTCGTGCGGATCGCCGGCAATCTGTCGATGACGACGAGCGATCTGTCGGCGAAGATCCCGCCGTTCAACGCCCAGCGCCTGCTGACCGATGTCGGCTCCGACCCGAAGACGGCGTCCGACGATCCCAACAATCCCGAAGCCGTCGAGCCCGACGCGGAAGTGTCCTTCGTCACCAAGGACCTGTCGCCGGTGCTGCCGAAGGCCAAGATTTCCGCGGTGGTGGCACTCGACGACATCCTGATGCGGGTGCGCGATGCCGCCAATTGGCGCGGCAATGGCGGGGTGCGCTACGCCTCGCTCGCCAACACGGCTGCCGACATCTCCGGCGCGACCGGCCCTTCCGACATCAGAACCGCCTACGCCGCCGAGGCCTCGCCGTCCGATCCCTATGCCGGCTTCGAGACGCGCGTGGTGCCGGAGAACGTCACGCTGCTGCCCAAGACCAAGGAGCAGATCACCGGCGGCAATCCCAACGGTGAACGCGTCCACATGGTCAAGAAGGGCGACAGCGTCGCCGGCGTGCTGCGCGATCTCGGCGCCAATGCCGACGAGATCAAGGCGATCACCGCGACGCTCGGACCGCGCGGCCGCGACGGCGGCCTGAAGGAAGGCGAGAAGCTCCGCATCCTGATGGCGCCCGCAAGTCCCGGCGCCCGCCTGCAGCCCTATCGCGTCGTGGTTGCAAACGACACGATGGTGGAAGCGATCGCGGCGCTGTCCGATCTCGGCAAATACGTCGCCGTCGACGTCTCCAGCATGAATACCGTCGCCGATACTGCGGCCAACGCCAGCAGCGACGACGAGGATGACGATGACGGCTCCGGCGTGCGGCTCTACCAGAGCATCTACGAGACCGCGATGCGCAACAAGGTCCCGATGCCCGTCATCGAGGACATGATCAAGATCTACTCCTACGACGTCGATTTCCAGCGCAAGGTGCAGCCCGGAGATTCCTTCGACGTGTTTTACGCGGGCGAGGACGAGGGCGTGACCGCGACCGAGAAGAACGAGGTGCTGTTCGCCTCGCTCACCGTCGGCGGCGAGACCAAGAAATACTACCGCTACCAGAGCCCCGACGACGGCCTCGTCGACTATTACGACGAGACCGGCAAGAGCGCGAAGAAGTTCCTGGTCAGAAAGCCCGTCAACAACGCCATCATGCGCTCCGGCTTCGGCGGCCGCCGCCACCCGATCCTCGGCTACGTGAAGATGCATACCGGCGTCGACTGGTCCACCTCCTACGGCACGCCGATCTTCGCCTCCGGCAACGGCATGATCGAGAAGGCCGGCCCCGAGGGCGGCTATGGCAAGTACATCCGCATCAAGCACGCCAACGGCTACGAGACTGCCTACGGCCACATGTCGGCCTTCGCCAAGGGCATGGAGCCCGGCAAGAAGGTGCGGCAGGGCCAGGTGATCGGCTTCGTCGGCTCCTCCGGCCTGTCGACCGGCCCGCACGTCCACTACGAGATCCTCGTCAACGGCCGCTTCGTCGATCCGATGCGCGTGAAGCTACCGCGCGGCCGTTCGCTGGAGGGCCCGATGCTGGCGAGCTTCGAGAAGGAGCGCGACCGGCTCGACGGCATGATGAGCGGCCGCGGCGGCGCCATCGCCCGCATGTCGGACGCCACCGGCGGGCCGCTGCAGGTCACCAACCGGTAAGTCGGCAACGCGCCGATATCGGCCGGCGTTTTCAAACAGAATTTCAAACGAGCACGCTACGCAGCGAGGCCGCTTCGCGGCGACACAACGTCAAGTTTCGTTTGCCAAAGCCGCAGGACGGGCGAATACTTTCCAAAAAATGGGAGGTCACGCCATGAGAAACAGGCTCGCCTGCGCAGCCCTGATTGCTGCGCTGTTCGCCACAACGAGCGCATCGGCCGACGGCTGGGAGGTCACGAGACTCGTGCCGGGCTCGGCATTCCACGGCGTGCACGGGCTCGGTGTCGACAAGGCCGGCCATTTGTTTGCCGGCAGCGTCGCGGGCGCTGCGCTCTACGAGGTCGACATTGCCGGCGGCAGCGCCAAGGTTGCAATCCCGGCACCGGTGGGGATGGCCGACGACATTGCGTTCGCACCCGACGGCACCATGGCCTGGACCGGCTTCCTCGCCGGCGATCTCTATGCGCGCAAGGGCGACGGACCGATCAAGAAGCTCGCGTCCGGGCTGCCCGGCATCAACTCGCTCGCCTTCCGCAAGGACGGCAGGCTCTACGCCACCACCGTTTTCCTCGGCGATGCGCTCTACGAGATCGACGTCGAGGGCGTCAAACCGCCCCGCCAGATCATGGAGAAGATGGGCGGCCTCAACGGCTTCGAGTTCGGTCCCGACGACAAGCTCTATGGTCCGCTCTGGTTCAAGGGCCAGGTCGCAAGGGTCGACGTCGACAAGGCCGAGCTGAGTGTCGTCACCGACGGCTTCAAGATCCCGGCCGCCGTGAACTTCGATTCCAAGGGCAATCTCATCGTGATCGACACCGCGCTCGGCCAGCTCGTCCGGGTCGATCCCAAATCGGGCGCCAAGACCATGGTCGCGCAGCTGAAGCCGTCGCTGGACAATCTCGCCATCGACGACAAGGACCGCATCTACGTCTCCAACATGGCCGACAACGGCATCCAGGAGGTCGATCCCGCGACCGGTCATGCCAAGCAGATCATCATCGGCAAGCTCGCTTTGCCCGGCGGCATCGGCGTCACCTCGGAGAACGGCAAGGACACGATCCACGTCGCCGACCTGTTCGCCTATCGCACGGTGGACGGCGTGACCGGCGAGGTCACCGAA
Source organism: Bradyrhizobium sp. BRP20 (assembly GCF_020194215.1). Lineage (NCBI taxonomy): Bacteria > Pseudomonadati > Pseudomonadota > Alphaproteobacteria > Hyphomicrobiales > Nitrobacteraceae > Bradyrhizobium > Bradyrhizobium sp. BRP20. Next base: position 298,055 of record NZ_JADYVY010000001.1, on the reverse strand, counting down.
AAGGCGCGCATGCACGCCGCTGGCACGACGCTCGAATATCCGATGAGCGCGACGGCGAAGGGCAACGACGTGGTCCTGTCGAGCTGGTTCACCGGCACCGTGCAGGTGATCGACGGCAAGACCGGCGCGACGCGCGACATGCTGCACGGCTTCAAGGCGCCGCATGACGCGGTCGTGCTCGCGGACGGCAGCATCCTGGTAGCCGAGCTCGGCACCAAGTCGCTGGTCAAGGTGAGCGGCGAGCACGGCAAGGATCGCACCACGCTGATCGGCGCGCTCGAGGGTCCGATGGGTCTCGTCCGCGGGGCCGGCGACGAGGTTTACGTCACCGAGGCTTTTGCTGGCATCATCTCCAAAATCAACAGCACCGGCGAAAAGACCGTGATCGCCAAGGATCTGAAGATGCCAGAAGGCATCGCGCGCACCGGCGACGGTAAGCTGATCGTCGCCGAAGTCGGCGCCAAGCGGCTGATCGAGATCGTGCCGGAATCCGGCAAGGTCACCGAAATCGCAGCCAATCTCCCGATCGGTCTGACCGGCGCCCCCGGCGGCTTGCCGACGCATATCCCCACCGGCGTCGCAGTCGGCGCGACGGGCGCGATCTACGTCAGCTCGGATGTCGAGAATGCGATCTACAAGGTGGTGAAGAAGTAGGAGCTACGTGCACGGGACTGGCGGGAACCGTCACGCCGGTTCCCCGGTTAGACGCTGACGGAAGCCAGCAGGAGGATCGCTCATGACGCGCCTCTCACGCGACGATGTCGTCAAGGCCGTGGACCGCGCCGATGACGTCACCATTGCCCAGATCATCGGGACCGGCGCGACCGCTGAGGAGCTTGCTGAGGCCCAGGCCTGGCTCGCCAACGATGAGCCGATGATCAACGATCTGCGCCCGCTGGCGCAGGGCCGGGTGCGCGAGCTGGTGGATATTTTGTCGGAGCTGGAGGAGGACGAGGAGGACGGCGTCGAGCCGCGCTCCGCCTCGGCCCCTGGCAACTAGCCAGACAGCAAAACAGGACGCCCCGGAGAGGTGACCCTCCGGGGCGGCTTTCATTTCAGATCCTCACCCTCCGGCTGGTTCACGAGATACTCGGACCGAGGTTCGAGGCCATGATGATCAGCATGTCGCGGAATCGACGGTACGGCCCTGGCCCTCGGCCAGCGGGCCGTCGCCGAGCGCCTGCAACAGCACGTTGAAGACGTTAACCCGCACGCACCCGTGCGAACAATTCCGACGGCATCATACCGAACATGTCGCGGAAGGCCGTGCTGAAATGCGCGGAGCTGGAAAAGCCCGCGTCATGCGCGGCCTCGGTCAGCGATTGGCCTTGTGCGACCGCCCGCGCGGCAGCGCCGATCCGGGACCAGATCCGGTAGCGGCGGAGCGGCACACCCGTGACGTCCTTGAAAAGATGCAGGAAGCGCGAGGACGAAAGTCCGGCCCTGCGGCCGAGTTCAGCAAGGGTGTGCGAACCGCTGGGCTGCTCGCGCATCCGCTCGATGGCGGCGGCAATTCTTGCATCTGGCTGCGGACTTGATCCGATCCCAAGCATATCGCGGGCTGCTTGCTGCGCGTCCTCAGATGCGAGGCGTCGCTCCGCGATGGCGCCGAACAGCGCGACGACCGACCTCTCGTCGATCATGTCGAACGCGGCCCTCGATCCGACCTCCTTCATTCGTGAGCGAAGCGCCTCGATATCGCGGCCGAGGGGATCGACATAGAGGAAGGCCATCCGTCCAGCATCGGTGCGGAGATGGTGCAGACTGTTGGGCATGATCAGCACGCTGCGGGTCTCGCGATAAGACGGTGAGCGCGCCCTCGGATCGTTAGCTACGCCTATCGCCCCGTCGAGCGCGACGGCCAGCACGCCGGTGGCATTGCGGTGGGGCGTCAGCCCGAAGGCTGGACCGAGATAGAGCACCCGCGCGTCCCAATCGAGCATCCGCGCCCTCTTTGGTCCGCCGCTGGGCGGCGTGCTGATAGCCAGTTCCTGAAAGCCGGAAGGCGAGGTCATGCCTCATCATAGCGCACCGGCACAGCGCTGCCGATGACCCGGGAGATCATATCGATGGACAGAGTTCTGGTAGACGACGCCGCACAAATCGCCGCTATCCGCGCCGCCGTGACGCGCTACGCGGCCGCCTGGCAGGCCGGTGACCGCGCCGCGATCGCCGCCTGCTACCACGATGAATTCATGCTGCACTATGCCGGCCATAATCCGCTCGCCGGCACTCACCGCGGCAAGGCGGCCGCGCTTGCCACTCTGGCCGAGGTCGCACGCCGCTCCAACCGAAAACTGCTCGCCATCGATGACGTCATGGCCGGGCCGCGGCGCGGCGCCATTCTCGCACGGGAATCATTCAGCCGGGACGGTCGCACGGCTGAATTGGAACGGTTGCTGGTCTATGCCGTGCGTGAAGGCCTGCTGAGCGAATGCTGGGTCTACGACCGCGATCAGGCAGTGGTGGACGCGTTCTTAGCGGATTGAAAACGCCCTCCGCGAGGTTGGCGCGGAGGGCGTGTATTTCATCAGTTCAGCTTCCGCTTCGCCACCGGCGCCTCGAACTGGGTGATCTCGGCGGTCTGCGGCGCCTTGCCGTTGAAGGTCAGCACATTGCCTTCGGACGAGATCGCGACATTGTCGCCATCCCTGACGTCGCCGGCGAGGATCATCTCGGCGAGCGGGTCCTGGAGGTAGCGCTGGATCACCCGCTTCAAGGGCCTTGCGCCGTAGGCGGGATCCCAGCCCTTGGCAGCGAGCCAGTCGCGGCCCGCGGCATCGAGGCTCAGCACGATCTTGCGATCGGTCAGGAGCTTCTGCAGCCGCGCGAACTGGATCTCGACGATGCGGCCCATCTCGCTGCGCTGCAGCCGGTGGAACAGGATGATCTCGTCGACACGGTTGAGGAATTCGGGGCGGAAGTGCGCCCGCACCATTCCCATCACCTGCTCACGCACCGCCGCGGTGTCCTCGCCCTCCGGCTGATTCACCAGATATTCCGAACCAAGGTTCGAGGTCATGATGATCAGCGTGTTGCGGAAGTCGACGGTGCGGCCCTGGCCGTCGGTCAGGCGGCCGTCGTCGAGCACCTGCAGCAGCACGTTGAAGACATCAGGATGCGCCTTCTCGATCTCGTCGAACAGCACGACCTGGTAGGGCCGGCGCCGCACCGCCTCGGTGAGCGCGCCGCCCTCGTCATAGCCGACATAGCCGGGAGGCGCGCCGATCAGCCGCGAGACCGAGTGCTTCTCCATGTATTCGGACATGTCGAGGCGGACCATCGCGGTCTCGTCGTTGAACAGGTACTCCGCGAGAGCCTTGGTCAGCTCGGTCTTGCCGACGCCGGTCGGCCCTAAGAACATGAACGAGCCCGTTGGGCGGTTCGGGTCCTGCAAGCCGGCACGCGAGCGGCGCACGGCGGTTGCGACCGCACGCACGGCCTCGGCCTGGCCGACGACGCGCTTGCCGAGCTGCTCCTCCATCTTCAGGAGCTTCTCCTTCTCGCCTTCCAGCATCTTGTCGACGGGCACGCCGGTCCAGCGCGAGACCACCTGCGCGATGTGGTTGGCGGTGACCGCCTCCTCCATCATCTCGCCCGAGTTCTCCTTGGCTTCGATATCGGCAAGCTGCTTCTCGAGCTGCGGGATCCGTCCATAGGCCAGCTCGCCGGCCTTCTGGAATTCGCCGCGCCGCTGCGCATTGGCGAGCTCGACACGCAAGCCGTCGAGCTCGGCCTTCAGCTTCTGGGCGTCGGAGAGCTTGTTTTTCTCCGCGCTCCAGCGCGCCGTCAGCGCCGCCGACTTCTCCTCGAGCTCGGCCAGGTCCTTCTCCAGGGTCTGGAGCCGGGACTTGGAGCCGACATCGCTTTCCTTCTTCAGCGCCTCCTGCTCGATCTTGAGCCGGATGATCTCGCGGTCGAGCGAATCCAGCTCTTCCGGCTTGGAATCGACCTGCATCTTCAGCCGCGCCGCGGCCTCGTCCATGAGGTCGATCGCCTTGTCAGGCAGGAAGCGGTCGGTGATGTAGCGGTTGGACAGCGTCGTCGCCGCAACAAGCGCGGAATCGGTGATCCGCACGCCGTGATGCTGCTCATACTTGTCCTTCAAGCCGCGCAGGATCGAGATGGTGTCCTCGACCGAGGGCTCGCTGACGAAGATCGGCTGGAAGCGCCGCGCCAGCGCGGCGTCCTTCTCGACGTGCTTCTGATATTCGTCGAGCGTGGTCGCGCCGATGCAGTGCAGCTCGCCGCGCGCGAGCGCCGGCTTGAGCAGGTTGGAGGCGTCCATCGCGCCGTCGCCCTTGCCGGCGCCGATCAGCGTGTGCATCTCGTCGATGAACAGGATGAAGGTGCCCTCGCTGCCGGTCACTTCCTGCAGCACGGCCTTCAGCCGCTCCTCGAACTCGCCGCGGTATTTCGCGCCGGCGATCAATGCACCGAGGTCGAGCGAGAGCAGCTTCTTGTCCTTGAGGCTCTCCGGCACGTCGCCGTTGACGATGCGCAGCGCGAGGCCTTCGGCGATGGCGGTCTTGCCGACGCCGGGCTCGCCGATCAGGACGGGATTGTTCTTGGTTCTCCGCGACAGCACCTGGATGGTACGACGGATCTCCTCGTCACGGCCGATGACCGGATCGAGCTTGCCGTCGCGCGCGGCCTGAGTCAGGTCGCGGGCATATTTCTTCAGGGCATCGTAGGCGTTCTCGGCGGTTGCGGAGTCGGCCGTGCGGCCCTTGCGCAGCGCCTCGATCGCCGCGTTGAGGTTTTGCGGGGTGACGCCGCCCTTATTGAGGATGGTGCCAGCCTCGCTGGTCTTCTCCAGCGTGAGCCCGAGCAAGAGCCGCTCGACCGTGACGAAGCTGTCGCCGGCCTTCTCGCCAGCCTTTTCGGCCGCGTCGAACGTGCGGGCCAGCTCCGGCGCGAGATAGATCTGCCCGGCGCCGGCGCCGGAGACCTTCGGCACCTTGTTGAGGGCGTCCTCGGTCGCCTTCAGGATTGCACGGGAATTACCGCCGGCGCGGTCGATCAGACCGGCGGCGAGCCCCTCATTGTCGTCCAGGAGGACTTTCAGGACGTGCAGGGTGGAAAACTGCTGGTGCCCCTCGCGCATCGCGAGCGACTGCGCGGACTGGATGAAGCCCCTGGAGCGTTCGGTATATTTCTCGATATTCATCTTTTCTGTCCCTCGGCCTGCCCTTGGGGCCCTCACAGGCACCCCAACACGGCATCTTCATTGGGTTTCCGCTGGCCGCCTTGAGGTTTCTCAAGCAGCAAACGGCCTTTTGCCGGCATTGCCGCCGGCCTGAGCCAGATGTGGGAAGCAGGTTGCGGATGCGAAAGAGGCAACTTCACAATTTCGTGCGCGCGTGCGCGGGCTTGGCGCTCGCAGGCCGAATCCCTTAAGTAGCGGCATGACAGCCAGCCATACCGCCGAGATCACCGGCCTCTACCGCTATCCGGTCAAGGGCCTGACGCCGGAACGCCTGTCGAGCGCCGCTTTGCGGGTCGGCCAGACGCTATACGCCGACCGCCGCTACGCCATTGAGAACGGCCCGAGCGGGTTCGACCCCGCGGCGCCCGAGTGGAAGCCGAAAATCCAGTTTCTGATGCTGGCGCGCAATGAGCGGCTGGCTGAGCTCGACAGCAAGTTCCACGACGAAACCAACGTGCTGACCATCCGCAAGAACGGTCAGACCGTCGCCAGCGGCGATCTCGAGACCGCCGCCGGGCGCGCCGCCATCGAGGCCTATTTTCGCGAAAACTTCCAACACGAGTTGAAGGGCCCGCCCAAGGTTCTGTCCGGCCGCGACCACAGCTTCTCCGACGTCGCGCGCAAGGTCGTCTCCATCATCAATCTCGACAGCGTCCGCGCCATCGAGACCATGCTCGGCGGCGTCGCCGTGCATCCGCTGCGCTTCCGCGCCAATCTCTACCTGAAAGGCTGGCCGGCCTGGTCGGAGCTCGACCTCGTCGGCCAGACGCTCGCGATCGGGCAGGCCAGACTGAAGGTGATCAAGCGCATCGTCCGCTGCCCGGCCACCAATGTCGACCCCGAGACCGCCAAGCGCGATCTCGAAATCCCGCCCACGCTCTCGCGCCATCTCGGCCATATGGACTGCGGCATCTATGCCGAGGTGATCGCCGACGGTGACGTCGGCGTCGGCGATGTGGTGGCGGTGGAAGAGCCGAAGCTGCTGTGAGCTAACTCCGCTGCCGTAGGGTGGGCAAGGCGCTCTTGCGCCGTGCCCACCATCTCGTCGAGCGGAGGGAGGTGGTGGGCACGCTTCGCTTTGCCCACCCTACGAGACCGTCGCTACAGCTCCACCGTCAGTTCGGCATCACATACGCATAGATCTTGCCGCGCGAGACCGGGGCTTCGCGGACTCGGTTGCCGTTGTTGCCGGAGATCATGATCGGATTACCCTGCGCGTCGATGCCGGTGATGATGCCGACATGACCGCCGCGGCGGCCGCGCGACATCACGGCGATGGCGCCGACCTGCGGACCCGAGATGCGCGTGCCGTAGCGCGCGAACGAGCTCGCCATGTCGGAGCCGGTGCCCCGATGGCCGGTATGCTCCAGCACCATGTTCATGAAGCGCGCGCACCACAGGCGGCCGCGCCCGGTCGGATTGCCGCCGATATGGCGGCGCGCCTCGGAGACGAGACCCGATCCTCCGCTGAAGCCTCCGTTCATGCCGGCACCGCTGGCATTGGCATTCGGATCATAGCTCGCCTGGGTGTCGGCGAAGCCGCTTGCCTGCAATTGCGCCGCGCTGCGCTCGAAGCGCGAACTGCGGGCATGATGGCGATAGTGACGGTGGTGATGATGTCTGGCGTGATGCACGTAACCGTGCCGCTCTGCGCTATGACGATGATACGGCCGTGCCGAGGCCGGAGAAACGAACACGGCGAACGCCGCGAAGAACAGCGCCAGCGCGACAACACAACGCGACAGGCGAGACGCAAACAACTCGAACATTCTTCATCCTTCTTGACACCCCCACTTCCCGCCGGCCCGTGCAATGGCCGACATCCGTTTGGCCGTTAAGCCGCCCGATGTGGCGAGAAAAAGACGCAACGCCCGCGAATGGCTGCAATGATTTTGTGTTCGTGCTCGGCGCTGCTGCCGCATTGCCGACAACAGAATTAACTGCGATCCTCGAACACGGCTTGAAACAGAGGGAAACGGTTAATGCCCCATGCCACGACCAGGGACGGCGTCCGCATCTATTTCGAGGAGGCGGGCCAGGGAACGCCGATACTTTTTCTGCACGAATTCGCGGCCGACTATACCAATTGGGAGCCGCAGATGCGCTACTTCTCGCGTGGCCATCGCTGCATCACCTATTCGGCGCGCGGCTACACGCCGTCGGACGTGCCTGACGGCGAGGTCTACACCTACACGCATTTCTACACCGATGCGCTTGCGGTGCTCGATCATCTCGGCATCGAGCGCGCGCATCTCGTCGGTCTTTCGATGGGCGCCTATTCCTCGTTGCAGATCGGGTTGAACGCGCCGCAGCGCGCACTGTCGATGACGCTCGCCGGCGTCGGCTCCGGCTCGGAGCTCGAGAACCTCGACGATTGGCGCAAGCAGTGTCGCGCCAATGCCGAGCAGTTCGAGACGCTGGGCTCGGTGGAGGTCGCGAAAGTGACGCGCGAGGCGCCGAGCCGGATTCCGTTCATGGTGAAGGATCCACGCGGGCATGCCGATTTCTACGCCGCACTGGCGCGGCACGATGCCAAGGGATCGGCGCGCACCATGCGCGGATTCCAGGGCGGCCGTCCCTCGATCTACACGATGACGGACGCGATCAGAGGCGCGGCAACACCCGCGCTGATCATCTGCGGCGACGAGGACGAGCCTTGCGTGGGCGCCAGCCTGTTCCTGAAGAAGCACCTGCCCGCGGCGGGGCTCGCGATGTTTCCGAAGTCCGGCCACGTGCTGAACCTGGAGGAGCCCGCGCTGTTCAACGAGAGTGTCGAGCGGTTCGTGACGCTGGTGGAAGCAGGACGTTGGCCGGTGCGGGACCCGCGGTCGCTGGTTTCCCACTAGCTGTCATTCCGGGATGCGCCGAAGGCGCAGGCCCGGAATCCATCGGGCTGCAGGCGCTGTTGGACGATGGATTCCGGGCTCGATGCTTCGCATCGCCCCGGAATGACGGAGAGAAACTACTTCCCCCCGCCGCGGCTCAGCAAGAACACCGCCTGCTCGCCGAACATGTTCCACACCCACCAGGGCAGGTTCAGCGGCACCGGGCGGCCGTAGAGATCGAGCGCGACTGAGCGCTCCATCTTGACGTTGATCTCGTCGCAGAGCTGCACGAAATCCTTGATGGTGCAGAAATGGATGTTGGCGGTGTCGTACCAGGTCGCCGGCAGATTCTCCGTGCGCGGCATGTGGCCGCCGATCAGGAGCTGGAGCCGCATCTTCCAGAAGCCGAAATTCGGGAACGAGACGATGGCGCGGCGGCCGATGCGCAGCAGGTTCTCCAGCACGACCTTCGGCTGCCGCGTCGCCTGCAGCGTCTGCGACAGGATCACGTAGTCGAAGGCATCGTCGGGATAGTTGACGAGATCGGTGTCGGCATCGCCCTGCACCACCGCGAGCCCCTTGGCGACGCAGCGGTTGACGCCCTCGCGCGACAATTCGATGCCGCGGCCGTCGATGCCGCGGGTCTCCAGCAGCTGAAGCAGATCGCCGTCGCCGCAGCCGACGTCGAGCACCTTCGAGCCCGGCTTGACCATCTCGGCGACCAGCCGATGATCGGCGCGATAATCACCGGACGGCCTGGCCGCAACGCCGTCCAGCGGCAGCACTTCCTGCACGGACATCGCTAACGGTCCTCGAGGTTGAGCCCGCGCGCCTTGCCAGCCGATTGCAGGAAGGCGCGGGAGATGTCGAAGAATTCGGGCACGTCGAGCAGGAAGGCGTCGTGGCCGCGATCGGTCTCGATCTCGGCGAATGACACGCGCGCGCTCGAAGCGTTCAGCGCGTGCACCAGCGCGCGCGATTCCGAGGTCGGAAACAGCCAGTCGCTGGTGAAGGAGACCACGCAGAAGCGGGTCTTGATGTCGGCGAAGGCCTTGGCCAGCACGCCGCCATGGTCGGCGGCGATGTCGAAATAGTCCATCGCCCGCGTCAGGTAGAGATAGGAATTGGCGTCGAAGCGCTCGACGAAGGACGAGCCCTGGTAACGCAGATAGGATTCGACCTGGAAATCGGCGTCGAACGAGAAGGTCGGCAGCTCGCGGTCCTGCATGCGCCGGCCGAACTTGCGGTGCAGCGCCGCGTCCGAGAGATAGGTGATGTGCGCCGCCATCCGCGCCACCGCGAGCCCGCGATGCGGATGGATGCCGCGATCGGCATAGCCGCCGCCATGCCAGTCGGGGTCGGCCATCACGGCCTGGCGGCCGAGCTCGTGGAAGGCGATGTTCTGCGCCGAGTGCCGCGTCGCGCAGGCGATCGCCAGCGCGGAGTACACGCGGCTAGGATAGGCGGCGGTCCATTGCAGCACCTGCATGCCGCCCATCGAGCCGCCGACGACGGCAAACAGCGTGTCGATGCCGAGCCGGTCGATCAGCATCGCCTGCGCGCGCACCATGTCCGGAATGGTGATGACGGGGAAGTCCAGGCCCCAGACCTTGCCGGTGGCGGGATTGATCGACGCCGGCCCGGTCGAGCCCATACAGCCGCCGATCACGTTGGAGCAGATGATGAAGTAGTGCTTGGGATCGATGGGTCGGCCGGGACCGACCAGCGTCTCCCACCAGCCCGGCTTGCCGGTGACGGGATGTACGTTGGCGACATGCTGGTCGCCGGTCAACGCATGACAGATCAGCACGGCGTTGGAGCGATCGGCATTGAGCTCGCCATAGGTCTGGTAGGCGATCTGGAACGGGGTGAGATCGACGCCGCAATCGAGCCGCAGCGGCTGCTCGGTGCCGAAATGCGCAACCAGCGAGCTTGGATGATCGACCTCGTGCGACCGCTCGTCGGCGCTGATCGCAGGACTCGGTATCGACTTGACGCTACCCATCTCGGACATCGACCTCGTTTGCGACTGGCTGCTCGACCGCGCCGCTGACATCAGGCCATGAAAAACCCGGCCTGAACGATAGGTTCGGCCGGGATCGGAAGCGTCCCCGGCCTGTTTAGCGAGTTTTTTAACGTGGCTGCAAGCCGGCCGGCTCAAATGACCACGGAACGGGCAAAAGCTACCGTCTTGGGCGGTTTTCGTCAAGTCGCGGCCCGCATCGACCCAATTCGCCTCTGCCGCAACGCCCGCAAAGCACGTCATTTCTCTTTGCTTTCGCCGCCACGACTGCCTAATCAGGACATCCCCATCGGAACGATCGACGACCAGACATGTCCCAACGTCCGCCCGCGCCACCATCGCTGCAGGAACTGCGCAAGGAGATCGACGCGATTGACGAGGGCATGCATCGCCTCCTCATGCAGCGCGGCGAGATCATCGATCGCCTGATCCAGGTGAAGCAGACCCAGGAGGTCGGCTCGGCGTTCCGGCCCGCGCGCGAGGCTGCCATGATGCGCGAGATCGTGCAGCGTCATCGCGGCATCCTGCCGCTCGACACGGTCGAGAGCATCTGGCGCGTCATCATCTCGACCTTCACTTACGTACAGGCGCCGTTCTCGGTGCATGCCGACATCTCGGCCAGCGAGGCGGCGATGCGCGATTCCGTGCGCTTCAATTTCGGCTTCACCGTGCCTTACGTCGCGCATTTCAGCGCACAGGCCGCGGTCGAGGCGGTAGCGAAATCCAAGGGTGATCTGGCAATGGTCTCGGCGACCTCGAGCCGCACGCCATGGTGGCTGGAGCTGGAAGCGGACGGCGCACCAAAGATCATCGCGCGGATGCCCTTCATCGAGCGTGCCGATCATCCGGCCGCATTGCCGGTGTTCGCGATCTCGCGCGTCGCCGACAGCGCCCTGGTGACGGAGGTCGAGACCTTCAGCGTGCGCGTATCGGGATGGAACGCCGAGGTCGCCCGCGCGCTGTCGCCGCTCGCCGAGATCGTGGCCGTGCCCGATACCGCCTTCGACGGCGCGGCGCTGCTGGTCTCGGTCACCGGCGCGACCAGCATCGACAAGATCAGGGCTGCCCTGATCGAGGCGGGGGCCTCGGTGCGCTCTGTGGCCCTCGTCGGCAGCCACGCAACGCGCTATACGGTGCCCCCGACCGGGCCGAAATCGTAAAATCGCGAGCAGCCCAGCCTATCCGGAGTCCAAGATGTCCCGCCCCGTGCCGAATCCCGGCATTCTCGATATTGCGCCCTACACGCCCGGCAAGAGCCCGGTGCCAGAGCCGGGCCGCAAGGTGTTCAAGCTCTCGGCCAACGAGACGCCGTTCGGGCCCTCGCCCAAGGCGATCGAAGCCTTCAAGCGCGTGGCAGATCATCTGGAGGACTATCCGGAAGGCACCTCGCGCGTGCTGCGCGAGGCGATCGGCCGCTCGTTCGGGCTCGATCCCAACCGCATCATCTGCGGCGCCGGCTCGGACGAGATCCTCAATCTGCTCGCGCACACCTATCTCAGCCAGGGCGACGAGGCGATCTCCACCGCGCACGGCTTCCTGGTCTACCCGATCGCGACGATGGCGGTCGGCGCCAGGAACGTCATCGCCCAGGAGACCAACCTCACCGCCGACGTCGACGCCATCCTGAAGGCCGTGACGCCGAAGACGAAGCTGGTCTGGCTCGCCAACCCCAACAACCCGACCGGCACCTATCTTCCGTTCGACGAGGTCAAGCGGCTGCGCGCCGGCCTGCCCTCGCACGTGCTGCTGGTGCTGGACGCCGCCTATTGCGACTACGTCTCGCGCAACGACTATGAGATGGGAATCGAGCTCGTCGCCACCACCGAGAACACGGTGGTGACGCACACCTTCTCCAAGATCCACGGTCTTGCCGCGCTGCGCATCGGCTGGATGTTCGGGCCCGAGCACGTCATCGACGCGGTCAATCGCATCCGCGGTCCCTTCAACGTGTCGACGCCGGCGATGTATGCCGCGGTCGCCGCGATCGAGGATACCGCGCATCAGGCGATGTCGAAGCAGTTCACCGAGACCTGGCGCAACTGGCTCACCGAGGAGATCGGCAAGCTGGGGCTGAAGGTGACGCCGAGCGTCGCCAATTTCGTGCTGATCCACTTCCCGACCGATAAGGGCAGGACCGCCGATGACGCCGATGCCTTCCTGACCAAGCGGGGGCTCGTGCTGCGCGGCTTGAAGAATTACGGCCTGCCGCATGCGCTGCGCATGACCATCGGCACCGAGGAGGCCAACCGCCTCGTCGTCGAAGGCTTGCGCGACTTCATGGGCGGCAAATGAGCGCGCAGGCGCACTTCCAGCGCGTGGCGCTGATCGGCTTCGGCCTGATCGGCGGCTCGATCGCCCGCGCTGCGAAGCTCCAGGGGCTTGCCGGTGAAATCGTCACCACCGCACGCTCGGAGAAGACACGCGCGCGTGTCGCCGAGCTCGGCATCGTCGATCAGGTGGTGGCGACCAATGCGGAGGCCGTGAGGGATGCCGATCTCGTCATCCTCTGCATTCCCGTCGGCGCCTGCGGACCCGTAGCGCAGGAGATCGCGCCGCATCTCAAGCCGGGTGCGATCGTCTCCGACGTCGGCTCGGTCAAGGGCGCTGTGGTCCGCGACATGGCCCCGCATCTGCCGGGCGGCATTCATTTCGTGCCGGCGCATCCGGTGGCAGGCACCGAGCATTCCGGCCCGGATTCGGGCTTCGCCGAGCTCTTCATCAACCGCTGGTGCATCCTGACCCCGCCTGATGGCAGCGACGCAGCGGCGACCGATCACCTGCGCGCGTTCTGGGCGGCGATGGGCGCCAAGGTCGAGGTGATGACGCCGGATCATCACGACCTCGTGCTCGCGATCACCAGCCACCTGCCGCATCTGATCGCCTACACCATCGTCGGCACCGCCGACGAATTGGCGCAGGTGACGGAATCCGAGGTGATCAAATTCTCCGCCGGCGGTTTTCGCGATTTCACGCGCATCGCGGCGTCCGATCCGACGATGTGGCGCGACGTCTTCCTCGCCAACAAGGAGGCCGTGCTGGAGATGCTCGGCACCTTCACCGAGGATCTCGCCAAACTCACCCGCGCGATCCGCCGCGGCGACGGGGAGGCGCTGTTCGACCACTTCACCCGCACCCGCGCCATCCGCCGCGGCATCGTCGAGATCGGCCAGGATTCCGCCGCGCCCGATTTCGGCCGGCCGCATGCGGCGCTGAAGAAGCCGTGAGCCTGTAGCCCGGACAAAGCTGCGTAGCCCGGATGGAGCACAAGCGTAATCCGGGACAGTGCCAGCTGTGATCAAGAACCCCGGATTGCGCTGCGCTCCATCCGGGCTACGGGAGCCAACTAATACAGCGGCGGGATCTGGCCGACCTTGACCGGGCCGAGCAGCACGGCACCGTCGACGAATTTTAGCGGGAAGCTCCGCGCTTTCTTGCCTTCCAGCGTGCTCTCGGTACCGATCGAATTGATGCCGGCGGCAACGCCGGCATTGGCGTTCTGCTTGATGACCTTGCCGAGGCCCGGCACGGCGCGGTCGAGCGCGCCGAACAGATTGTTGAGGTCCTGCGACTTCACGCCCGGCGCAACGCGGTCCAGCGTGGCCTGCGGCACGCCCTCCTCCAGCATCTTCTCGATGCCGAGCGCCGGGATCACGCGCTCGAGGCCGGTCACCGTCATCTGCAATTCGCCGTCGAGCCGGCCGTTGGGCGACAGGCCGAGCGTGCCGGCCGCGACCGCGATCATCTCGCCCTGCTGAATGCGCGACTGCACGATCTCGATGTGACCGCCGGCGGCCTGGATCTCGCGGAAGCGCTGCGGCCACGGTTTGGGCGTGAGGTCGGAGAGGCCGGTGATCTTGGCGCGGGTGTCCGCCTCGAACGGCTCGGCGAGCAGCGGATGCACGCCCTGGATGCTGCCCTGCGCGACATGGAGCACGGTCTCGATCACCGGATGATCGGCCGGCGAGCCATCGGCAAGGCGCCCGTGCAGCTCGACCTGCTTGGCGCGCGCAAGCGGCACCTGCACGCTGCCATCGAGACGGTTGAGGCTGGGGTCGTCGAACACGATGGAAGCGCGATCCGGCACAGCCGGCAGACCCGCCACACTGGCGCGGCCCTTGCTCCAATTCACGGTGAAGGTGTTTTGCGTAATGCCGTCGATCAGCGTGGCGGGCGCTGCGAATTCGGCGATGATGCGCTTGGGGTCGTAGACCTGGGCCACGACCAGGATGTTGTCGAGCTTGGCCGTGAACGGCGTCTTGCTCGCGTTCTGCGAGACCAGGGCGACGCTGGCGCCGGAGCACTGGACCTCGAAGCGGAACGGGAAGCCGGCGATCGAGCGCTTGGCACAATCATAGATGCGGCCGGCCTTGGCCTCCTGCGCTCGCCAGGCGTCGGCGACGATTTCGGCCTGCCACGCCGCATAGAACCAGAAGCAGGTCCAGCCGACGGCGAGGACCAGGACGAGAACGGGGGCGATGAAAAGGCCCCAGCGGGAGCGGCGGCCAGTGGCAACGGTCATATTGGACATGCGGCGACCCTTTGACGCCAGATTCAGGCAAATGTAAGCGGGGCGGGCCTGCGACGAAAGGCGCAGAAATCGCTTCGCTTGGGCGCAGGGTTCTGGTAGCCGTCCCCGAAATGTCCGAAATCACCCTCCCCTCCGTCACCACAGCCAAAGGCGACCTCTGGGTGTTCGGCTACGGCTCGCTGATGTGGCGGCCGGGCTTCGATTTCGAGGAGCGCGTCCCGGCGCGGCTGGTCGGCGAGCATCGCGCGCTCTGCGTCTATTCCTTCGTGCATCGCGGCACGCCGGAGAAGCCGGGCCTGGTGCTCGGACTAGACCGCGGCGGCGCCTGCCGCGGCATCGCCTTCCGTGTCGCCGAGAAGAACCGTGCCGAAGTGGTCGCCTATTTGCGCGCACGCGAGCAGGTCACCTCGGTCTATCGCGAGGTGATGCGCTCGGTGTGGCTGGAGAACGATGCACGCCAGCGCGTCGCCGCGCTCGCCTACGTCGTCGACCGCGGTCATGTGCAATATGCCGGCCGCCTCTCGCTCGCCGAGCAGCACCGCCATGTCGTCCAGGGCCACGGCCAGTCCGGCGCCAACCGCGACTACGTCACCGCGACGGTGAAGGCGATCGAGGCCGAAGGCTTTCGCGACACGCAGCTGCATCAGCTTGCATTGATGCTGCACGGTGATGCGCATTCCCTGCACGCGGCGGCTCGGGACCAGGATCGGGAGAGCCGCTAAAGCATGACCCGGAAAAGTGCGAAGCGGTTTTCCGGAAAGATCATGCGTAAACAACAACCTAGAGCGCGATGAAGATTCATCCCAATCTCATCGCGCTTTAGCCGGTCGGCGCGTAGCTCGGCGCCGAGCCGATCAACTGCTCCTGCTCCTTCCGTCCTGCTTCGACGAGCCGGGCGGTCGCGTCCTCGATCGCCGCTTGCACGCGTGCGAGAAACTCGTCCTTCGGCAGGCCCGGCGGCAACGGTTCGAGAAACTCGACCACCAGCGTGCCCGGGTAGCGCATGAAGGTGCGGCGCGGCCAGAACAGGCCGGAATTGAGCGCGATCGGCAGGCACGGCACGCCGCAGGAGGAATAGATCTGCGCAAAACCGGTCTTGTAATCGGGCGGCGCGCCCGGCGCACGGCGCGTGCCTTCCGGAAAGATCACGAGCTGCTTTCCACTGCGCACCGCCTCGCGCGCGCGCCGCGTCATATCGAGCAGCGCCTTCACGCCGGCATTGCGGTCGATCGCGATCATCCCGGTCTTGACCAGGAACTGGCCGAACACCGGGATCTGCATCAGCTGGCGCTTGAGGATGAAGATCGGGCGATTGAAAAAGCCCGGCAGCACGAAAGTCTCCCAGAACGACTGATGCTTGGCCACGATCAGCAGCGGTCCTGTCGGGATCTTCTCCACCCCGCGGAATTCCACCTTGATGTTGCAGACCAGGCGCATCAGGACCAGCGTGGCCTTGGCCCACCATTGCGCCACCGTCAGCATGGCGCGCGGCGGCAATGCAAAGGTCGGCAGCGCAACGATCGCCAGACAGACCAGCACGGCGTAGAACAGCACGTTGAACACGAGCGATCGCAGGAAAATCAGGAACATCGATGGTCCGATCAATTGGCCTGCGCGGTGGCTGGCCGCTTCGGTTGCTGACCTGCAGGCTGCTCCGACATCTCAGGCCAAAGGTCAATCCCGAAATCCTCCAGCCGCACCCTGAGCTCGGCCGCAACGTACTTGACGTATTCGGACAGGAGCAGCCGCAGCGTCGAGCCTGAGATCCACCACGGCTCCTCGCGCCATTTTTCGCCGACCACCGCGAACGGGATCAGCGTCGTCCGCGGCATCGCATGCGAGAATTCCACCAGCGCGCGCGGCATGTGATAGTTCGAGGTGACCACGATCAGAGACGTAAATCGGCGTCCCTCGGCCCAGCGCCGCGCCTCCGCCGCGTTGCCGCGGGTCGTGAGCGCGGTGCGGTCGAGGTCGACGCAACAGGTCATGAAGGACTGATTCTCCGGCAAGGTGCGGGAGATGTCGTTCGCCGTCGAGGTCGGATGCACGCCGGAAATCAGGAGCCGCCTGCCGTAGCCGGCAGCCAGCAGCTCCATCGCGTCCGATACCCGCGAGGAGCCGCCGGTCAGGACCACGATGCCGTCCGCCTTGCGATCGGGTACTTTCTCGGCCCCGCGCAATTGCGCCAGGAACGCAATGAAGCCCGCCGCCGCGCCGACGAAGGCGAGCGCGATCGTCGACACGATTGCCGCGCGCAGCCAGCCGCGCGGCATTTTCGGCGATCGATCGTCGGTCGGCGAGCTCATGCGATGTCGGTGATCCCTTCCCGATCTGATTTTATGACGTTTTGAGGCGAAGTGGAGTCCGGTTTCTTCACCCTCTCCCCTTGTGGGAGAGGGTCGCATAGGCGGCCGCCGGCCGCCGTTCTTAAGAACGCCGATGCTTTGCATCGGCTATGGCGAAAGCGGCGAGACGGGTGAGGGGTTCTCTCCGCGCATTCACCTCGACATTTGTACGCGTGGACAGAACCCCTCATCCGGCGCTTCGCGCCACCTTCTCCCACAAGGGGAGAAGGGAAGAAAAGAAACTCAATCAACATCGTTCAATGTCGCGAACAGCGTTTGGCGCGAGGCGACTGCGGTAATGGCGCCGATCAGGACGGCCTGAACCGCGAGCACGATGTAGCCGGAGGGGCGCAGCGAGAAGGTGCCGAGCAGCGCGGCGAACTGGTCGCCGACGGGAGTCCCGGAAAACCAGCCTGCGATGGACTCGGAGAAGCCGAACATCAGCATGGCGGCACCGCCGCCGATCACGCCGCCCTCCAGGCCCAGCCTGAGGAAATGACGCAGGAAGTGGTTGGCGATGTAGCGGTCGCCGGCGCCAACGAAATGCAGGACCTCGACGATCGGACGGTTCGCCGCCATTGCGCCGCGCGTCGCGAACGACACCGAGATGATGGTTGCGACGATGACGAGCGCGAGGATGCCGAGGCCGGCCAGCACGGTGGCGTTCGTCATCAGGCGCATGCGCTCGATCCAGGCGCGGTGATCGTCGACGCTGGCGCTAGGGGCGACCTGCGCCACGCGCGCGCGCAAGGCGCCGAGATCGAGCGGCGTGCCCGGCTGCACGCGCGCGATGATCATGCGCGGCACCGGCAGATCGTCCATCGACAGGCCGGTGCCGAGCCAGGGCTCGAGCAGCTTGCCGCTCTCGTCCCTGGTGAACGGCTTGACCTCGACGATACCGGCTTGCGTGCGCATCGCTTCCGCCACGGCGGCGGTGTCGCGATCGAGATCGCGGCCGGCCTGCGGACGAATCTGGATGGTGATTTCGCTCGCGACATCCGATTGCCATTCGGCGGCGGAGGCACTCACCAGCAGCACCGTGCCCGTGGCCATCGAGGCGAGGAACGTCATGATGGCGACCACCGCGAGCAGCGCTCTGCCGTGGATCGAGGCGCGCGGCACGATCGGCGACATGTTGCGCGCCTTGGCCGGAAGCTGCGGACGCTCCTGCCCGAGATCGACCAGCACGCCGCGCTCGTCCAGCCTACTCATAGACGTGCAGCCGTCCCTGGTGCAGCACCAGGCGCCGCGCCTCGTACTGGTCCATCAGGCCGATGTCGTGGGTCGCGATGATGACGGCGGTGCCTGATTTGTTGAGCTCGATGAAGAGTCGCAGCAGGCGGCGGCCGAGCGTCGGATCGACGCTGCCGGTCGGCTCGTCCGCGAGCAGCAGCTGCGGCCGCGAGATCACGGCGCGCGCGATCGCGGCGCGCTGCTTCTCGCCGCCTGACAGGATCGGCGGCAGCGCGTCCATGCGGTCGCCGAGGCCGACCCAGCGCAACAGATCGATCACCTCCTTGCGGTAGCTCGACTCGCTGCGGCCCATGACGCGGAATGGCAGCGCGACGTTCTCATAGGTCGTCATGTGATCGAGCAGGCGAAAATCCTGGAGTACGATGCCGATGCGCTTGCGCAGGTCTGCGATCTCGTCCTTGCCGAGCTGCGAGATGTCGTGGCCGAACAGATTGACGAGGCCCCGCGTCGGTCGATGCGACAGGAACAACAGGCGCAGCAGCGACGTCTTGCCGGCGCCGGACGGTCCGGTGAGAAACTGGAAGGAATGCGCGGGGATCTGGAAGGTGAGGTCGCGCAAAATCTCCGGCCCCAGACCGTAACGCAATCCGACATTTTCGAACCGAACCAAGCTCAGCTCCGTTCGAGAGGAGGCGCGGGCCGCCTTGCGGCGCTCCGCCATACGCGATCAACGGGTTTTGCCGCCGTTATGGTTTCCGGTTCGTTAACGGTCGCCCAGTAGCATAAGGGGCGCCCGGTCTCCGCGACCGTGGCATCGTCAAGACCTTCGTTCATGCATCAAGGCTCGTCCATGCATATCGTCTGCCCCCATTGTATGACATCCTACGCCATCAAGCTCGCGAGCCTTGGGGCGAACGGGCGGGCGGTCCGCTGCTCCCGCTGCAAGGAGACCTGGATCGCCCACGCCGAGGATGCCATCGAAGAGGCGTCCGTTCCGGCCATGGCCGCGGCCAGCCGAGCCGACGACCAGTCCGACCTCGCCGAACAATGGAACTCCTATGCCAAGGACGACGGCGCCACTGATACGCCGGTCGTCGATAGTCCCTCGATCGCCAGCGACTGGCCGGATGAGGAGACCCGCGAGACCGAGGACGAATGGTCGGCAGCGGCCCGGCAGGCCGAAGAGGAGGCCGTCGGCGCGCAACACCAGTCCTGGTTCCGCAGCCTGTTCCCCCGCCGCGGCGCGCGGGTGAGCCGCCCGGTCGCCACCACAGCTCCGCGCAAATCCTATCTTGGCCTGCCGACCGCCTGCGCCGCGATGGGCGCGCTGGTGCTGGCACTGGTGCTCTGGCGCGGCGACGTGGTGCGGCTGCTGCCGCAGACGGCAGCGTTCTACAAGATGGTCGGGCTCGAGGTGAACTTGCGGGGTCTCGCCTTCAAGGACGTCAAGCTCTCCAGCGAGACCGTGGACGGTAAACAGGTGTTGGTGATCGAGGGCGTCATCGTCGGCGAGGGCAAGAAGCCGCTCGACATTCCGCGGCTGCGTTTTGCCGTGCGCGACGCCCAGGGCGCGGAGATCTATGCCTGGAATGCGGTGCTGGAGCAGACCGTGCTGCGGCCAGGTGAGCGCGCCTTCTTCCGCTCGCGCCTGGCCTCACCGCCGCCGGAAGGCCGCAACATCGACGTTCGTTTCTTCAACCGGCGCGACATTGCCGGCGGCAGCGTATAATCGCCCCCCAGGGGAGGTTGATACCAAGGTTCGTCTCATGCCGAAGATCTTGATCGCCGACGACGAGGATTCGATGCGCGCGCTGGTGGCGCGCGCCATCGCCATGGACGGCCACGAGACCGTCACCGCCCAGGACGGCGCAGAGGCGCTGGAGATCCTGACCCGCGAGGATGGCGCCTTCGACCTGTTGCTCACCGACATCCAGATGCCGGTGATGGACGGCATCGCGCTGGCGCTCTCCGCGGCGCGCGATTTTCCCGACCTGACCATCCTGCTGATGACCGGCTTTGCCGACCAGCGCGAGCGCGCCTCGAACCTGAACGCGCTGGTGCATGACGTCGTGACCAAGCCGTTCTCGGTCGCCGATATCCGCACGGCGGTCGCCGACGCGCTGGCGGCGAAGAAGGGCTAGCGTCGGCGGTATCCCCATATCGTGATTGCGAGCGCAGCGAAGCAATCCAGACTGCCGTCGCGGAAAGACTCTGGATTGCTTCGCTGCGCTCGCAATGACGAAAACTGTGGCGCGATCGTAGCCCGCATCAGCGCAGCTAATATGCGGGAACACTGCCCCGGATGTCGCTGCGCTCATCCGGGCTACGAGACCTGAGCCGTCCCTCAAAACTCCTTCAGCAGCCGCTCGAGATAGTCGAGCTCGATCTGCGGCCGCGAAGGATCGCCGAGACGGCGGCGGAGCTCTTCGAGAATGCGGCGGACACGCTGCGTGTCGATCTCGCCGGGAATCTTGACTGTATAATCGTCGCCATATTCGCGCCCATGCAGCGGCCGGCCGAGCGGATCGGTCTGGTTGCCGCCGCTCTGCTGCCGGCCGGCACGCTGGCCGGGGCCGTCGCCCTGGCCGTCGCCATCGCCCTGCTGCATCGCCTCGGCCATCTTCTGCGCACCCTTGCGCATGGCGTCGAGTGCCTTGCCCTGCGAGTCCACGGCGCCGTCGGCATTACCCTCGCCGAGCTTTGATCCGGCATCGCCCATGGCACCGTCGGCTGCGTCCAGGCTGCCGTCATCGCCCTGGTCGCCGTCCTGATCGCCGTTCTGGCCGGGCTGGCCCTGTTCGCCTTGCTGCCCCTTCTGGCCCTTCTGTGCCTGCTGGCCCTGCTGACCCTTCTGCCCCTTCTGGGTGAGGCCGCGCTTGGCAAGCTCGTCCTGCAGCTTCTTCAGGCGGTCGCGCAGTCCCTGCTGGTCCTGCTGCAGCTCCGACATGGACTGATCGCCCTGCTGCTGCTTGCCGCGCGAGCGGTCGCGCCGGGAGTCCTGGCCCTGCTTGAACGTCTTGTCGCGCAATTGCTGCTGCTTGCGGATCATGTCGCCGAGCTCATTGAGCGCCTGCTCCATGTCGCTCTCGCCGGACTGTCCCGGCTGCGCCATCTGCAGGCCTTCCAGCATCTGCTGGAGCTGGTCGAGCAATTGCTTGGCGGCATCCTTGTCGCCGGAGCGCGACAGGCGCTCCATCCGGTCGATCATGTTCTGCAGATCCTGCTGGCGCAGGACCTTGGTGTTCGGATCGAGCGGCCGCGCCAGCTGCTGCGGGTCATTGTTGTTGCGGAACTGCTCGGCGAGCTGACGCATGAAATCGTTCAGCGCCTGACGCAGATCCTGCGTGAGCTTCTTGATCTCCTCGTCGCTCGCGCCGCGCTCCAGCGCCTGCTTCAGCGCCTCCTGGGCCGCGCGCAACGCCTTCTCGACGTCGGAGATCTTGCCGTCCTCGATCGTCACCGCAAGCGCCCACAGGCTCGCCACGACCTCGCGCAGGGCATCGTCGGTACGCGCCGCTTCGAGCTGCCGGGCCACGCTGTGCAGGCCGAGATATTGTCCCGGCTCCGGCGTGAACATCTCGGGCGCGATCATCAGGCCGTCGAGCGCGGCATAGACGTCCGAATTCTTGTTGGCGTCGAGCGCGAGGATGCGGCGCTGCTCGATCAATGCACGGGCCAGCGGCTTGGTGAAGAGCCGCTCGGGCAGGCGCATGTTGAACGGCTCGCTGGCGGCCTCGTTGCCGGCCTCGTCCTTGGCCGTGAGCGTCAGCGTGACCTCGGCGCCGGCATAGGGATCCTCGCTGAGATCCTTCACGGATTGCCCGACGCCGTTGCGGGTGCGCGCATTCGGCAGCGCGAGCGGGAATTTCGGCGGCTGGAACAGCGGCCGCGGCGCCGTCCTGCTGTCGCCATCACCGGCGGCGGCCTTCGGACCATCCTTGGGGCCATCCTTGGCACCATCTTTGGCGTCGGTCGGCCGCGGGGCGAATTTCGCCTCGGCGCCGGTGACGCCGTAATCGTCCTCGATCTTGTAGGAGAGCTGGAGCGCGCCGCGCGCCTGGCGCTCCGGGTCCTTCGCGAGCGCGATCGTCGGCGGACGATCCGGCGTGGCGGCGAAGGCCCATTGCGGCTGGCCGGAGGGCGCCCGGACATGCGCGGTGCCGTCGCCGGAAATCGCGAAATGCCTTTCGTTGGTCCCCTTGGGGCTGGCTTCGGCCGGGGCGACCTCCTTGAGGCCGCCGGAGACGGCGACATCCAAATTGCCGCCGGAGGAGCGCACGATCAGCGTCGAGCCGGCGGGAACGGCAAGCGGGCCGCTGGCGGGCAGCGCCGCGGCTTCCTTGTTGGCGGCCGACAGGATGACCGGCGGCCTACCCGTGTAGAGCGGCGGCGTGACCCAGGCATCGACGCGAACATTGGCCGGCGCCAGCACCCCGTTCCAGTCGAAGGCGGCGCCAAGGCGCATCGCACGCTCGTCACCCGCGGCAAAGAAGGTCGCGACCAGCATCACCATGACCAGAGCCCGGAGCGCCCACGGGTCGTGAAGCGCGAGTCGCGGGTGCGGCACACCGGCGCGAATGCGCTTAATGGAGGCAAGCGTCCGCTCGCGCTGCGCCTGCCACAGCGCCTGCGCGACCGGGTCCTGTGAGGTCAGCGTGTCCGTGAGCGTGGTGGCCGGGCGGTGCCGGATGCCGGAGCCACGGTCGAGCCGGGCGAGCGCTTCTTCGCGGCTCGGCCAGCGGAAGCGAATCAGCGGGAACAGGGCGGCCGCCGCGATCGCGGCGAAGAGGGCGAGACCGACGGCCCTGGCCGTGAACGGCAGCGCCAGCCAGAGGCCGGCCCAGGACACCACCAGGAACAGGCCGACGACGGTCAGAAGGCGCGCCGCATTGGGCCAGGCACGCTCCCACGCGATGGCATAAGTTGCCCGATCAAGGGCCTGCGCCAGCTTCAGCCGCGACAGCGCATCGCCGTTGCGGATCGGGTCTGACGGCTCGGGGGGGACGCCGTTCAATCAACTCTCCAGGTTGCCCGGTAGAGCAGAGCCTATCACAACGGCAGCACTGAGGCATCCGTTCCCGTACGGGAGCGCCTCCTTTTCCCGCATAACACGAGGACGTGACTGGCCGGGTGCAACCCCGTAATTTCCGCGCGCCAATCTCGAGGGAAACGAAGGAAACGCCATGGACAAGAAGATGCACGACAAGGGCCTGGAAGTCCGCAAAGCTGTGCTGGGCGAGGCCTATGTCAACAACGCCCTGAAGAACGTCGACGATTTCAACCGCCCGTTCCAGGAGATGCTCAACGAATATTGCTGGGGCACGGTGTGGGGCCGCGAGGAGCTGCCGCGCAAGACCCGCAGCATGCTCAACATCGCCATGATCGCGATCCTCAACCGTCAGCACGAGTTTCGCGCGCACCTGAAGGGCGCGCTGACCAACGGCGTCACCCGCGAGGAGATCCGCGAGATCCTGATGCAGGTCGCGATCTATGGCGGCATGCCCGCCGCGGTCGACAGCTTCCGCATCGCGCGCGAGGTGTTCGCAGAGATCGACGGGAAGGCGTGAGACCCAGCGCCAATCTCAACTGTCGTCCCGGGGCGCGCGAAGCGCGAGCCCGGGACCCATAGCAACAGGACGATGTTGCTACGACGACTCGGAGCGGCGCCTTTGCGGGACGATTCCTCCTTGTTGTGGTTATGGGTCCCGGACCGGCGCGCGCTTTAGGGCGCGCTTGTCCGGGACGACATCGGTGTGCGCGTTTTCAACAACCAAAGGGAAACACCATGGACATCGGATTCATCGGGCTCGGAAACATGGGTTTCCCGATGGCGCGGCGGCTGATCGAGGCGGGGCACAGGCTCGTCGTATTCGACACGCGCAAGGAGGTTATCGGCAAGCTGGTCGCGCGCGGTGCCCTTGCCGCGTCGTCGCCGAAGGACGTCGCTGACCAGGCCGAGACCGTCATGGCGAGTTTGCCTTCGCTGCAGGCTTCACTCGACGTCGCAACGGGAGCGAACGGCGTGATCGAGGGCAGGCGCGCCAAACGCTTCGTCGATCTCTCCACCGTCGGCTCGGCAATGGCTGTGAAGATTCACGGGCTGCTCGCCGAGCGCGGCATCGTGCAGATCGACTGTCCCGTCTCCGGCGGCGTCGGCGGCGCCGAGAAGGGCACGCTTGCCGTGATGGTGTCGGGCCCGAAAGCCGAGTTCGAGCTGCTCAAGCCCGCGCTCGAGGTGATCGGAAAGGTGTTCTTCATCGGCGAGAAGCCGGGCGCGGCGCAGACCATGAAGCTCGCCAACAATTTTCTGTCGGCGACCGCGATCGTCGCGACGTCGGAAGCCGTGGTGATGGGCGTGAAGGCCGGGCTCGATCCCGCCGTGATGATCGACGTCATCAATGCCGGCTCGGGCATGAACACCGCGAGCCGCGACAAGTTTCCGCGCGCGGTGCTGCCGCGCACCTTCGACTTCGGCTTCGCCACGGGATTGATGGTGAAGGACGTGCGGCTGGCGCTGGAGGAGATGAAGCAGCTCGGCCTGTCGATGGAGGTCGCCGACGCGGTCGGACGGTTGTGGGAAACGGTGATCAGCGCCGAAGGCGCCGAGTCCGATTTCACCGCGGCGATCAAGCCGATCGAGAAGAAAGCGGGTGTGATCGTAGGTGGAAAAAACTGACGTTCAGCGAAATAGCGCGGTCGTGCTGAATCTGCTCGACAGTTCAAGCGGTTTTGCCCGACGGCCACGCATCATTCCGAAACCCCCAGTCTACTGTGCATGGGGTTGTTTTGCAGGTTTTGGTAGCGGCCTCACAGCCACGGCGCCGGCGTGTCCATTGCAATGAGCTGCTCCACCTCGATGCGCGGGCGCACCACGGCGTATTGGTCGCCCTTCACCAGCACCTCGGGCACCAGCGGCCGGGTGTTGTAGGTGCCGGCCTGCACGGCGCCATAGGCACCGGCGGTCATGATCGCGAGGAGATCGCCGGGCGCGGGCGTCGGCAGCGTGCGGTCGAGGGCGAGATAATCGCCGGTCTCGCAGACCGGGCCGACGACATCGGCCTTGATGGTGGCGGCGCCCTTGGCCGGCTGCTTCACCGCCAGGATGTCGTGATGCGCCTCGTACAGTGTCGGGCGGATCAGGTCGTTCATGGCCGCGTCGATGATGACGAAATTCTTGCCGTCGCCGTGCTTCACATAGATCACCTTCGCGACCAGGATGCCGGCATTGCCGACGATCATGCGGCCCGGCTCGAACATCAGCGTGCAGCCGAGATTGTGGCTGACGCGCTTGACCATGGCGGCATAGGCGGCCGGCGCCGGCGGCGCCTCGCGATCCATGTAATAGGGAATGCCGAGACCGCCGCCGAAATCGACGTGGCTGATGTCGTGGCCGTCGCCGCGCAGCTCCTGTACGAATTCGGAGAGGATGCGGAACGCGGTCTCCATGCCGGACAGGTCGGTGATCTGGCTGCCGATATGCACGTCGGTGCCGGTCACCTTGATTCCGGGCAGCTTCGCCGCGCGCGCATAGACCTCGCGGGCATGCACGATCGGGATGCCGAACTTGTTCTCGGACTTGCCGGTGGAGATCTTTGCGTGCGTGCCGGCATCGACGTCGGGATTGACGCGGAGCGAGATGCGCGCGGTCTTGCCCATCTCGGTCGCCAGGCGCGACAGCAGCTCGAGCTCCGGCTCGGATTCGACGTTGAGGCAGAGGATGTCGGCGGCGAGCGCCGCGCGCAGCTCTGCCTCGGTCTTGCCGACGCCGGAGAAGACGATCTTGCTGGCGGGAATGCCGGCGGCCAAAGCGCGCTTCAGCTCGCCGCCCGAAACCACGTCGGCGCCGGCGCCGAGCTTGGCCAGCGTCCGCAGCACCGACTGGTTGGAGTTCGCCTTCATGGCGTAGCAGACCAGCACCTTCTCGCCGGCAAAGGCCTCGGTGAAGACGCGGTAATGCCGCTCCAGCGTTGCGGTCGAATAGCAGTAGAACGGCGTGCCGACGGTGGCAGCCAGCTCGGACAGGTTCACCGCCTCGGCGTGCAGAACGCCGTTGCGATAGTCGAAATGGTTCATGGCGCAGGCTCGGTTGTCCCGGCTTATTTCTTGCCGGGAGGTTCGTCCAGGAACGGGTCGAGAATAAACGATTTCTTCCGGCCCTTGGCCGCCGCGGGCGCAGCATCCGCGCTGGCCGTGGGTTCGAACAGGCTCGGCGCCTTCTGGGCCGCGGTCTCGGGCTCGACGGGTGCGGCGCCGGTGGCTGCGGGGGCGTTGGAGGCGGTCGGCGGCAGATCCAGCGGGCCCTTGCGGCCGCAACCTGCAAGCGCGAGCGCCGTCAGGCTCAAGACAATGATGGCCCACCCCGAGCCGGCCGGGCGAAACTTTGACGTCACGACGAAAATCCCCACTACGCGCGGCGCACCATACAGAGATTGGCGCGTTCTGGCGAGAGCCGGATGACCATGAAACATAAGCGAAATTTTGCCCTCAGCCCAATTTTTGCTCTTTTTCCAGCCGCTTCGCCCAGGCCTTGGCCTGGGAGGTCACATTCTTCGGCGCGGTGCCGCCAAAGCTGGTGCGGCTCTTCACCGACGATTCGACCGACAGCACACCGAGCACGTCCTTGGTGATTTTGGGCTCGATCGCCTGCATTTCCTTGAGCGTCAGCTCGTGCAGCGCGACGCCCCCCTCGGCGGCCTTGGCGACGATACGACCCGTGACGTGGTGCGCCGCGCGGAACGGCATCTTCAGCGTCCGCACCAGCCAGTCGGCGAGGTCGGTCGCCGTGGCATAGCCCTCGCCCGCGGCCGCCTTCATCTTGGGTTCGTCCGGAACGAGATCACGGACCATGCCGGTCATGGCGCGGATTGCCAGCGACAGCGCGGCAAAACCCTCCATGGCGCCCTGCTTGTCCTCCTGCATGTCCTTTTGATAGGCGAGCGGCAGGCCCTTCATGACGATCAGGAGGCCGTTGAGCGCGCCGATGACGCGGCCGGTCTTGGCGCGCACCAGCTCGGCGGCATCCGGGTTGCGCTTCTGCGGCATGATCGAGGATCCCGTGGTGAACTTGTCGCTGAGCCGGATCATGCCGACCAGCGGCGAGGTCCAGATCACGATCTCCTCGGCAAAGCGCGACATGTGCACGGCGCAGATCGAGGCGGCCGACAGCGTCTCCAGCACGAAATCGCGGTCGGAGACGGCATCGAGCGAGTTCGCCATCGGGCGGTCGAACAGGAGCGCCTTCGCGGTGGCATGGCGGTCGATCGGGAACGAGGTGCCGGCGAGCGCAGCCGCGCCCAGCGGCGATTCGTTCAGGCGCTTGCGGGCGTCCTGGAAGCGGCCGCGGTCGCGCGCCGCCATCTCGACATAGGCCAGCAGGTGATGGCCGAACGTGACGGGCTGCGCCGTTTGCAGATGCGTGAAGCCGGGCATCACGGTTGCGGCGTGCTCCAGCGCGCGGTCCACCAGGGCCTGCTGGAACGCGGCGAGCGCGGCATCGGTCTCGTCGATGACGTCGCGGACGAACAGACGGAAGTCGGTGGCGACCTGGTCGTTGCGCGAACGCGCGGTGTGCAGCCTTCCGGCGGCCGGGCCGATCAGCTCCGACAGGCGGCTCTCGACATTCATATGGATGTCCTCGAGCGCGCGCTTGAATTCGAAGCCGCCCTTGCCGATCTCTGACAGGATTGTGTCTAGACCCTTGCCGATATTTTTCGCATCAGAAGCCGTGATGATGCCCTGATTGGCCAACATCGCGGCGTGGGCCTTGGACGCGGCAATGTCCTGGGCGAAGAGGTGACGATCGACGTCGATGGAGACGTTGATCTCTTCCATGATCTCGTCGGGGCGTTCCGAGAACCGGCCGCCCCACATCTTGTTGCTCATGATCCCCTGCTCACGCCTGATTTGCCGCACGTTTGCTGGCCGCGGCCAGCCGTATTAAGAGGCCCCTGATAGCCATATCTGCGACCGGATGACAAACGATATGCTCGACCAGAAGCCCTCCGCCACGCGCCGCATCCCCATCGTCATCGCCGCCGTGGCGATCGTCGGGCTGGCCGGCTTCGCCGCGCTGTACGGGCTCGGCCCGAGCCGGGCGCCCTTGGGCGATCCGACCTGCAAGGCGGCGGTGGCGACGGCGCAGAAGATCGCCCCGCTCGCCCATGGCGAGGTGGCGGCGCTGACCATGGCAAGCGCCCCGCTGAAGCTGCCCGACCTCACCTTCGAGGATGCCGAGGGCAAGCCGAAGAAGCTGTCCGACTTCCGCGGCAAGACCCTGCTGGTGAACCTCTGGGCCACCTGGTGCGTGCCCTGCCGCAAGGAGATGCCGGCGCTGGACGAGCTCCAGGGCAAGCTATCGGGCCCGAATTTCGAGGTGGTGGCGATCAACATCGACACTCGCGACCTGGAGAAGCCGAAAACCTTCCTGAAAGAGGCCAACCTGACCCGGCTCGCCTATTTCAGCGACCAGAAAGCCAAGGTGTTCCAGGATCTTAAGGCCGTGGGACGGGCACTGGGCATGCCCACCTCCGTGCTGGTCGACCCGCAGGGGTGTGAAATCGCGACGATCGCGGGGCCGGCGGAATGGGCGAGTGAGGACGCGCTCAAGCTGATCCGCGCGGCAACCGGCAAGGCCGCCGCGGCGCTTTAAGGGTTTAGGCCGTCACATTGAGATTGCCGCCGACGCCGGGGGCGACATTGGCGAGCGAGGGCTGGCCGGTGCCGAGCAGCGTCAGGACGGTGGATTTCTCCATATCCGCGTTCTGCTTGGTCAGCGTCGCCGCGATATTCGACTGCAGCGCGCCTTGCTGTGCGGCCAGCATGCTGCTGACCATTGCCATCATGTCCATTACGCGAACCCTCGTACCGGCCGTAACCTAGGCGCGAGAGGTTAACGCGACATGAATTGTCATGGAGCAGTACGGGCAATCGTGTCCCGGACAAGGGGCGGCACGCAAGTGACGCACCGCAGAGCCGGGACCTAGCCTTCAGCGCGCGGTTCCTGGGCCTCGGCTCTGCGGCGCTCCGCGCTGCGTCCGGGGCACAAGGCCACCTTACCGCGTCGGCACCGGCTTGGCGCCGCGGTAGTCGTAGAAGCCGCGCTGGGTCTTGCGGCCGAGCCAGCCGGCCTCGACGTATTTGACCAGCAGCGGGCACGGGCGGTACTTGGAGTCGGCTAGCCCCTCGTGCAGCACCTGCATGATGGAGAGGCAGGTGTCGAGCCCGATGAAATCGGCAAGCTCAAGCGGACCCATGGGATGGTGGGCGCCCAGTTTCATCGCCGCGTCGATCGCCTCGACGTTGCCGACGCCTTCATACAGCGTGTAGATCGCCTCGTTGATCATCGGCAGCAGGATGCGGTTGACGATGAAGGCCGGGAAATCCTCGGAGACCGCGACCTGCTTGCCGAGCTTGCCGACGAAGTCCTTGGCGGTCTCGAAGGTGGCGTCGTCGGTGGCGATGCCGCGGATCAGCTCGACCAGTTCCATCAACGGCACTGGATTCATGAAGTGAATGCCGATGAAGCGCTCCGGGCGGTCGGTGGCGGCGGCGAGGCGCGTGATCGAGATCGAGGACGTATCGGAGGCGACGATCGCCTCCGGCTTCAATACGGCGCAGAGCTCGTGGAAGATCTTGCGCTTGACCTCTTCCTTCTCGACCGCGGTCTCGATGACGAGGTCGCAATCGGCGAGATCGTCCAGCTTCTCGGCTAGCTTGATACGCGCAATCGCCTTGGCCCTGTCGTCCTCGGTGACGGCCTTCTTGGAGACCTGACGCGCCAGATTGCCGTTGATGGTGGCCATGCCCGACTTGAGGCGGTCGGCCGAAACGTCGTTGAGCACCACGTCGAAGCCAGCGAGCGCCGCGACATGCGCGATGCCATTGCCCATCTGACCCGCGCCGATCACGCCGACCTTCTTGATCACTGCCGCCATATTGTCATCCACCGGAACGGCGCGCGGGGGGCGCGCCCTGCCTTTCCCCTCGAGCCGGGAGGTCCGATTTAATCAGAACCTTGGCTCGAAACCTAGATTGGATCGTCTCCAAGGCGCGCCCACGCCAAAGAAAACGCCTCAGAAACGCAGCACCGGCCGGAGTTTATACCTCCGGCCGGTGTTTTCGATGCCTTTTACTTGCCGAGCTTGCCGAGTTCGGCCGTCAGCTCCGGAACCGCTTGGTAGAGATCGGCCACTAGGCCGTAATCGGCGACCTGGAAGATCGGCGCGTCCTCGTCCTTGTTGATCGCAACGATCACCTTGGAGTCCTTCATGCCGGCCAGATGCTGGATCGCGCCGGAAATGCCGACCGCAACATAGAGCTCGGGGGCCACCACCTTGCCGGTCTGGCCGACCTGCCAGTCGTTCGGCGCATAGCCGGCATCGACCGCGGCGCGCGAGGCACCGACACCGGCCCCAAGCTTGTCCGCGAGCGGCTCGATGTACTTGGCGAAGTTCTCGCGGCTCTGCATGGCGCGGCCACCGGAGACGATGATCTTGGCCGAGGTCAGCTCGGGGCGATCGCTCTTGGCGACTTCCTCACCGACGAAAGTCGACAGGCCCGGATCGGCCGCCGCCGCCACGGTCTCGACCGGGGCGCTGCCGCCCTCGCCTGCTGCGGCGAAGGTCGAGGTGCGGACCGTGATGACCTTCTTGGCGTCCTTCGACTTCACTGTCTGGATGGCGTTGCCGGCGTAGATCGGGCGCTCATAGGTATCGGGCGCGACCACCTTGGTGATCTCCGAGACCTGCATGACGTCGAGCAGAGCGGCGATGCGGGGCATCACGTTCTTGAAGCGCGAGGTCGCCGGCGCGACGATGGCGTCATAGCCGGACGCCAGCGACACCACCAGCGCAGCCAGCGGCTCGGCGAGATCGTGCGCGTAGAGGTCGCCATCGGCGAGCAGCACCTTCTTCACGCCAGCGAGCTTGGCAGCGGCATCCGCCGCGGCCTTGGCGTTCTGGCCGGCGACCAGCACCTCGACATCCGCGCCAAGCGCGGCAGCTGCGGTCAGGGCCTTGTTGGTGGCGTCCTTGAGCGACGCATTGTCGTGTTCGGCAATCAGAAGCGTCGTCATCAGAGCACCCCGGCTTCGTTCTTGAGTTTCGACACCAGCTCGGCGACGTCCTTGACCTTGACTCCGGCCTTGCGGCCCGCGGGCTCAGCCGTCTTCAGAACTTCGAGACGCGCGGCGATGTCGACGCCGTAATCGGCGACCGTCTTCTCCGCGATCGGCTTCTTCTTCGCCTTCATGATGTTGGGCAGCGAGGCGTAGCGCGGCTCGTTGAGGCGGAGATCGGTGGTGACGATCGCCGGTCCCTTCAGCTTCACGGTCTGCAGACCGCCATCGACTTCACGCGTCACCTTGAAGTCGGAGCCTTCGACCTCGAGCTTGGAGGCGAAGGTCGCCTGCGACCAGCCGAGCAGCGCGGCCAGCATCTGGCCGGTCTGGTTCGAGTCGTCGTCGATCGCCTGCTTGCCGAGAATGATTAGGCCCGGCTGCTCTTCGTCCGCAACCTTCTTCAGGATCTTGGCGACGGCGAGCGGCTCGACGGTGCCGTCCGCCTTCACCAGGATGCCGCGATCGGCGCCCATGGCAAGACCGGTGCGGATCGTCTCGGACGCCTGCGCAGGTCCAATCGAGACCACCACGACCTCGGTGGCCTTGCCGGCTTCTTTCAGGCGCAGCGCTTCCTCGACAGCGATTTCGTCGAAGGGGTTCATGGACATCTTGACGTTGGCGAGTTCAACGCCCGATCCATCGCCCTTGACGCGGACCTTGACGTTGTAATCGACCACCCGCTTTACCGGCACTAAGACCTTCATCGATCCTCTTTCACTCAATTTGGGAGGGGGGTTATCAACTGGCGCGGAACCTAAAGGCCTGATCTGCCCCGGTCAACGCGCGAACGGGTCTAATTTTGGCCTTCTGAAATGCGCCGAGCGCGATGGGTCAGCGGTTCTGGCCGGGAACCCAGAGCACGTCGCCGGCGCCATTGCCGTTCACGACCCGGCTGGCCACGAAGAGAAAGTCGGACAGGCGATTCATATATTGGATGCCAGCCGCGCTGACCGGCTCGCCCGGCTGGGCCGCCAGTTCCACGATCACGCGTTCCGCCCTGCGGCATATCGTGCGCGCCACATGCAGATGGGCCGCGGCCGGCGTGCCGCCGGGAAGCACGAAGGAGGTCAGCGGCGCGAGCTTGTCGTTGAGCGCGTCGATGTCGCGCTCGAGCCGCTCGACCTGGCTCGCCACCACCCGCAGCCGCTCGGCCTTGCCTTCCCGCTCCGGCACGGCGAGATCGGCACCAAGATCGAACAGATCGTTCTGGATCCGGCCGAGCATCGCATCGAGCTCGGGCATCTCCGCGGTGTAGAGCCTGACCACGCCGATCGCCGCGTTGGTCTCGTCGACGGTGCCATAGGCCTCGATTCGCAGATCGTATTTCGGACGCCGCTCTCCGGTTCCGAGCGCCGTCGTGCCATCGTCACCGGTCTTCGTGTAGATGCGGTTCAGCACCACCATGATCAGCGTCCCATCGCCCAGACCGCGAGCATCGCGACGATGATCGCCACGAACTGAAGCAGCACGCGCCAGCGCATCAGCTTCTGCGAGGTGTTGGGCGAGCCGCCGCGCATCATGTTGATGAGCCCGAGCAGCAGCACCAGCGCCACGGCGCCGGCTGCGGCCGGCAGGATGAAAGTACTCAGGAAAGATGCCATTTGAGGGTAGATAACACCGTGTGTGCCGGTCCGCCATCTCCCCAGCTCGTCATTCCGGGGCGATGCGGCGGGATCGAGCGCAGCGAGACCCGGCGCGTCGAGCCCGGAATCCATCGCGCCACTTGCGCCGCGGCTAGATGGATTCCGGCCTCGCGCTGCGCGCGCCCCGGAATGACAAAGGGGGCTTCGCGAACTGGCTTTTGGGCCAAGAATATCAGATGGTAGCGCGATGATTTTTCGATTTGCGCCCATTGCTTGTTCTCCTGGCCTCTCCCTACGTTCAGAAGGAGACAGCAGCGGCGTAGGTGCCAAGTGAAAGCCATCCGCTACATCTACTGCGTCGCTGAGGACGCGTTCTACACGTTCCTCGCCGATGACGGCTGGGCGATCGCGAGCCACATCGCGCTCTCGACGCTGATGGCGCTGTTCCCATTCCTGATCGTGCTGACCGCGCTCGCCGGCTTCTTCGGCTCCAAGGAACTCGCCGACCAGGCCGCCAGCCTGATGCTCCAGGTCTGGCCCAAGCAGGTCGCCGATTCGATCTCGGGCGAGGTGCATGACGTGCTGACCACCACCCGGACCGGCCTTTTGACCATCGGCGCGGCGCTGTCGGTCTATTTCGCCTCGAACGGCGTCGAGGCGCTCAGGGTGGCGCTCAACCGCGCCTATGCGGTGGTGGAGATGCGAAGCTGGTACTGGCTTCGGCTGGAGTCGATTGCCTATACGATCATTGCGGCCTTCACGGCGCTCGCTATGGCGTTCCTGATCGTGCTCGGTCCGCTCATTATCGAGGCGGCGCGGCGCCACATTCCGCTGTTCGTCGAATCCAACGAGAGCATCCTCACCTGGGTGCGCTACGGCATCTCCATCGGCGCGCTGGTGGTGGCGCTGATCATCCTGCACGCCTGGCTGCCGGCGGGACGGCGCAGCTTCCTGCAGATACTGCCCGGCATCGTCTTCACCATCGTGGCGTCACTGATCTCCAGCATCGTGTTCGGCCAATACCTGGCCCGCTTTGCCAACAACTACGTGACCATGTATGCGGGGCTCGCCTCGGTGATCATCGCGCTGGTGTTTCTGTACTTCATCGCCGCGATCTTCGTTTACGGCGGCGAGCTCAATGCCGCGATCATCAAGTCGCGGCTTCCTCACGGCGTGTCGCTTCAAGCAGCGCAGTCGCTAAAGCCCTCGGAGACACAGGCTTGACCAGGAAGGCGTCGGCCCCGGCTTCGCGCGAGGCGGCCTCGTCCTCGCCGCGGCCGGACACGCCGATGATCGGGATCCGAGCCAGCGGCGTTGTCAGCCTGCGGATCCGCCGGATGGCCTCGATGCCGTCGATGCCCGGCAGCACCATGTCCATCAGCACCGCGTCGAATGCGCCCTGCTCCAGCCGGTTCACGGTGTCCTCGCCGCGCCCGATGAACTCGGCGTGATGGCCGAGCTCGGTCAGGATGGTGTTGAGCACGACGCGGCCGAACGGATTGTCCTCGACGCTGAGAACGCGAAGCGCAGCGGCCGCCTCGGGCTCGCTGCCGTCCTTTGCCTTGCGGGTCTTGCCCCGTCCCGCCAAGTCCAGCGACACCGTCAATGTGAAGGTGGCGCCGCCACCGCGGCGCGGAGCGACGGTGATGTCGCCGCCCATCGCCCGCGCCAATTGCTTGACCGAGGAGAGCCCCAAGCCGGCGCCGCCGAAGCGCGCGGCAATGGTGACATTGGCCTGGGTGAACGGGCGGAAAAGCCGCTTGATCTCGGCCATGGTCAGGCCGATGCCGCTGTCGGACACGGCGAAAGCGACGCCGACCCTGCCCTTTGCTTTGCCTTTGGCGGGACGCCACGGCTCGACGGCGAGGGCCACTCCGCCCTGGTCGGTAAATTTCACGGCGTTGTCGATCAGGTTCTCGAGCGCGGCGCGCAGGCGGACGGAATCACCGACCACGAGCCCTGGGATCTTGTCGGCGATCTCGACCTTGGCCTGGAGACCTTTGGCCGCGGCGCGGCCGGCCAGGGAATCGCCGGCGGTGCGGGCGAGCGCCTTGAGATCGAACAGATCCTGGCGCGGCGTGCTGCCGCCCTTCTCCGTTCTGGCAGCATCCACGAACAGCGTGGCGAGGCTCGCCAGATGCTCGGCGCCGGCCTTGATGGTGTCGGCCCAGCGCCGCTCCCGCTCGCCGAGATCGGAGGTCGCGAGCAGGTCGCTGATCGCGAGAATGCCGGTCAGGGGGGTGCGGACCTCATGGGCAAACGCGGCCAGCGCCGCCTGGACGACATCAGGCGCAGCCGCCTTGGTGCTGCGCTTGCGCAACTGGCCGGCCGCCTTGGGCCGCTTCCGAAGCGGCCGCCGCCTGGACGTCCGGGTGGTGCGCACTGGACGCGTCTTCGCCGCCATGAATCCCCTTCGAAGTACCCTCTTCGAACCCCGCGCTGGCCAAGCATGGCACGGAGGAACGCCCGGAGTCACGGCGACGTTTCGCTAACCCCCAGAGAAACTTAACCTAATCCCACCAGCCGGCGGATCGCGGCAGGCGTGAGGCCGGCCGAACGCAATTCGCGCAGACCGGTCGAGCGGCTCGATTTCGACAGCTTCCGGCCCGCCTCATCCCGAATCAGCCGGTGATGGCGATAGACCGGCTCGGGCAGGCCGAGCAGAACCTGGAGCAAGCGGTGCACCGCCGTGGCGGAAAACAGGTCTTGGCCCCGCACGATCTCGCTGGCGCCCTGGAGCGCGTCGTCGACGACCACCGAGAGATGGTAGCTGGTCGGCGTCTCCTTGCGGGCCAGGATGACATCGCCCCAGGCCTCCGGCCGCGCCGGGATGATGCCGCGCTCGCCGTCCGGCCCCTCGCCGAGTTCGTTCCAGCTCAGGCCGGCGGCGCGGCCGCAGGCGGCCGCCATGTCGAGCCGCAGCGCATAGGGCGCGCCCGAGGCGATCAGCTGCGCGCGCGCGTCAGCCGAGAGCGATTTGGCTTCGCCCGGATAAAGCGGCGCGCCGTCGGGATCACGTGGCCACGGCCCGCCGGCCTCGCGCGCCGCCACCAGCCTTGCGATCTCGGCCCGGCTTTCGAAGGCGGGATAGACGAGACCGAGCGCAGAGAGCTTGTCCAGCGCAGCGCGATAATCGGCGAGATGTTCGGATTGACGCCGCACCGGGGTCTCCCAGGCAATCGCAAGCCAGGCGAGATCCTCGTAGATCGCCGCCTCGAACTCCGGCCGGCACCGCGTCGCGTCGATGTCCTCGATCCGCAGCAACAACCGCCCCCCCGTCTCTCGCGCACGATCGAAGTTGAGCAGCGCGGAATAGGCGTGGCCGAGATGCAGGAAGCCGTTCGGGCTGGGGGCGAATCGGAAAACGGGTAGCATCATGCAGGTTGGAACGGGAAGCTGACGCCGTTCTCCCCTTCGAGGCGCTCCACGACGCCACGGTAGAACTGCTCTGCCCGAAGGACCAATTCTTCCGATGCACTCGCCCCACCTCCTTCGAATGCTCCGCGCGCGAGCTCGAATTCCGAATCGACGAAATTGGCCACCGCG
The DNA here is from genome assembly GCF_020194215.1 of Bradyrhizobium sp. BRP20. NCBI lineage: Bacteria > Pseudomonadati > Pseudomonadota > Alphaproteobacteria > Hyphomicrobiales > Nitrobacteraceae > Bradyrhizobium > Bradyrhizobium sp. BRP20. The sequence continues at coordinate 261,685 of NZ_JADYVY010000001.1, read as the reverse complement.
CGTGGCAACGTGGCTGAGCCGAGTTCGTGCGAAATCGCCTTCCGCTCCATGAGACCGGCAATCTCCGCTTTCAATTCGTCCGGCGGATCACACTCCTTCATGAGGGTGGGGAAATTCATCGGCGCGACGGCTTCCTCCGGACGCATGCGCAGCCATCGCAAAGCGGCCGCGGGTCGAAGCGCGTAGAAGATCTTCTTTTGCGGAACGCTCGTCCCATCGCCGAAATAAACCCGTCGCTGACGCTCGCCGAGATGAAGATAATGTCGGCAGATCGCCTCCCGGCTCGCAGCCTCTCTGGCAAAGGCCAGAAATTCATCGCGAAACCATGCTCGTCCGCGATAAACGACGGGCGAGCACAGCCACTCCACGATCACTGCATTACCCTTCAACAGGAGCTGGAGCGCCTTGCGCAAATCCCAACCGTTGGCGTCAAGATCTCCCTCGAAGGGGAGTTCGATGACGTCGCGGCTGACCCACGGCGTAATGTGATCCATCGCGCGGCGCACATAGACAAAACGACAATCATAGTCGCTATCAGGAGACGCAAACCCCCAAGCTCGGCTTCCGCTTTCGATGGCCAGTGGAAGGAAGACTCGGTGTTCCTCGACGACGCGATCCAGCATGGCATCGATCAAGGCGACTTTTTTGCCGTCCATCTCCACGGGAATACTTCTCAAAGTCATCGAACGCTTCCGGGATTCCGATAGTATGGTCTTAATCCTATCGTCCTAAGCCGTCCACAGGACGCCAAATCCGCATTGCGGCAAGCTGATGACGCCATGACCATCCACCTCGAAACCCAGTCCGATCTCGAAGAGGCCGTCCACGCGCTGATCAAGCGCGATCCGCGCCTCAAGCCCGTGCTCGAGATCGCGGGCATGCCGGCGTTGCGGCGGCGCGAGCCGGGGTTTACGGGGCTCGCGCACATCGTCTGCGGGCAGCAGCTCTCCACCGCGAGCGCCGCGGCGATCTGGGGGCGGCTGTCGGCCGCATTCGATCCGCTCGACCATGACGCCGTGCGCCGCGCCCGCGCCGACCGCCTGGGGCGGCTCGGCCTCTCCGCCGCCAAGATCAAGACGCTCAAGCATCTCGCCCGCGAGATCGCCGCGCAGCGGCTGAATCTCGACGTGCTCGCCGAGGAGGATGCCGACGCCGCGCATCACACCCTGATCGCGCTGCCCGGCATCGGCCCCTGGACGGCCGACCTCTACTTGCTGTTCTGCCTCGGCCACGGCGATGCCTGGCCGGCCGGCGACCTCGCCGTGCAGGAAGGCATCCGTATCGGCCTCGGCCTCAAGGCGCGGCCGACGGAGAAGCAGATGGCGCCGATTGCCGAGCCCTGGCGTCCGCTGCGCGGTGCGGCGGCGCATCTGTGGTGGAGCTATTACCGCGCGGTGAAGAAGCGCGAGGGCGTGCTCGCGGAATCGGGCTAACCCCGCAGCCGCGCGCGGTCGGTCCGGGCGCATTCGGCGACGAATTCGATTACGGCGCGCACCGCCGGCAGCTCGACGAGGTCGGGATGGGCCAGCAGCCAGAGATCCGCAACGCTGGCGAGCTTCTGCGGGGCGACGCGCACGAGATCGGAATAGGCTTCGGCGACGAAGCACGACAGCGCGGAGATTCCGATGCCGGCGCGGACCGCCGCCAGCATGTCCCCCTGGGACGAGCAGCGCATCGCCACCCTTGCCTGCCGCGTGACGACGTCGCTCCAGCGCGCAAGCTGCGCATTGGACGTCTGGTCGGCGAAGCCGATGACGCTGTGCTCCTTCCAATCGCCGCGCCTTTCCGGCAGGGACCGCCCGGCGGCATAATCGCGCGAGGCATAGAAGCCGGTGCCGAGACGGCCGATCTTGCGGCCGACCAGGTTCTCCTCCCCGGTATCGAAGGGCCGCAGCACCACGTCCGCCTCACGCCGGCGCACGCTCGCCGGAAATGGATGGGTGATGATCTCGAGCTGGATATGATCGTGCGCGCGCAGGAAGGCTGGCAAGCGCGGCATCAGCCAGTGCGAGGCCAGCGTCGCGCCGATCGACAGCTTGACGATGCCGCGCGCCTTGTGTCCACCCGCCGCCACTGCGGTTTCGGCCCGCAGCGCTGCGGCCGCCATGGCCTCGGCGTGCTCGCGCAAGGTCCGTCCATCCGCGGTCAGCGCCAGGCCATCGGCAGCCCGCGCCACCAATCTGGTGCCGAGCTGGGCTTCCAGCGCTGCGATCTTGCGGCTGACGGTGGGATGGCTGGTGTGCAGGCGGCGGGCGGCGGCGGTGAAGCTGCCGGTATCGGCGACCGCGACGAAGGTCTTGCAAAGGTCCCAATCCATCGGCGGCCCTGTTCATACCTGAATGATCGTCCGTTCATTATTGAACGGCCCGGGCGGCGCCGTCCAACCTTATAATGGGGTCAAATCCGCGGCCACGGGCGGCCCATCCGCCCGCGCGACAATCAAAACGGAAACGCCTCGTGATCCGCCCGCCGGCGGGGCCGCGTTTCGGGAGGACATGATGGCACTGCCCAATCTCTTGAAGGATTCGCTCGAGCTGCCCGTGGTCGGCTCGCCGCTGTTCATCGTCTCCGGCCCGGAACTGGTGATCGCCCAGTGCAAGGCGGGCGTCGTCGGCTCCTTTCCCGCGCTCAATGCCCGTCCGGTCGAGAAGCTCGGCGAATGGCTGAGCCGGATCGAAGACGAGCTCGGCGAGTACAAATCGCGCAATCCCGGCAAGAAGGTCGCGCCCTACGCCGTCAACCAGATCTGCCATGCCTCCAACGACCGGCTGATGAAGGACATGGAGACCTGCGTCAAGCACAAGGCGCCGATCATCATCACCTCGCTGCGGCCGCCTGCTGAGATCGTCGAGGCCGCGCATTCCTATGGCGGGCTGGTGTTCCACGACGTCATCAACGTCAAGCACGCGCGCAAAGCGGCCGAACAGGGCGTCGACGGCCTGATCCTGGTCTGCGCCGGTGCGGGCGGACACGCCGGCACGCTGTCGCCCTTCGCGCTGGTGCGCGAGGTCAAGCAATGGTTTGACGGCGCCGTCCTGCTGTCGGGCGCGATCAGCGACGGCTATGGCATCGCCTCGGCGCTAACGCTGGGCGCCGACCTCGCCTATATGGGCACGCGCTTCATCGCGACGCAGGAAGCCAATGCCGACCAAGCCTACAAATCGGCGCTGACGCAGCACGCCGCGCACGACATCGTCTACACCAACCTGTTCACCGGCGTGCACGGCAATTATCTCGGCCCGTCGATCGCTGCCGCCGGCCTCGATCCGGACAACCTCCCCGCCGCCGATAAATCGAAGATGAATTTCGGCTCCGGCGGCAACATGAAATCCAAGGCGTGGCGCGACATCTGGGGATCGGGCCAGGGCATCGGCCAGATCACCGATGCCCCGCCCGTTGCGGAGCTCGTCGACCGCATGAAGCGTGAATTCGATCAGGCGAGGCAGGATTTCCTGATGCGCGTCAGCGCCTGACGTCTCCAACTGACAACACAAACGGGAGGATATCATGAAGCTGGCAGCCGCACTGATCGGTCTGTCCCTGCTGGCACTCGCCACGGACAGCACCCACGCCGAAGGCACGGAGATCCGGATCGGACAGACCCTGCCCTATAGCGGCCCGGCCTCCGGCTTCGGCGCGATCGGCCGCACGCAGGAGGCGTTCTTCGAGAAGATCAATGCCGAAGGCGGCATCAACGGCCGCAAGGTCAAGTTCATCACGCTGGACGATGCCTACTCGCCGCCGAAGACGGTCGAGCAGACCCGCAAGCTGGTGGAGCAGGACGAAGTTCTGATGCTGTTCGGCTCGCTCGGCACCGCCACCAACAGCGCCGTGCATCGCTACCTCAACGGCAAGAAGGTGCCGCAGCTGTTCGTGCTTTCCGGCGCGACCAAATGGGCCGATCCGCAGAAATATCCATGGACCATGCCCGGCATGGCCGCCTATGAATCCGAAGGCGTGGTCTATGCCAAGCACGTGCTGCGCACCAAGCCGGGCGCCAAGATCGCCATCCTCTCCCAGAACGACGATTTCGGCCGCGACTACGTCGCCGGCTTCAAGCGCGCGCTCGGCGACAAGGCTGCCGGCATGATCGTTGCGGAAGCGACCTACGAGACCAGCGCGCCGACGATCAGCTCGCAGCTCTCGACCCTGAAGGCATCGGGCGCCGACGTGCTGTTCGGCGTCGTGCTCGGCAAGTTCACCTCGCAGATGATCAAAGGCGTCGCCGAGCTCGGCTGGAAGCCCGAGCTGTTCTTCGTGCCGACCTCGGCCTCGTCGATCTCGTTCCTGGAGCCGGCCGGGCTCGACAACGCCGTCGGCCTGATCTCGTCGAGCAACCAGAAGGACACGATGGACCCGCAATGGGCCAGCGATCCCGGCGTGAAGGAGTATTTCGCCTTCATGAAGCAGTACATGCCGAACGCGGACCTCTCCAACTCCAACTATGCGGCCGGCTACCATTACGCGACGCTCCTGATGACGGTACTGAAGGCGTGCAAGGACGATTTCAGCCGCGACAACATCATGCGCCAGTCCGCCTCGCTGAAAGAGGTGAAGCTGCCGCTGCTGCTGCCCGGCATATCCGTCAGCACCGCCGCCGACGACTATCTGCCGTTCCAGCAGCTGCAGCTGCGGCGCTTCAACGGCAAGAGCTGGGTCGGCTTCGGCGACGTGCTGGACGATCGCTGATTCCAACGGAATGGGAATGACCATGATCATCAGCGGCGAACGCCGGATCGGCCATGACGAAATCCAGGCGCGCATCAGACGCGCGGCGAGCGGGCTGCGCACCCTCGGCCTTGCCGAAGGTGCGCCCGTTGCCATGATGCTGCGCAACGACTTCGCCTTGTTCGAGGTGGTCGCGGCCTCGGCCGCACTGGGCAGCCCCGTGGTGCCGATCAACTGGCACCTGAAGGCCGAGGAGGTCCGCTACATCCTGACCGACAGCGGCGCGAAGATCCTGATCTGCCACGCCGACCTGCTGCCACAAATCCGCGGCGGCATTCCGGAGGATGTCCGCCTGCTCGTGGTCGCAACCCCGCCCGAGCTGGCGGCGACCTTCGCCATTCCCCGTGAGCTGACCGAGGTCTCTTCGGGCCTGACCGATTGGGACCGCTGGCGCGACGGCCACACGGAAACAGAGGAGCCGCCGCGCCGGGCGGCGGCGATGATCTACACGTCGGGGACCACAGGCATGCCGAAGGGCGTGCGGCGCATGCCGATGCCGCCGGAGCAGGCCGCCGCCTCGGAGCGCGTCGGCGCGATCGCCTACGGCATCAAGCCGCGCGAGGACCAGGTCGTGCTGATCAACGGTCCGATGTATCACTCGGCGCCGCATTCCTACAGCATGATGGCCTTCCGCAACGGCTGCACCATCGTGCTTCAGCCGCGGTTCGACGCCGAGGAGCTGCTGGCGCTGATCGAGCGCCACCGTGTGACGCATATCCACATGGTGCCGACCATGTTCGTGCGCCTGTTGCGCCTGCCCGAAGCGGTCAGGCAGCGCTACGACCTGTCGTCGCTGCGCTTCGTCGTGCACGGCGCGGCGCCCTGCCCGCCCGAGGTGAAGCGGGCCATGATCGAGTGGTGGGGACCGGTCATCAACGAATATTTCGGCTCGACCGAGACCGGCATCCCGGTCTGGCACTCGGCCGAAGAGGCGCTGAAGAAGCCCGGCACGGTCGGCCGCGCCATCGAAGGTGGCATCGTCAAGATCTTTCGCGACGACGGCAGCCTCTGCGATGCTGGTGAGGTCGGCGAGATCTATATGCGCCAGACCGCGGTGCCCGATTTCGACTATCACGGCAAGGCGCAGGCGCGCGCCGAGGCCGGGCGCGACGGTCTCGTCAGCGTCGGCGACGTCGGCTATCTCGACGAGGACGGCTATCTGTTCCTGTGCGACCGCAAGCGCGACATGGTGATCTCGGGCGGCGTCAACATCTATCCCGCCGAGATCGAGAACGTGTTGATCGCGATGCCCGGCGTGCGCGATTGCGCCGTGTTCGGCATCCCCGACGCGGAATATGGCGAGCGGCTGTGCGCCTGCATCGAGCCCGACAGGGCCGAGCAGCTCTCCGCCGCCGCGGTGCAGGCTTTCTTGCGCGAGCGTCTGGCCAACTTCAAGGTGCCGAAGGAGGTCAAGTTCCTGGATGCGCTGCCCCGCGAGGCAACCGGAAAGATCTTCAAGCGCAAGCTGCGCGACCCCTATTGGGCGGACCACAGGCCGGCCGGCGCTTAAGTCGTTCTCCGGCCGCGTCCGCACGTGCGGAATTCCGGGCCATATTCCGTCCGGGCAGGGCCGCATGCCGGCCTCGCTCAGGTCCGCGGCTTTTGGCGGGCGGCGAAACCGTATAGCGTTCGATCTCTGAGGAAACGCCGCGAAGACGGCCATGAGGTCGCGCATGCTGGACCGGACGCAGGATATTTCCATCGCCGCACAGGCCTGGCTCGACGACTTCGAGCGCACCTTAAGCAGACCTGATCCCGCGACGCTGGGCCCGCTCTTCCTCGCCGACGGCTTCTGGCGCGACGTGCTGGCGCTGAGCTGGAACCTGCAAACGCTCGCCGGGCGCGAGACGATTGCGCAAGCGCTGGCCGCGCTCGCGTCCAAGGCAGAGCCGATCAGTTTCAAGCTCGCTCCGAACCGGGCCCCGCCGCGCTGGGTGACGCGGGCCGGCACCAACTGCATCGAGGCGATTTTCAACTTCGAGACCGCGCTCGGTCGCGGCAACGGCATCGTACGGCTCGTGCCTGATACTGCCGACGGCGACCGCCTGAAGGCCTGGACGCTGCTGACCGCGCTCGACGAACTCAAGGGCTTCGAGGAACAGCTCGGCACCTCGCGCCCGCGCGGCCAGGCCTATTCGCGCGACTTCCGCGGGCCGAACTGGCTCGACCAGCGCAACGCTGCGCGCGCCTATGCCGATCACGATCCGGCCGTGCTGGTGGTCGGCGGTGGCCAGGCCGGGCTCGCGATTGCCGCGCGGCTGAAGCAGCTGAAGGTCGACACCCTGATCGTCGATCGCGAGATGCGGATCGGCGACAATTGGCGCAAGCGCTATCACGCGCTGACCCTGCACAACCAGGTGCAGGTGAATCACCTGCCCTATATGCCGTTTCCGCCGAACTGGCCGGTCTATATCCCCAAGGACAAGCTCGCCAACTGGTTCGAGGCCTATGTCGATGCGATGGAGCTGAACTTCTGGACCGGCACCGAGTTCGAGGGCGGCGCCTATGACGAGGCCAAGGGCCACTGGACCGTCACGCTGCGACGCGCCGACGGCAGCAAGCGCACCATGCATCCGCGCCATGTGATCATGGCGACCGGCGTCAGCGGCATCGCCAACATTCCCGACATTCCGACCCTCGACAATTTCAAGGGGACGCTGGTGCATTCCAGCGGCTACGAGGACGGCGAGAACTGGACCGGCAAGCGCGCCATCGTCATCGGCACCGGCAACAGCGGTCATGACATCGCGCAGGATCTTCATTCCAGCGGCGCCGAGGTGACGCTGGTGCAGCGTTCGCCGACGCTGGTCACCAACATCGAGCCGTCGGCGCAGCTGGCCTACGCGACCTACAACGAGGGCACGCTCGAGGACAACGATCTGATTGCGGCCTCGATGCCGACGCCGCTCGCGAAGAAGACGCATGTGATGCTGACCGAGCAATCCAAGCAGCTCGACAAGGAGCTACTCGACGGCCTCGCCCGCGTCGGCTTCAAGCTCGATTTCGGCGAAGCCGGCACCGGCTGGCAGTTCAAATACCTCACCCGCGGCGGCGGCTATTACTTCAACGTCGGCTGCTCCAACCTGATCGTCGAGGGCAAGATCAGCCTCAGGCAGTTCTCCGACATCGAAAGCTTCAACGGTGAGGGCGCGCGGATGAAGGACGGCTCGATCATTACCGCCGACCTGGTCGTGCTCTCGACCGGCTACAAGCCGCAGGAATATCTGGTGCGCAAGCTGTTCGGCGACGGCATCGCCGACCGCGTCGGGCCGATCTGGGGTTTTGGCGAAGGCTTCGAGCTGCGCAACATGTATGCGCGCACCAGGCAGCCCGGCCTCTGGTTCATCGCCGGGAGCCTGGCGCAATGCCGGATCAACTCGAAATATCTGGCGCTGCAGATCAAGGCGATCGAGGAAGGGATTTTGGCACGAATATAGCTACAGCCGTCATTCCGGGGCCCGCGAAGCGCGAACCCGGAATCCATCTAACCACAGAGTATGCTGCCCAATGGATTCTCAGATGCGCAATTGCGCATCATAGGTCACGCTTCGCGCGCCCCGGAATGACAAGAGGAGAGATCAATGCCAGCCATTCTCGGCACCGGCGAGCACCGCTACCGCGTCGTCGACAACTTCGCGAAATTGCCGGACGGCTGGCAGCTCACCGACGTCGCCTCGGTGGCGGTCGACAGCAAGGACCGCGTCTACGTCTTCAACCGCGGCGCCCACCCGATGGTGGTGCTGGACCGCGAGGGCAATTTCCTGCGCAGTTTTGGCGAAGGCCTGTTCTCGCGCGCGCACGGCCTGCATATCGACGCCGACGACAATCTCTATTGCACCGACGACGGCGACCATACCGTGCGCAAATGCACCACTGACGGCAAGGTGCTGCTGACTATCGGCATTCCTGCAAAGCCGGCGCCGTTCATGAGCGGCGAGCCGTTCCACCGCTGCACCCACACCGCGCTGTCGCCGAAGGGCGAGATCTACGTCTCCGACGGCTATGGCAATGCGCGCGTGCACAAATTCACGCCCGACGGCAAGCTGATCAAGAGCTGGGGCGAGCCGGGCACTGATCCCGGTCAGTTCAACATCGTGCACAATATCGCCACCGATGCCGACGGCTGGGTCTATGTCGCCGATCGCGAGAACCACCGCGTCCAGGTGTTCGACGGCGAGGGCAAATACGAGACGCAGTGGAACAATCTGCACCGACCCTGCGCGCTGTGCTGTTGCGGCGGGGCCAAGAGCCCGACCTTCGTGATCGGCGAGCTCGGCCCCGGCCTCGCCATCAACCGCAATGTACCCAATCTCGGCCCGCGGCTGTCGATCGTGGACACCAAGGGAAATCGCATCGCGCGGCTCGGCGGCGAGGAGGGGCCGGGCGTCGCCAGCGGCAAATTCCTGGCGCCGCACGGCATCGCGCTGGACTCGAAGGGCGATATCTATGTCGGCGAGGTCGGCGTCACCAATTGGGAGACCAGCTTTCCGGACGAGGAGATGCCGGCCGCGGTGCGCGCGACGCGCTGCCTGCAGAAGCTGGAGCGGGTACGGGAGTAGCTGCCATGGCAACGGCAGCCCATGCTGGGGCGGTTCCGCGCGCCCCCTGGATCGCGGCTTTTTGAGCCCGTTTGCCACCCCGCCGCCGCATTGCTTGCGCTTGAATAAGTCGCTCAACGGGCTTCACAATCCCGTCACGCTGCATGTAGTATGTCACTACATGCTGCTTCGCAGCGTATATTGGAGGCCGGGAGCGTTACTTGAACGCACATGTCTCGCAAGGCAGTTGGCCGGTGTTGGTGCTGAATGCGGACTTCCGGCCGCTGAGTTACTACCCACTGTCGTTGTGGTCGTGGCAAGACGCGATCAAGGCGGTGTTCCTCGACCGCGTCAACATCGTCGCACATTACGATCAGGCGGTTCGAAGTCCCACGCTGGAAATGCAGCTGCCCAGCGTCGTCTCGCTCAAATCCTTCGTCAAGCCGACCACCCACCCCGCCTTCACCCGCTTCAACGTCTTCCTGCGCGATCGTTTCGCCTGCCAATATTGCGGCTCGCCCGAAGACCTCACCTTCGATCACATCATCCCGCGCAGCAAAGGCGGCCAGACCACCTGGGAGAACGTGGTCGCGGCGTGCTCGCCGTGTAATTTGCGCAAGGGCAATCTCACACCGGCGCAGTCCAAAATGTTTCCGCGCCAGACCGCGTTCGCGCCCACCGTGCACCAGCTCCACCGCAACGGCCGGCTGTTTCCGCCGAACTATCTGCACGACAGCTGGCTGGACTATCTGTACTGGGATACGGAGCTGGATCCGTAGGTGCGAGCCAGCGCGCTCTGCTACCCCCGCTGCAACGCCAGCGTCACGCCGCCGAGCGTGAGCGCCATCGCCGTCCATTCGCGATAGCCGAGCGGCTCGCCGAGAATGATCGCCGCTGAGACGACGCCGATCACGGGCACGATCAGCATGCCGGTCGACGCCGTGGTTGGGGGCAGACGGCGCAGCGTCTCGAACCAGGTGACGTAGCAGAGGCCCATCGGCACCAGCGTCATGTAGACGAAGCAGCCGAGCCCCAGCGGAGTGATGGCGGTGACGTCAGGGCGCTCGAACAGCACGCCGAGGACCAGCATCGTGGCGCAGCCCAGCCCGACCTGCCAGGCGACGACGACCAGCGGCGGCATCGGCAGCGGCTTGCGGTTGAGCACATTGCCGAGCGCGAACAGGATGGCGCAGAGCAGTGCGAGCGCAATGCCGACCAGCTTGTCGGTGCTGAACGCAAGACCGTCGCCGCTCAGGAGCAGCGTGACGCCGGCAATGCCGAGGACAAGCCCGAGAACATCTCGTCGCGCCGGCCGCGTGTGCAGCACCGGCCAGGCGAACAGCATCGCCCAGATCGGCATCGTATAGGCGAGCAGCGCGCCCTCACTCACGCTCACATATTTCATCGCGACCGTGCCGAGACCCATCCAGGCCAAGACGTTGGTGAAGGCCGCAAACAAGAGGCGCGGCACCGCCTCGCGCGGGACGGCGAAGGATTCCTTCCGGATCAGCACCAGGGTGCCGAGAATGAGCGAGGCGCAAACACCCGCAAGGCCGCGCGCGAACAAAGGCGGCCATTGCTGCAGCAGCAGCTTCATCAGCGGCCAGTTCAAAGCCCAGCCGAACGCCGTTACGCACAGGCAGAGAGAGCCGATCGTCCTGTCGCGTCGCGCCGTGTCCATACCCAGCGCTTAGCAGGCCGGCGCCGGCCGCTCCACCTCGCCTGGTGCATGCGGGCCATCGCGGAGCAAGGAACCCGAAGCTTCCACGACCGTTCAGACCGTGGGCCAGGCACGCTCGCCTGCGCACGTTCCGCCATACGCATGTTTCGGATGGCAATATACCAAATGAGGGAAGGCCATGCCCACAGCCGAGCACGATCACGTCTACAAGATCCTGGACCTCGTCGGATCATCCGAGACCTCGATCGAGGATGCGATCAAGAACGCCATCAGCCGCGCCTCCAAGACCGTTCGCGAGATAAGATGGTTCGAGGTCGTGCAAACGCGCGGCCATGTCGAGAACGGCGCCGTGCGTCATTTTCAGGTGACGCTGCGCGTCGGCTTCACGTTGGAAGGATGAGACGTCAGGCCGCCCATCGCGCGGCGACACCACCATGAAAGCGGGCCGACGAGAGTGGAACTCGATGTCGGCCATGTTCCCGGTCGAGTACAGACCCCGCACAATCATCGCGGATATTGCAACAAGCCGTTAAGGCGAAAGTGAGAGGTTTGCTCCGATTTGGAGCAAGCCTGATGGTCACAAGCCGCGAACTCGGCAAGACGCGCCTTCCGCTCTGGGCGGCCGGATTCGTCGTGCTGACTTGCGTGGCTATCCTCGGCCTGAGTGCGTGGCGCGAATGGGAGGCGCGCAACGCCGATCTGAGGAACGCCGAAATCGACGTCACCAACCTCGCTCAGTCGCTGATCCAGCACGCGGACGACACGTTCGAGCTTGCCGATACGATTCTCGTCGGGCTGGTCCACCGGCTCGAGATCGACGGGATGGGCCCGGACACGATCATGAAGCTCCAGGCCTATCTGCCCACCCGCAAATCATCGGAACGCATCCGCGGCATCTTCATCTATGATGCGACCGGCCGCTGGCTCGCCACGACGGAGCACCTCGATTTCTCCAAGCTCAACAACAGCGACCGTGAATATTTCCAACGCCATCGCGATTCTACGGACACGGGCACGCTGATCGGGCGACCCGTCAAGAGCCGCTCCGGCGGTCAGTGGATCGTCACCGCATCCCGCCGGATCAACGATTCCGACGGCGGCTTCGCCGGCGTCGCCCTGCTCACGATCGACGTCAGCTATTTCGTCAAATTCTACGAGCGGTTCGACATCGGGCCGAACGGCTCGGCATCTCTGCTCAACGACAGCGGCATCATGCTGGCGCGCAGCCGTGACGAGAGCGGCGCCTTCGTCGGACGCGACCTGTCCGATGCGCCCTTGTTCAGAAGCTGGAAAAGCCGCCCCGCCGCAGCGGTCTATTACTTCAAATCGCCGCTCGATGGCGCGGAGCGGCTGAGCTACTACCAGCGCAGCAGCCGCTATCCCCTGATGGTGCTGGCGAGCAAGTCGCAGGCCGACGTGCTCGCCCCCTGGCGACGCGCGGCAGCAGCACGCATGAGCTTCGTCCTCGGACTCGTCCTCTTGATCGCGGTGATCGGCTACTATCTGGTCCGTCAGTTGCTGCAGCGGCAGCGCACGGCACAGGCCCTGGTCGCCAAGGAAGCCAATTTCCGCCTGCTGGCCGAGCAATCCAGCGACATGGTGACCCGCATCGGGCTGGATAACCGGTTGCTCTACGTCTCTCCCGCCTGCGCGCGCATCACCGGCTGGTCGGCCGAAGAACTGATGGGCACCTCGGCCCTGGCCGGCATTCACGCCGACGACATGGAACGAGTTGAGCAGGCCATCGCCGCGCTGAAGAATGGCGAGGCGGAGGAAGCGCGGTTCGTCTATCGGCAGCGTCATCGCGACAAAGGCGAGATCTGGGCCGAGGCGGCGCTACACGTCACCGTGGCGTCCGACAGCGGCGTGATCGACGGCGTCGTCGCGGTCGTGCGCGACATGACCGAGCAGAAGGATCTTCAGGACAGGCTCGCCTCGCTGGCAATCACTGACGGTCTCACCGGCCTCGCCAATCGTCGCGCCTTCGACGACCACCTTGCCGACGAATGGGCGCGGGCTCGGCGCGACGGAACCCAGCTCTCGCTGCTACTGATCGATGTCGATCATTTCAAGAAATTCAACGATCTCTATGGGCATCTGGCGGGCGACGCCTGCCTGCGCGCGCTGGCCCGGATTTTATCCGCCCAGGCCAGGCGTCCGGCCGACCTCGCGGCGCGCTATGGCGGCGAGGAATTCGCCGTGCTGCTGCCGAACACCGGTCCTGAAGGCTGCGCCGAGGTCGGCGAAGCGATTCGCCAGGCGCTGCTCGATCTCGCCATGCTGCACGCGCAAAATCCGCCTTCGCGGCTGGTGACTGCGAGCATCGGCGGCGCCGCGGCTCTTCCGTCCCAGACCGCGATGGACTCTAGTACGCTGGTCGCCGCCGCCGACCGTGCGCTCTACGTCGCCAAGGAGAGCGGCCGAGACCGGCTGGTGATGTCGGGCCAGGTGATAGCATGGCCCGCGAAAAGCGCGTGAGCTGATCGGCCGTCTACGGATTCATAGCACTACGCCAGATGGCACGCCACGAAATGGCCGCCCGCGCCCTCCTTCAGCGGCGGCGCGCTTTCCGCGCAGCGTGGCTGGGCGATCGGGCAGCGGGTGTGGAAGTGACACCCGGAGGGCGGCTTCATCGGGCTCGGCACGTCGCCCTTGAGGCGGATGCGCTCGCGCTTGAGTTTTGGATCTGGCACCGGCACCGCCGACAGTAGCGCCCTGGTGTAGGGATGCTGCGGGTTGCGGTAGAGGTCGCTGGCTTTCGCGAGCTCGACGATGCGGCCGAGATACATCACCGCCACGCGGTCGGAGATGTGCTCGACCACCGAGAGATCGTGCGCGACGAACAGATAGGTCAGGTTCAGCTCGGCCTGAAGGTCCTCCAGCAGGTTGATGACCTGGGCCTGGATCGACACGTCGAGCGCGGAGACCGGCTCGTCGCAGACGATCAGCTTCGGCTCGACCGCGAGCGCGCGCGCGATCACGATGCGCTGGCGCTGGCCGCCGGAGAATTCATGCGGATAGCGCCGCATGTGCTCGGCCTTGAGCCCGACCTTGACCAGAAGCCCCGCAACGCGCTCCTCGCGCTCTTTCGAGGAGGAGGCGAGATTGTGGATGGTAAAGGCCTCGCCGAGAATGGCCCCGACCGTCATGCGCGGATTGAGCGAGGCGAACGGATCCTGGAACACCAGCTGCATGTTCCGCCGCATCGCGCGCAGATTGTTGCCGCCGAGCTTGCGTACGTCCTGGCCGTCGAAGGTGACCTCGCCGTCGGTCGGCTCGATCAGGCGCAGCACGCAGCGCCCGGTCGTCGACTTGCCGCAACCGGATTCGCCGACGAGGCCGAGCGTCTCGCCGCGGTTGACCGAGAACGACACGCCGTCGACCGCATAGACGGTGCCGACCTGGCGCGACAAGAGGCCGCCGAGCACCGGGAAATGTTTCTTCAGGCCGCTGACGCGGAGCAAGGGCTCGCTCATGACGCGGCTCCCACGCTGGTATCTCCGAGATGACAGGCCATGCGGTGACCGGGCGCGATCTCGCGCAGCAGCGGCTCCTTCTCGGTGCAGACATTCATGGCGAACTTGCAGCGCGGCGCGAAGCGGCAGCCGGCCGGCGGGTTGATCAGGATCGGCACAGAGCCGCCGATCGCCTCGAGCCGCGTCTTGTGCTCGCTGTCGAGATCGATGCGCGGGATCGAGCGGATCAAGCCTTGCGTATAGGGGTGACGGGGATCGCCGAAGAGATCGTCGACGGGCGCCTCCTCCACCACCTTGCCGGCATACATCACGACGACGCGCTGCGCGGTCTCGGCGACGACGCCCATGGCATGGGTGATCAGCATCACCGCCATGCCGAAGCGGTCCTTCATGTCCTGCAAGAGGTCGAGGATCTGCGCCTGGATGGTGACGTCGAGCGCGGTGGTGGGCTCGTCGGCGATGATCAGCTTCGGCTTGCAGGCGAGCGCCATCGCGATCATCACGCGCTGGCGCATGCCGCCGGAAAACTGATGCGGATAATTGTGCACGCGGCCTTCGGCGTTCGGGATCTGCACCAGTTTCAGCATCTCGATGGTGCGCTCGAGCGCCTGCTTCCTGGTCACCGCTTCGTGCCGCCGCAGGCTCTCTGCGATCTGCTCGCCGATGGTGAGCACCGGATTGAGCGAGGTCATCGGCTCCTGGAAGATGAAGCCGATCTCCTTCGCCCTGATCTCGTCGAGTTGGTTGCTGGTCAGCGGCACCAGATCGCGCCCCTCGAAGATGATCTGGCCCGCCGCGATCCGGCCCGGCGGCATTGCGATCAGCTTCAGGATCGACATCGCGGTCACGGTCTTGCCGCAGCCGGATTCGCCGACGACGCAGAGCGTCTCGCCCTTGTTGATGGAGATGTCGACACCGTCGACGGCCTGGAGGATGCCGTCGTCCGTGGAGAAGTGGGTTTTCAGGCCCTTGATCTCGAGCAGCGGCGCCATCAGATCACCCGTCGCGCATCGAGCGCGTCGCGCAGACCGTCGCCGATGAAGTTGATGGCCACCACCGCGACGAAGATCGCGCCGCCCGGAAACAGCGCCCAGTGCGGGCCGATGTCGAGAAAATCCTTGGCGTCAAACAGCAGCCGGCCCCAGGTCGGGGTATCCGGCGGGAAGCCGAGGCCGAGGAAGGACAGCGTCGATTCCGCGATGATCGCGGCGGCGACGTCGATGGTACCGGCGATGATCACCGGGCCGACCGCATTGGGCAGGATGTGCCGTACCACCTGCCGCACCGGACTGGCACCGAGCGCACGGGCGGCTTCGACGAACTCCTTTTCGCGGAGCGACAAGAACTGGGCACGCACCAGCCGCGCCACCGGCATCCAGCGCAGACCTCCGATCACGAGCACGATCAAGATGAAGATGCCGCCTTCGGGCCCGAACACCTGCTTCAGCCCGTCGCGGAACAGATAGATCAGCAGCAGCAGCAGCGGCAGCTGCGGCAGCGACAGGAACAGGTCGGTGAGCCACATCAATCCGTGTCCGAGCGGGCCGCGCGACATACCGGCGAGCGCGCCGATCACCGTGCCGATGATGACAGCGACCAGCATCGCGGCGAGCCCGACCGCGAGCGAGATGCGGCCGCCATAGATCATGCGCGCCAGAATGTCCTGGCCGAGATCGTCGGTGCCGAAGGGATGGGCGAGCGACGGACCCTGCAGGCCCGCGACGATGTCGATCTCGTTGATCTTCACACGCCACACGAACGGCCCAAGCACGACGGCGAGCACCAGGATGAGGAGCAGGACAGCGCTGACCACCGCGAGCCGGTGGCGGCTGTAACGCCGCCATGCTTCGCGCCAGGGCGAATAGGCGCGCCGCTCAGCGGAGGGAGATGCGAGGGTCAAGCCAGCCATAAAGCACGTCCGCGATGAGATTGAACAGCACCACGAGGCACGCGAAGACGAAGGTGACGGCCATCACCACCGGCGTGTCGTTGGAAAGGATGGAGGAGATCAGCAGCGAGCCGATGCCGGGAATACGGAAGATCTGCTCGGTGACGATGGCGCCGCCGAACACCGCGGGCATCTGCAACGCGATCAGCGTGACCACGGGGATCATGGCGTTGCGCATCACGTGCTTGATGATCACCTTGGTCTGGCCGAGGCCCTTGGCCCGCGCCGTGGTGACGTAGTCGAGCCGGATGACGTCGAGCATCGCCGAGCGCACGAAGCGCGTCATCGACGCCGCCTGGAACAGGCCGAGCACGGCCACCGGCATGATCGCCTGACGGATCATCTCCAGCACCCAGCGGATGCCGGTGGCCTTGATGTCGGTGGTGTAGACGAAAGGCAGCCAGTCCAGCGTGACCGAGAAGATCAGGATGAACAGGATGCCGGTGAAGAAGGTCGGCAGCGAGAAACCGACGAAGGCGAGCGTATTCGCGATCTGGTCGAACAGCGAATACGGCCTGGTCGCGGCATAGACGCCGACCGGAATCGCGATCAGTAGGGCCAGGATCTGCGCCGAGCCGATGACGTAGAGTGTCGCGGGCAGGCGCTGCAGGATCAGCGTGTCGACGTTCATCCGGCTGACGAAGGAGAAGCCCCAGTCGCCGTGCAGCATGGCGTTGAGCCAGTGCAGGTAGCGGAGGTAGATCGGATCGTCGAGACCGAACTTGGCCCGCAGTGCCGCCTGCACTTCGGGCGGCACGTTCGGATTGGTGGCCAGTTCGGAGAACGGATCGCCGGGGGCGAGCGCGAGCACGACGAACAGCACCAGCGAAATCGCCAGCAGGCTCGGAACGGCAATCAGGAGGCGACGCAGGACATACTGACTCATGGGGAAGAAGCCCGTTTAGCCTGCGCTCATGCCTCCCGGTACCAGTCCTGGAGGTTATCGGTCCGATTGGCCCAGCCCGAGAGCGCCGGCCGCAAATTGTTGGAGCAGGCATCCACCAACAGGCGATGCATTACCGGAATGAACACGGTGTCCTGCCACAGCAGGTCGTTGCATTTGATGTAGAGCGCGGCGCGCTTGACCGGATCGATCTCGGTCTCGGCGGCAGCAATGGCGTCGTCATACTCCTTGTTGACATAGCGCGGGAAGTTCTGCCCCTGCCACTTGTTCTCCTTGGTGGCCACATTGGCGGAGATGTAGCGGCGCATGTGCAGGGCCGGATCCGGCTGCGTCATCGGGATCTGGAACTCCTCGATGTCGGCATAGAACTTGGGATAGGTGTCGGGGTTGGCAACGTCCGATGAGAAGAACACCGAGGCGACGACCGATTTCAGCTCCACGTCGATGCCGGCCTTCTGGCAGGCCTGCTTGACGATGGCCTGGGTCTTCTGGCGCGGGCCGTTGGTCGAGGTCTGGTACAGAAGCTTGAATTTCTTGCCGTCCTTCTCGCGGATGCCGTCGGCGCCGACCTTCCAGCCGGCGTCATCGAGCATCTTCGACGCCTTCTCGATGTTGAACTCCCACGAGGTGTTCTTGGAGACGAACTTCTCGGGGCCGTTGAGGTAGTTGGCCGTGGTGCGGCCGGCCCGACCATAGATCGCCTTCTTGACGGAGTCGCGGTCGACGAGCAGGGCGAGCGCCTTGCGCACGTTCGGATCGGAGAAGATCGGGTGCTTGGTCTTCATCGAGGACCGTTCGCCGTCGATCTCAGTGTTCGGATCGGTGAAGTTGATCGCGATGAACTCGATGTCGCCGCCGGTGGCATAGACGGTCTTGCCCTTCCCGCCCTTCTCCAGACGCAGCAGCACGTCGTCTTCGACCTGCATGTTCCAGGCGAAATCGAATTCGCCGGTCTGGATCACCGCGCGGGCCGCCGAGACGGCATCGCCGCCGCCCTTCATCTCGATCGTGTCGAAATGCGGACGGTTGGGCATGTGATAGTCGGGATTGAGCTCGCCGCGGACCACATCGCCCGGCTTGAACTCGACGAACTTGTAGGGACCGGTGCCCACCGGGGCAAGATTGTTCGGCGCCTCGCGGGACTTCGAGCCTTTGTAGTCGGCAAACAGATGCTTGGGGAGAACGCATCCATAAGCGCCGACGAACGCGTTGGCCCAGAACGGCGTCGGGGTCTTGAACAGGATGCGAATCGAAAGATCGCTGACCTTCTCGACCGTGATGTCACCATAGGTGCTGATGCTGACGGCAGCCGTGGCGGGATCGCTGGCGTATTGCCAGGTGAACACGAAGTCGTCGGCAGTCAGCGGCTTGCCATCGTGCCATTTGACTCCCGGCTTGATTTTCCAGACCACCGATTTGGCATCGGCGGCGAGACCGCCGTTTGCAAGCGAGGGAATCTCTGCCGCGAGGATCGGGTTGAGATTGCCGTCGGCGTCCCAGCTGGCGAGCGGTTCGTAGAAAAGCCGCGATCCGTCCTGGTCCTTGGTGCCGGTGGCGAAATGAGGATTGAGCAGCGTCGGCCCCTGCCACCACAGCACCTTGAGAGGGCCGCCGCCCCCGCGCTTGGTCGGCTTGTAGACCGCGGGGCTCTGCGCCATGGCAACGCCGCCGAGCGCGAGGAGCTGGTTGGCGAGGGGAGCGGTGAGACCGACCGCGGCGAGGCGCTTGACGAAGGCGCGGCGGTCCATCCGCCCGTCCTTCACCTGACCGATCATCGAACGCAGCTCTTTGTCCAGCATGGTTGTCCCCCGTCTGGTTCCGACATGGATGCAGGCGGCCGCTCGCGACCGCCGGGTTTGGCTGGCGGTAGATGGCACACCGAATGGGGTGCACGTCAACTGGGACCGTGTGTATGCAAACGGTCTATTGGCTGTCCGTTGGGCAAAATTGCGCTCCGCAGCCCATCCGTTCGGCAATCCAGCATCAAAATCTGCCGGATTGCGCGCTGCACTGCGGAAAATTTGTTCGCTGGATCAGACGAAGTATCGAGGCGAATTCCTACGCCACGGACATGTCGAGCGGCGGCGCGACGTGATCCGGCAACGGACAGACGTAAGGAGTGCGGGCCGTCCGCTTCTGGAGATCCGCCTTGGCAACCTTGATCAGCTCCGGTTCCGTCAACGCCTTGATGCCGAGACCTGCCATCGCCTTGGCGGCCTGCACCATGGCCTTGTGCGCGTGCGGGCTCTTGCCCTGCGCCACCACCTGCCAGGTGTGGAAGGGCGTGCCGATTGCAACCGTCGGTGCGTGCACCTGCACGGTCGGCACCACCCAGCTCACGTCGCCCACATCGGTGGAGCCGACCAGCGGATTGCGCTTGGCATCGAGCGGCACCAGGAAGTCGGCCAGCGGCCGATCGGTCGGCTCCATGCCGATCGCGTAATAGACCGAGGCGATATCCTTGTCGCTCAAGGTCGCACGGATCTGGCCGGCAAAGCTCTTGTCCGCATCGTCGAAATGCGGCGGTCCGAGCTCTTCCATGACCTGATGCAGCGCCTGCTCCAGCGGCGTGTTGGGCAGGATGTTGGAGACCGCGGAGATGATCTTCATCTCGACCTTGGTCTCGGTCATCAACGCCGCGCCTTGCGCGATCTTGGACACACGCTCGACCAACTCGTCCATGCCGGGAAGATCGCGCGCGCGGATCGAATAGCGCACGCGGGCATGGGCCTGCACCACGTTCGGCGCGATGCCGCCGGTGTCGAGCAGGGCATAGTGCACGCGCGCGTCGCTCGGCATGTGCTCGCGCATGTAGTTCACGCCGACATTCATCAATTCCACCGCATCGAGCGCCGAACGGCCGAGATGCGGCGAGGCCGCCGCATGCGAAGTGCGGCCGGTGAAGATGAAATCCGCGCGCGTATTCGCAAGCGAGGGCGTTACCGCCACCTCCCAGAAGCTGTGCGGGTGCCAGGTGATGGCGATGTCGGCGTCCTCGAACGCGCCGGAGCGCACCATGAAGGCCTTGGCCGCGCCGCCTTCCTCCGCCGGACAGCCGTAATAGCGCACGCGGCCGGGCACCTTGTTCTCGGCCAGCCAGTCCTTCACCGCGGTCGCGGCGAGCAGCGCTGCGGAACCGAGCAGGTTGTGACCGCAGCCATGGCCATGGCCGCCGGTCTCGATCGGGCGATGCTCGGCGACACCCGCCTCCTGGCTGAGGCCCGGCAGCGCATCGTACTCGCCCATGAAGGCAATGACCGGACCGCCCTCGCCCCACTCGCCGATCAGCGCAGTCGGGATGCCGGCGACGTTCTCAGTGATGCGGAAGCCCTGATGACGGAGCTCGGCGAGATGCTCGGCGGCGGACCGCGCCTCGGTGTAGCAGACCTCAGGCATGCCCCAGACCCTGTCGCTGAGGTCGATGAAGCGTGCCTTGATCGTGTCGATGCCACGCCAGATGTCGCTGCGGTTGTCCATGCTTGTCGTCCGTGATCCCTTGGTCAAACGAGGCGGCAATGGTTAGCAGCTTCACTGCACGGCGCCTAGCACCGCGCCGGACAGCAGCCATGCGCCGGATCAGATGACGATGTGTTTCCAGGCCTTTCCAAGATTTCACGCGGCGTTCTCCCGAATAGTTGGGAACGAGGCTTTCAAGACGGCCTGCTCCGGCCTAAATTAGGCGTGCTTCGCGCGTCGCTCCGCCAGCCTTGCCGGAGCGATGCTCTCAGCCAGGAGAACTCCATGAGCGCTCTGACCGAATGGAGAGTGCCGCCGGCGAACCAGCCGCGGGCGAGCGACTATGGTTTCGATCTCGACCGCGCACTCGGCTCCGTCGTCGGCCTGCACGCCATCATCCCTCCGGACGCCTTCAGTGCCGAGACGCTGGGCACCGAACGCGCCGGCAACGGCGTCGTGATCGATGAGGGCCTGGTGCTCACGATAGGTTATCTCATCACCGAGGCAGAGTCGGTCTGGCTGCACCGCGCCGACGGACGAGTGGTGGAGGGCCATGCGCTCGGCTTCGATTCCGAGACCGGGTTCGGGCTGGTGCAGGCGCTCGGCCAGCTCGACATTGCGCCGCTGCCGCTCGGTTCGTCGGCGGCGACACGAATCGGCGACCGCGTCGTGGTCGGCGGCGCCGGCGGACGCACGCGTTCGGTCGCGAGCCAGATCGTGGCCAAGCAGGAATTCGCCGGTTACTGGGAATATCTGCTGGACGAGGCCATCTTCACCGCTCCCGCGCATCCGAACTGGGGCGGCACGGCATTGCTCAACGAACGCGGCGAGCTGATCGGCATCGGCTCGCTCCAGCTCGATCGCGAACGTGACGGCGAGGCCGAGCACGTCAACATGATCGTGCCGATCGACCTCCTGAAACCGGTCCTGGAGGACTTGCGCAAGTTCGGCCGTGTCAACAAGCCGGCACGACCCTGGCTCGGACTCTATTCGACCGAGATCGACAACCGCGTGGTGGTGATCGGGATCTCCGCCAATGGCCCGGCCGCCCGCGCCGAGCTCAAGACCGGCGACGTCATTCTCGCCGTGAACGGTGACAGGGTGACGAGCCAGACCGCCTTCTACAAGAAGATGTGGGCGCTCGGCGCCGCTGGCGTCGACGTGCCGCTCACCGTTCATCACGAAGGCGTCACCTTCGACGTCACCGTGACGTCGACCGATCGCTTCAAGCTCCTGAAGGCGCCGAAGCTGCACTGATCCAAAAGGCTTTGAGGAAGCGGGCGATGACCGAGGCCGTGGTGGACGACATCGTGGCCGTGCTGCCGCCGCTGCTCAATGCGCTGGAAGCGCTCGGCTTCTTCCAGCGGCATCTGCATCCACCGGCCTTCGCCTCGGTGATGGATGCGATCGGCACGCCGGACGAGGCGCTGCAGACGGCGCACGCAGCAATCGGGGATTGGCCGGAGCAGTTCGGAGGCTTGCGCGAGCGGCTCGATCGCGCCTGCGGCGAGACGCTCGCTGCCTTTGCCGGCATTCGTGAGGTCGAGCGTGGCCATGGCGATCTCGTCGCGGTGTTCCGCGCGCTGCGCCTTGTCCCGCGCGCGCAGGAGGCGCTCTATCCGCTGGCAGCGCAGTTTCCGCCGGTGAGCAGCTTCTTCCTCAACGCCGCCAATCGCGACAATGCGGATTTGTTGTCGCGGCTCCAAGCCAGCGCGGGCGAAGATACCGGCATCTTCCACGACCACAACGAGCCTGGCAGCCGCGGCGGCTTCTCGGTCTATGTCCCCGAATATTATGCGCCCGAGCGTGCCATGCCGCTGGTGATGGCGCTGCATGGCGGCAGCGGCAACGGACGCGGCTTTCTGTGGAGCTGGCTCCGCGACGCCCGCACTCTCGGGTCGATCCTGGTGGCGCCGACCGCGACCGGCCCGACCTGGGCGCTGATGGGCGACGACACCGACACACCGAACCTCATGCGCATCATCGATACTGTACGCGGCCGCTGGCGCATCGACCCCTCGCGCATGCTGCTGACCGGCATGAGCGACGGCGGCACCTTCTGCTACGTCACCGGCCTCGACGGCGCCTCGCCCTTCACGCATCTCGCCCCGGTTGCGGCGACCTTCCATCCGCTGATGGCGGAGATGGCCGACGCAACGCGCCTGCAAGGCTTGCCGGTCTTCATCACTCACGGCAAGCTCGACTGGATGTTTCCGGTGCAGACCGCACGGCAGACGCAGGCGGCGCTGTCCGCCGCCGGTGCCCAAGTCACCTATCGAGAGATCGACGACCTCAGCCACACCTATCCGCGCGAGATCAATGCGGAGCTGATGGAGTGGCTGAATGGAGAATGAACAACCTCACTTGGATGCGCCGCATAGTCGCGGAACCATCACTCCGGGCCGACGTTATCGCCCGTCACCGGAGGTTCGCCATGCAGACTTTTTTCGGAATGATCCTGGGCGCGTTGCTGCTTGCGGGCGGCGTCTACGTCTATGATTCCATGCAGACGTCGTCAGTCGCCAAAGGCGACATCGCGACCACCAACCGAACGATCGTGAACTGGGACGTCGCCAAGGCCGATTGGGATGCGCTGCGCGATCGCGCGCACAAGGACTGGGTCCGGATCTCGTCGAAGTAATTTCGTCCGATCGACATGAACGAGGCGCCGTCGCAGACCCGCGACGGCGCCTTTGTATTGCGTCCTGAAATATCGCCGGCTCAGTTCATCTTGGCCTTGCGGGCGTCGGCGATGACCTGCTCGAACTCGGTCATGCTGAGCACGCCGGGCACGCGATACTTGCCGACGATGAAGGACGGGGTGCCCTGGAAGCCGAAAGCTTCAGCCTGCTCGTTGTTGCGCTTGAGGATGGCGTCGATGTCCTTGGCGTGGCCGGTGAGATCGCGCTTCAAGCGGTCCATGTCGACCCCGGCAGCCGCGAGCAGCTCGTTGATGCGCGGCTCGGTCAGGCGCGAGCTGACGCCGATCAGGGCGTCATGGGCCTGGTGATACTTGCCCTGGAACTTGGCCGCCAGCGCGCTCCGCGCCGCGGTGACCGAAACCGGCCCGAGGATCGGCCAGTCCTTCATGACCAGCCGCACCTTGCCGTCGTCCTGGACCACCTGGCGCAGCTCGGGCTCGAGCTTGCGGCAATAGGGACAATTGTAGTCGGACCATTCGACGATGGTGATGTTGCCGTCGGGATTGCCTGCGACCGGCGTGTCGGGATCGCGCAGCACCTTGGCTTCGGTCAGCACCTCGTCATCGCCGGTGGCGGCGCGCGCCGAAACGATCCCACCCACGGCGAGAGCGCCCGCTCCGATCAGCGTCAAGGCTGCGCGCCGGCTCGGCCCAAGGCCATTATTCCCAAATCCAGTCATATCGTCCCGTTCCGGTCCCGTCTTGCGGATATACGCCCGCGCCCCGGCCATTGTTACGGGTCATATAGAATGCCGCGGGCGCGATTGCCACGCGAATCGCGTCCGGCTCGACTAAGCCGCCGGCAGCATCGCCATCAAGGTCCCGCTCATCATGGCGATCAGCGTGGTCTTGCCGTCATGCTCGGCGTAGGCCTTTGCCTCGCAGAAGGTCAGCGTGCGGCCGGGCTTGACCACTTCGGCCTTGAAGACGAAACGCTCGCCACGGGCGGGCGCGAGCAGCGTGGTCTTGAATTCGACGGTGAGGATACCGGCCTCCGCCGGCATCAAGCTGAAGGCCGCAACGCCGCAGGCGTTGTCGAGCCCGGCCGTGATGATGCCGGCATGGATGAAACCATTCTGCTGCGTGAGGGCCGGCGCATGCAGCATCGCCAGCTCGACCTCGCCCGGCGCGAGACGGACGATCACGATGCCGAGCGTGCGCATGGCCGGTTGGGCATCGAACATGGCGATGGCCGCCGCGCGATAGCCCGGGTTTTTCGGCTCGAAGGCAGTCATGGCTCACACCTCGGCTGGTTCGGCAAGTTGCTTGAAGGCCGCTTCGCGAATGCAATCGGCGAACGGGGCGGACTTGCGGAGCTGGCGGTCCATGTGCACGCCGGTGATCTCGCACGTCGCCGCGAGCTCGCCGGTCTCCGCATTCGTCATGTCGTGCCGGAAGCGGATCGACTTGTCCCTGATCTCGAGCAGATGGCTGCGGATCTCTACGATGTCGCCGGCGAGCAGCTCGCGCTTGTAGGCGATGTTCTGCTGCACCGCGGCCATGCCGCGGCCGGAGATGCGCAAATAGCTCGGCGTCAGGCCGAGACGAGCGAACAGATTCCAATTGGCCTCGTCGAACTTGCCGACATACCACATGATGTTCATGTGCCCGACATGGTCGCATTGCCACGGATAGACCGTGCCGCGATAGGTCGCCTCCTGCTCCATCGCATTTCCTCCCGCAATTTCGTCCTTGCTCGTTGATACGGTAGCGTATCAAACCCGTGTCACGTTAGCAATACGGCACCGTATCAAGACCGGGTGAGGCTTTCTTCATGAGCGACGGCAAGGGCGACGTCTGGGTCGAGGCTGGGTTTGCCGAGCTCGCCCGCGCGGGGGTGGAGGGCGTGCGGGTCGAGGTGCTCGCCAAGAATCTCGGCGTCACCAAGGGCGGCTTCTACCGGCGCTTCGCCGACCGCGCCGCACTGCTCGAGGCCATGCTCGAAGCCTGGCGCAAGGGCCGCATCGCCGCGATCGCGCAGCAGACGAGCCTCGACGGACAAGCGCCCCGCGAGCGGCTGAAGGCGGTGATCCAGCTTTATTCCGAGCGGCTCAATCCAGAAGGGATGGCGATCGAGCTCGCGATCCGGCAATGGGCCCGATCGGAGGACAACGCCGCGGCGGCGGTGGCGAGCGTCGACGCGGCGCGGCTCAGGCACGTCGGCGACCTCTATCGCGCAACCGGCCTTGCGGCCGAGGAGGCCGACGCGCAGGCCTTTCTGTTCTACTGCTTCATCTTCGGCCAGAGCCTGTTGTTCGTCGAGAGCGGTCCGCGCAAGCGGTCGCAGCTCGTGGCGAAATCTGCGGAGAAGCTGCTCGACTGAGCATGATCCGGACCCCAAGGGCCGGGTGAGCGCAGGTGTTCTGACAAGATCATGCGCGAGAATTCAGGCGAATCGGCCGGAGCCTTGCTCCGGCCTTCGCTGCGAAGCTCAGGCGGCGCCCTTCAGCTTCTTGGTGCATTCGCTGTAATAGCCGCCGCCTTTTTGAATCCATTTCAAGCCGCCGTTGCCGTTGGTGGTCTTGTTGGCATTGTACTGGTCGACACAGGTGTGCAGGCGCGCCTTGCCGGGCGTCTCCTTGGCATATTTCGGATCGACCGCGTTTGGGTAGACCGCAGGACCGGCCGGCAGGGCCGGCGCGGCGGCGGGTGCCTCTTCCTTCTTGGCCTGCTTCGGCTCCGCGGGAGCTGTGGGCGCAGCCCCTGTCGGCGCAGCGGCGGGCGTCGCATCGGCACCGCATTGGGCCTTGCGGAAGTCATTCCACTTCATGGTGCCGAGCGAGCCGTCCTTCTTGGCGGCCTGGTACTTCGCGCTGCACTCCTGCGCTGTCAGTGCCTGTGCCGGCGCGCTCGTCAGCAATGCCGCGACACCGGACGCTGCGATCGCATACAAGAATTTCGTCTGAATGGTCATCCCTGGGTCTCCTGCTTGATCTTCCCCGACGGAAGTGAATTGCGGATTGCTATCCTAGCGTGTTAGCCGCTTGCGACAAGGATGCGATGAGTTGCGCCGGCAAAATATAGTGATCCTGCCGCTCGACTTCATTCATGTCGCGTTCAGCAACGCGAGCCAACGTTTCAGCCCTTCGCAATTCTCGCAAGCAGAGTGCACCACATGACCTTCACGTCCCGCCTCGCCGCCGTTGCTCTCGCCTCCCTGCTCGTCACCGGCACCGCTTTCGCGCAGACCGCCGCGCCGGCCGCCAAGACCGACACTGCCGCCACTGTTGACGACAAGAGGGCAACGAAGGAGCGATCGGCGGAATCGCTGGAATGCTCCAGGCAGGCAGACGCGAAGGGATTGAAGGGGAAGGAGCGCAAGAAATTCCGTCGCGAATGCAAAAAGGAGGCGAAGGCCGGCAGCGCAGCCGCCGCTCCCGCAGCCGACAAGAAATAACCCCGTCACGATTCCTTCCGAGCCTCCGCGGAAGGCCTCGCGCATTGCGGCATGACGAGCCTGCAATTGTGCGCCTCGCGCTGATTTGCGATAAGGTGGCGTGAAGCACATCACCGCCTCCCTGTCGTTCGAATGGCCGAGCCGTGCCACGATCCTGAGCACGGTGGAGACGCTCGTCATCGGCACCGCCGGCGGCCTTGTGTTTCTGCTCGCCGGCCTTCCCGGCGGGCTGATCTCCGGCTCGATGATCGCGGTCGGGATCGCCGCGATCGCCGGCCGCCAGCTGACCTTGCCGCCGATTTTGACCCAGACCGTGCTGGTGCTGCTCGGCATCTCGCTGGGCTCGGTCGTCTCGCGCCATTTGCTTCAGCAGGTCAGCGCCTACCCCGTCACCATCGGCCTGCTTGCGCTCGCCACGTTCTGCTCCACGTTCGGGTCGAGCTATTACCTCCAGCGCATGCATGGCTGGGACCGCACCTCCGCTTTCCTGGCCGGCAGTCCCGGCGCGCTGTCGCAGATCACGATCCTGGCGGTCGAGCGCGGCGCCGACCTGCCGGGCATTGCGGTGGTGCAGACCATGCGCGTCATGATCCTGACCGCCGCGCTGCCGATGGTGCTGGCGATTGCAGGCGTCACGCCCTCCGCTGCACAGTCGCTGACAACGACCATCGCCTCGCCGCTCGACCTGCTCGAGCTGGCCGCCGCGTCGCTGGCCGCGGCGCTCGTGTTGCGGCTGATCAGGTTTCCCGCGAGCTGGATGTTCGGCGCGATGATCGCCTCCAGCGTGCTGCATGGTGCCGGATGGGTCGAGGGCGGCCTGCCGGACTGGGTGCGTGGCGTTGCGCTGATCGGAATCGGCGCACTGATCGGCAGCCGTTTCGCGCGGATGCGGATCAAGACGCTCGCCGGCCACCTCCGCGCTGCGCTGGGCTCGTTTGCCGTGGCCATCGCCGTCTCCGCCATCTTCGTTGGCATCGTGGCGCTGACCACCCCGGTGAAATTCTCCGACGTCGTCGTCGCCTTCGCGCCGGGCGCGATGGACGCGATGCTGGCGCTGGCCTTGACGCTGCACATCGACCCGATCTTCGTCGGCGCCCACCACCTGTCGCGTTTCGTCTTCGTGACGATCGCAACGCCGGGCATCGT
This sequence comes from Bradyrhizobium sp. BRP20, assembly GCF_020194215.1. Lineage (NCBI taxonomy): Bacteria > Pseudomonadati > Pseudomonadota > Alphaproteobacteria > Hyphomicrobiales > Nitrobacteraceae > Bradyrhizobium > Bradyrhizobium sp. BRP20. Next base: position 233,710 of record NZ_JADYVY010000001.1, on the reverse strand, counting down.
GCACCTGTTCGGGCGCACGCAGGACGACGTGGATGATTGAGCTTTAGCGCTTCGCGGTCCGCACGAATCCCCACGCGGCGATCGCGGCCATCACGAGGGAGATCAGCACGTTGTAGCCGGCGAGCGAGAGGCCGAGGAAGCGCCATTGTACCTCGTCGCAGCGCACCACCTTCACGGTATCGAGCTTCGACAAGAGATCGGCGGCGCTGCCGAGGTTGACGACCGGACCGGAGCAATCGGTCGGCCCCTTCCAGAACCCCCATTCGACCCCGGAATGGTAGGCGCCGAGGCCGGCATTGGCGAGCGTGGCCAGGGTGAGGATCGCCAGCCCCGCCAGCAGCAGCGGCCGCGGCGCGCCGCTTCGCGCCGCCAGCGCCGTCAGCACACCGAGCGGTATCGCAAGGTAATAGGCGTAGCGCTGCTCCAGGCACAATGGGCAGGGCAGGATCTCCAGGACGAGCTGGAAGAACCAGGCGCCCGCAATCGTGGCTGCGCCGATCAGCGTGACCAGGACCGCGGCGGTCAGCGCGGGGCTCGTGGCGCCCGGCTTGAACGCAGGTATGGCGGCACTCTGGGTGGTCACGGCAGCCTCTTTCGTATCTCTCGCGCGCCCTAAGCCTCTAGCCCCGGCCCATGCGGCTGTCGAGAACGGCCGTATCACTTTGGCGCGGGTTGACCCCGTCCCGTCCATGGCTATAGTCCGCCGGCTTCGCGACGCCGCCTATGGGGCCGACCGAGGGCCCCTGTGGCGGAACTGGTAGACGCGCTCGACTCAAAATCGAGTTCCGCAAGGAGTGCTGGTTCGATTCCGGCCAGGGGCACCACGCTTCGGGCTTCGCGTGGCGGGGCTCGAAGGGCGAAGCGTGTCCGGCGAAGCCTCTTGGCGAAGTCGAACTGGTTCAGCAAACTCGAGCTACGACCCGAGCGTTGCTGCGAGCACATCGGCCAGGCCACGCCCGGCGCTGCCGTCTTCATCCAGGCCCGGATTGTAAATGGTGATCTCCAGGCCGACCGCCTTGCCACTCGCCAAGCCAACCCGGAGCACGGTCGATAGCTCGTCCCACGACAACCCACCCGGCACGCGAAAATCGACAGCCGGCATGATGGCATCGTCGAGACAATCGGCGTCGAGATGGATGAAGAAGCCATCCAGCTCGGCTCGCGTGAGGTAATCGACGGCTTCGCGTGCAGCGGCCTCGATGCCCCGCGCCCGCACAGCAGGAAGATCAAGCACCTTGAGCTCTTCGGGAAGCGGCTGGCTTCCATATTCCGCCTGATCCTGGTGATCGCGATATCCAAACGCCACAATGTCTTCAGGGCGGACCAGAGGACCGTGACCTTCGATGTCGGCCAGGAGGGACGGGCCGTAGCCGGAAACGAAGGCAAGGTCCATCGAGGCGCCCTCACCATTGGGCTCCGCCTCGGGCTGGAAAAAATCGGCGTGGCCGTCGATGAACAACAGGCCGTAGCGGCCGCGCCGTCGAAGCGCGAGCATCGAGCCCAGCAAGATCGTGCAATCGCCGCCCAGCACCAGCGGAAACTCGCCCGCGATAAGCACCGCTTCCACCGCGTCGGCGAGCTGGGGCGACCACGCCGCTATTGCGCCGGCGTTCAAGGTGCCGGTCTCGGGATCCGGCGCCGGATCTTTCGGAGGCACCACCAGCCGCCCGGCGCGCCGCGCGCCGATGCGCTCCGCAAGTCCAAGCTTCAGCAGCTGTTCGGGCAAGCGCTCCACGCCGTCGGTCGCAAGGCCGAGCGTCGAAGGAGCTTCGATAATTGCATAGGGCATGGTCGGCATGGCGCTCGCTCGCGACTATTGTGCCGAGTAGGTCACGGCCTCGATCTTGTGACCGTCTGGATCGCGGACAAACGCCCCATAATAGTTGAGGTCGTAACTCGGCCGCAGCCCGGGAGCGCCAGCGTCGCTGCCACCATGCTTCAATGCGGCAGCGTAGAAGCGATCGACCATCGCGCGGTTCTCGACGGCAAAGGCGATGTGGCTGCCGTTACCCACGGTCGCGGGCTTTCCATCGATCGGAACTTGAACGCTGAAGTGAAACGTCCCGCTTCCGTAGCCCAGTCCACCCTCGTCCTCGGCCATCGGCGTGATCCCGACGATGGGCAAGACGGCATCGTAGAAGCGCTTCGCACGCTGAACATCGTTCGTACCGACCGAGACATGGTGGATCACAACGACCTCCCGTTCCGATGTTGCTTCGTAACGGTAAGCTTCCGGTCGTTGTTCCGCAGAGCCGCCTGCGGTTCTACCCACCACGAAGCAGATGCTGGGAACCCCGCCCCCGAAGTTGCTTTATCTACAAAGGAAGCAAGACATGGACACACGCGTCAGACATTGCAGGGTCCGGATCGGATCCGTGGATACCTTCTACCGAGAAGCCGGTCCTGAACGCGCGCCCGTCGTTCTGCTGCCGCACGGCTATCCCTGTTCATCCTACGAATTCCGCAATCTGATGCCGCGACTGGCCGATAATTGGCGGCTGATTGCTCCCGACTATCCCGGGTTCGGCTATAGCGGGACATCTGATGACTTCGACTACAGCTTCGACGGCTATGCCGCGTGGCTCGACCAGTTCGTGAAGCAGCTGAAGATCGAACGCTTCGTGATCTACCTTCATGATTTTGGCTCACCGATCGGAGCGAGGCTGGCGATCATGCGGCCTGAGAGGGTGGTGGCCCAGATCATTCAAAACGGCGACATACCTTACGAAGATGCGCTTGGCCCGGCATACGCTGACATCGAGAAGTTCTGGTCACTGCCCGATCAGGAGATGCGTGCGGCGATGAGGGAAGCAGTTACGGAGGAAAATTTCCGCGACGAGTTCCTGAATGACGTGCGTGCGGATCTGGCTGGGCTCATCGCGCCGGACCTTTGGCGATTGCACTGGTCGCTGATGACCGAGCGGCGGAAAGACGCCGCCGCAGACGTTCTGTTTGGCCTCAAGGCGAACCGCCAATGGTTTCCCGAGCACCGCCGATATCTTCAGCAGCACAAGCCGCCAACATTGATCCTGTGGGGGCCGCAGGACCATTACATGCCTGAGGAGTCAGGGCGGGCCTATCTCCGCGACCTGCCGGATGCCGAACTGCATCTCCTGGATGGCGGCCATTGGCTGCTCGAAACCAACCTCGATGAGGTTGTCGCGCTGACGCGATCATTTCTCGAACGGATCGAACCTTAACGGGCAACGACAGCGCTTTTGTCGCCAACCGGCACCGGCGCGGGCGGCAAGCTTCCCCGATCGTCCCGGGGCGTTCGACTTCCCCCAGATATTCCCTATATCGTGCGGCAACGATCTTGACGCAGCGGACCGCTTCGATGGCCAGGAGACGCACGACGGACACGGACGACCTTCCCCGCTATTTCGTCTGGGTCCGGGGGCTCGAAGGGCCCGAGCCGCAGAAATGGACGGCGATGGATTTCGGCGTCGGCGATTGGAAGCGGCCGCTCGTGCTGGCCTATCTGGAGCTGCCGGAAGACGAACGGCCGCTGTCGCTATCGGTCCTGGCGCGGCGATATCCGCCGCCGCGGGTTGATCTTTCGTAAGCTGGATTGGCGGCGGCACTCCGTCGCGCGGCAACGTTGGGTCGGCACATGGCAGTCCCGTGACTTTCCCGCCCCCATGATTATGGGTGTCACGGCCTTCGGGCTGCGGTTAGACTTGCCTCGCGCCGCGGGGGACACGCGGATCGCGGGACCATGATCATGACCGAACAGGGCGAGACGGGTGAAGCCATCACCATCCTCCTCGTCGAGGACGATGCGCCGACCTGCTGGCGGCTCCAGGATGCGCTGGCCAAGGCCGGTTACGAGGTGCGCAGCGCAGGGACGCTCGCGGAGGCGCGGCAGGCCCTCGCCGCCGGCGCGCCGCGCGTGCTGCTGACCGATCTGCGGCTGCCCGACGGCCACGGCGTCGAGCTGATCCGCGAGATGCGGCAGCGCTTCCCCGACACCGAAATCATGGTGATTTCCGCGCTCGGCGACGAGGAGAGCGTGATCTCCGCGATCACGGTCGGCGCCACCGGCTATCTGCTCAAGGACGCCTTCCCCACCGACATCGCCACCACGGTGCGCGATCTGGTCGCGGGACATTCGCCGATCTCGGCCTCGATCGCCCGCTTCATCGTGCGCAGGACGCAAGGTGCCGCGCAGAATTCGGCGGAGCCGCCGCCCGGTCCCGCGCTCAACACGGCAAGGCTCACCCCGCGCGAGATCGACATCCTGTGGGGCATCGCCAAAGGCTTCAGCTATGCCGAGATCGCGAGCCATCTCGGCCTGTCCAAGCAGACCGTGCCTGGGCATATCAAGAACATCTATCGCAAGCTCGAGGTGCATACGCGCAGCGAGGCGGTGTTCGAGGCGGTGCAGCAGGGCCTGATCAAGCTGTGAGCGAGATCGCGGCCAAAGCACCTACGAAGGCACCGACACGCCCGCGGCGCCGGCTAATCGCCTCGCGCCTCGTGCCCTATCTGCTGCTTCAGGCGCTGATCGTGATCGTCACGATCCTGGGGATTCGGTTGCTGCAGCCGAGCGATCCCGACGACTACGCGGTGGACGATTTCTCGGCGCGGGAGGACGGTCTGACGCGCCCGGTGACGCTGCCGCATTTCACCTCGTCGCGCTATTCGCTGGCCGACCCGCCGATCTACGCCGGCACCTTCACGTTCCGGAGCGGCGATGCGGCCTCGGGCTGGTCGGTGTTCCTGCCGCGCTTCAGCAACGCGGTGGAGGTCGCCGTCAACGGCGTCGTCGTGCTCGACTCCCGACGCGACACCAACGCCAACCGGCCCGACCGCAACACGCCGCAGATCGCAGCCATCCCCGCGTCGCTGCTGCGCGAGGGCGGAAACGAGATCACGGTGCGGCTGTTCGTATGGGGCCCGCTCAAGGGCTTCCTCGACACCGTCTATGTCGGGCCGGATGCCGCCTTGCGCCCGGCCTATGAGACACGCACGCTGCTGTTCGTCACGCTGCCTGTGGTGTTTTCCGCCTGGCAGGCGATCCTTGCCGTCATCCTCGCGATCATGTGGCTGATGCGGCGTCACGAGCCGGTCTATGGCGTACTGGCGACGGCGATGGTGCTCGGCGTGGTGCAGGCATTCGCGCCGCCGCCGGTGCCGCCGGCCACGGTATCGCACCTGGCCGCGGTGCTGCTGGCCTCTGCACCGATCGAGAGCGCGCTGATCGTCGTGTTCGGCGTGCTGTTCTTCGGCTGGCGCTGGCCGCGCTACGGCACGCTGCTGTTCGTGCCCGGCGTCCTCGTGTTCGTGGTCGGGCTGATCGGGGGCCCGCCGCTGCCGCGCATCCTGTTCCTGGTGCTCGGCATTCCCACCGTCGGGCTCTGCCTGTTCCTGATGGCCTGCGTCACCGCAACCGCGGTGGTGCGGCGGCAGGACGCGGCGAGCTTCACGATCGGCTGCGCGGTGACCATCGTGTTGGTCTGCTGGGTCCAGGACATGCTCACAGTGCTCGACATCGTGAGCAACGATCGCATCTTCGTCTCGCGCCTGTCCTATTCGGCGATGCTGGTCGCGATCGGCGCCGGGCTGACCTGGCGCTTTGCCCGCGCCTTGAACCAGGTCGACAGCTTTGCCGGCCAGTTGGTGACGCGGGTGCGGGAGGCCGAGGAGCGGCTGAAGGCGAGCTTTGCCCGCGAGGAGGAGCGCGCCCGCGCGGCGGCGCTCGCCAACGAGCGCACGCGCCTGATGCGAGACCTGCACGACGGCCTTGGCGGCCAGCTCGTAAGCATCGTCGCGCTGTCCGAGCGCGGCAGCGCGAGCGCGAGCATCACGGACGCCGCCCGCGCGGCGCTGAAGGATCTCCGTCTTGTGATCGATTCCATGGACGACATCGGCGGCGACCTGATGCTGGCGCTCGGCTCCTGGCGCGAGCGCGCCACGGCCCAATTGCGGCCGCACGACATCACGCTCGACTGGCGCGTGGCGACGCCGCAGGGCCTGCCGCTGCATCCCGAGCTCAGGCCATGGCACGTCGTCCAGATCGTGCGCATCCTCGACGAAGCCGTGACCAATGCGGTCAAGCACGCGCAGGCCCGCCGCATCGCGGTAACCATCGATACGTTCGACGCGGGCCAGGGGCCGTACGGCGTGATCAGCGTGACTGACGACGGAGGCGGCTTTGCGCTGGCCGGCAATGGCGAGGCCGCGGGGGCCGGCCAGACCGCGCGCGGCCTGCGCAACATGAAAAGCCGCGCCGCGCGCTGCGGCGCGGTGCTCGACCTGACGTCTGATTCCTCCGGCACGCGCGTGCGGCTGAAATTGCCGCAACGTTTTCCCGACAGCGACATGGCCGCGGGCTGAAAGGGCCCCCTCCCCGAACGTGTGGGGCGCACGGAGAGAGGGGACGGGCCGGGTAAAATTGCCTGCGGAGGACGGGGGGTTCGTCCGCAGGCCCCTTGGCCCGAAGCGATGCATCAATTCAATGAAGCGGAAATATCAGCGCACGCCGACGCGATTGACCGGGCCGCCGCGATTCATCGGCGTGCCGGCACGCACACCGACACCGGGCGCGCCGACACCGGGGGTCGCGACGGCAGCCCGCGCGACCGGCGCTCCCACCACCACGGCGCCAGTCGGCCGCACCACGCAGCCCTTGGGCACGCCAACGGTCTTGCAATAGACCACGGCCTGCGCCGGGCTCGTGCCCAGCGACACCGTCGCCGCGCCCGCCAGCGCCATGACCGTCAGCCCTGCGCCCAGCGCTCCAGCTCTCTTCGACATCTTGCTCTCCTGGTTCCGTTCGGCGTCCCGACGCAATCACCGGGTCTCGCAGCCGAGGTGCAGCCTGAATGACAAAAGTCGGCGCGCGGATACATGCCATGAAGATGGGGGTACCGCGGCCGGGAGGACTGGCCGCTGCCATGAACATGGCATGGACCGGCGCCCGGCCTTTGCGGAATGGTCCGGCCCGATTGATCCCGGTCGGGACCAACGAGAATTCCAAAGAGGTGCTCTATGAAGATTTCGGTTCTTGCCGCGCTGCTGCTCGCAGCTGCCGCCCTGCCTGCTGCCGCACAGTCCGGTCCATCTGTGCAGGAGCAAATGGCCTGCCGCGGCGACGCCAGCAAATTCTGCGCCGAGCATATCGGCAAGCCGCCGCAGATGAACGCCTGCCTGCGCGAGAACAAGTCGAAGCTGTCCGATTCCTGCCGCAAGGTGGTCGAATCGCGCGGAGGCTAGTCGTTCATCCTTCTCTCTTGGAAGAAGACAGAGAGGGCGGCGCTCTGCCGCCCTCTCGAAAAAATGCCAAAGGCGCGCCGCTATTCCTGCATCATTTCGCCGCTTCCGCCGAACTCGGCGGGAAAATCTTTCAGCTTGGGCAGGCCATCGCGCATCGGCAGCACGGTCTCGGCATAGTTGACGTGGACGACGGGCGTGAACGCGAGGGTGGGGATGGTGGCGGCGAAAACGTCGACCAGACCGAGCGGCGGATGGTTGGTCATGAGATGGCCACCGCACTTCCTGCAATATTTGCGCTGGCTGAGCGGCGTCTTGACGAAGGTCTCGACATTCTGAGCGCCTTCGGTGATGCGCACGGCTTCCGGCTTCCACAGGCTGAAGGCGTTGACCGGGCCGCCCGACCACGAGCGGCAGGAGCGGCAATGGCAGTAACCCATCGCCTCCGGCGCGCCCGTGACCTCGACCGTGACCGCGCCGCAGAAGCAGTTTCCGACATGTTTCATTTGGACGTCTCCCTTTTTCCGATGGATCGCTATCGCGCGTCGGCGCCCCGCGCGCCGTTTCGATTGGATGCGCGGGGCTTGGCCTAGACTATACCGACCGGCGCCAGGGAATAAGCATGGAGACGCGTTGCTTGTACTGCCGGTACTCGTCGCCGAAGAGATCGACGAGATCGCTCTCCTCAAGCGCGATGCCGACGAAGATGTAGAGCGTGGTCACGGCCGCGAACAGCAGATGACCCGCGGTCATGACCGGCGCCGCCCAGAACGCGATGATGAAACCGAGATAGATCGGATGGCGGACGAACTTGTAGAGCAGCGGCGTCTTGAAACGCGGCGGCTGCATTTCCTTGCCGACGAGATGATTCGCCACCTGATGCAGGCCGAACAGTTCGAAATGGTTGATGATGAAGGTCGAGGTGAACACCAGCACCCAGCCAGCGAAGGACAACGTGACCAGTGTCACGGCAAGATCAGGGTTCTCGACCTCCCATATGACCGCGGGTAGCGGACGCCACTGCCAGAACAGGAGGAGCAATGACAGGCTCGCGAACAACACGTAGGTCGAGCGCTCGACTGGCTTGGGGACGAACTGCGTCCACCAATCCTTGAATTGCCGGCGTGCCATCACGCTGTGTTGAACCGCGAACAGCGACATCAGCAGCAGATTGATGACGACCGCGCGAACGACGGGCGCTTCGGCACCGGTATCGATGGTCTTGGGCACCATCACCCCCATGACGAAGCCGATCGCGTAGAGAATGGTGACGAAAAACACGAGATACGCCGCAATTCCGTACAGAAAGGCGATGAACCTGAAAATACGAGAGCCCGTAACGTCCGGGCCGAGAGAATGAACCTGATGATCAATTTGGGTCATGAAACACTCCGTTGTGCCGAGGCATCGACACGGTTTGGTCTTCGCACCATGCCGGATCGGACGTCCCGCGGCTTTCGCGGACGATTGATTTTCGCCTGAGACGACTTTGATTTTTGCTTGAGACGACGAGAACGTGCGATTTCGCTTTGAAAACAACGTGCTGGACGGCGACCTCCGGGAGCTCAATTGCGACGGAAAACTCGTCCCGTTGCAGCCGCAGGTGTTCGATCTGCTGCTTTATCTGGTCACGCAACGGGCGCGTGTGGTCAGCAAGGATGACCTGATCAGCCAGGTCTGGAACGACCGCATCGTCTCGGATTCCGCCCTCAACAGCCGGATCAACGCCGCGCGCAAGGCGCTCGGCGACGACGGCGCGAGCCAGCGCCTGATCAAGACCATTCCGCGCAAGGGCTTTCGGTTCGTCGGCGAGGTCCGGGAAGAGGTGGCGGCATCGCCCGCGCGGACCGAAGCCAGGCTCGCTCCCCCGCGCATGGCGGACCGCCCGGCGGTCGCGGTGCTCGCCTTCGAGAACAAGAGCGGGGATCCCGAGCAGGACTATTTCGGCGACGGGATCAGCGAGGACATCCTCACCGCGCTGTCGAAGCAGCGCTGGTTCATGGTGATCGCCCGTAACTCCTCCTTCACCTACAAGGGACGCGCGGTCCATATCAGGCAGATCGCCGAGGAGCTCGGCGTCCGCTACATCGTCGAAGGCAGCGTGCGCAAGACGGACAACCGGGTGCGCATCACCGCGCAGCTCAACGACGCCGTGTCGGGCGGTCATCTCTGGGCCGAGCGCTATGACCGCGAGCTCGTCGACGTCTTCGCCGTGCAGGACGAGATCACCAACGCGATCGCCGCCGCGATCGAGCCGCAGATCCACGCCGCCGAGAATTTCCGCAGCCGTCGGAAGCCGCCGGCGAGCCTCGACGCCTGGGACCTGTTGATGCGCGCGCTGTCGCATTATTGGCGCGTGACCCGGCAGGACCATGCGGCCGCGAAGGCGCTGCTCGCGCGCGCGATCGCGATCGATCCGGATTACGGCCAGGCGTTGTCGGTGCTGGCCGTGAACGACATGTTCGGCGTGCATCTCGGCTGGACCGAGCTGGCCGCGGTTGCGCCGTCCGCGGAAGCCGCCGCGCTCAAAGCGGTACGCTGCGACCATGAGGACGCCTGGGCACATGCCGCGCTCGGCAGCGTCTGCTTCTCGACCCGCAGGCTCCCAGACGCGCTGTCCGAGTTCGAGCAGGCGCTCGCGCTCAATCCGAACTTCTCGCTGGCGCAGGGCTATTACGCGCTGGCACTGTCCTATGCCGGACGCTCGAACGACTCGTTCGAGGCCGCGCAAAAGGCGATCCGGTTGTCGCCGCGCGATCCGTCATTGGCGATCTATCACGGTATCGCCGCCTATGCGCGCTTCACCGAACGGCACTATGGCGAGGCCATCGCGCTGGCGCGCGAGGCGATCCGCCACCGCGGCGATCTTACCGGCGCATACCGCGTGCTCGCCGTCTCCGCCGGCATGACTGGCGATGGCACGCTTGCGGAAATGGCACTCGGAGAGCTCCGCCGCACCCAGCCGGGCATCTCGCTGCACTGGATCGCGACGCAGCTACCGTGGGCCAATGAGCGAGATCGCGAACACTATCTGGAGGGATTCCGCCGCGCCGGGTTGCAGTGAGGCGTCTTAGCCTCCCTGCAGCGCAAGCGCTAGGTTCGCTTCCGGCGTAAATGGACGACGACATCGAGCCGCGCGATCTCGTGGCCGGGAAGCGCCTCGGGCATCTTGGTGAAGGCGAGGCCCTCGGCCACGTCGACCAGCACGTCCTCGCCTTCGAGATAGAAATGCGGATGCAGGGACGTGTCGGTGTCGAAGAACGACTTGATGCCGTCGGCCGCGATCCGGCGCAAGAGGCCCGCTTCGGTGAACTGGTTCAGCGTGTTGTAGACGGTGGCGAGCGACAGGTATGCGTTCGCAGCCATCGCTTCTGCGTAGAGACTTTCTGCGGTGACGTGACGATGGCCGCCCAGGAACAGCAATCGGCCCAGCGCCACGCGCTGGCGTGTCGGGCGCAAGCCGACATTGCCGAGCAATTGCAGGCAGTGCTGCACGCCCGCATCCGGCGACGGCTCAAGACCGGCGACATCGGATCCGCCGTCGTCATCCGCAGGGATAGTCGTGGCCTGAATGTCCATCCATCGTCTCACGGCTCAAGCAAACGGGATGCGCAGCCGCGTCCCGCTACTTGCCATTCGATCGCAAAAGCGGCGGGCCGGCTTTGATCCGGATCAAATTTGGCGTCGACCGCCTCTGACCTGGCGCAAGGCGGGCCGGCTCATTCCCGGCCAGAATGCGCGGGCATAGATGAGGTTCGCATGTCCAAGCCGGTTCCCGACAAGGCAGAGGTCGCACTCGAATATCCCGACAAATTCTATGTCGGCACCTTCGAGCATTCGTCCCGCTTCGAGGCGAAGCTCGACGGCAGCGGCATTGCGCTGGTGCTGCAACATCCTGGTGCGGCCGATGAACGCAAATCGGTGCATCTGCACATCAACTTCGGCCTTCTGGCCGGAATCCTGCGGGAGCTCGCCGGCAGCGTCGCCGCGCTGCCCAAGGACGACATCGCGCACCGCGAGCAGCTTGCAGAGGCGCTCGACGAATTGCGGCGGGCGCTCGGCGCAAAATGAGGGGCTGATGCTTTTGGTCGCAGGCGCGGACTTGTGCACTGCCCCTGCATGCTCTCTTCACTTCTGAAGGCCGCCTGATCCCTCGGAGCTGGCCGATCTGCCGTGCCGTCGCACAGGCGGAGAAACAGGACGAGCTGTACATTTTTTGTGCGAGCACTGTCGCGACTTTCATCTTGCCGCGCCGAACGGGACTGTGTGAGCCTCGATGGCGGATGGGGACTGGGATGGACCGACCGTCGCTTTGCGCGCGAGGGCGCGTGCGAAGCGTTTCCGGCTGGTCTCGCTTGAGAAAGATTACGACATGCCAAAACGAGTGTTGCTTGGTCTCCTCCTGGCTTGCGGCCTTGCGGCCCCTGCGCTGGCGCAAGAGCCGAAGACGGGGGGTGTGATCAATGCCGTGATCCAGCCCGAGCCGCCCGGCCTGATGCTTGCGCAGGTCCAGAACGGCCCGACCCAGATGGTCTCGGGCAACATCTTCGAAGGCCTCTTGCGCTACAGCCCCAAGCTCGATCCCCTGCCGGAGCTCGCCGAGAGCTGGAGCGTCAGCGAGGACGCGAAGACCTACATCTTCAAGCTGAAGAAGGGCGTGACCTGGCACGACGGCAAGCCCTTCACCGCCGCCGACGTGCTGTTCTCGATCGAGATGCTGAAGCAGACCCATGCGCGCGCCCGCACCAATTTGGCGCAGGTCGACAAGGTCGAGACGCCGGACGATCATACGGTGGTCTTCACACTGAAGCAGCCGTTCGGCCCGTTCCTCGGCATCTTCGAGGTCGGCTCGATGCCGATGGTGCCGAAGCATCTCTATGCAGGCACCGACTGGAAGACCAACCCCTACAACAACGCACCCATCGGCACCGGCCCCTTCATGTTCAAGGAATGGCAGAAGGGCTCGTTCATCCGACTGGTCAAGAACCCGAACTACCACGAGAAGGGCAAGCCCCATCTCGACGAAATCTACTGGCAGATCATCCCGGACGCCGCCGCGCGCTCGGTGGCTTACGAGACCGGCAAGGTCGACGTGCTGCCCGGCGGCTCGGTCGAGAATTTCGACGTGCCGCGGCTGTCCAAGCTGAAGGACACCTGCGTCACCGGCGCCGGCTGGGAATTCTTCTCGCCGCTGGCCTGGCTGTGGCTGAACAACCGCCAGGGTCCGCTCGCCGACAAGCGGGTGCGGCAGGCGATCATGTATGCGGTCGACCGCGACTTCGCCAAGGACGTGATCTGGAACGGGCTCGGCAAGGTCGCCACCGGCCCGTCGGCCTCGACCATCAAGTTCTATACCGATGACGTGAAGAAATACCCCTACGATCCGGCCAAGGCCAAGGCACTGCTGAAGGAAGCCGGCTACAAGGGCGAAAAGATCCGCCTGCTGCCGCTCGCCTATGGCGAGACCTGGCAGCGCTGGGGCGAAGCCGTCAAGCAGAACCTCCAGGATGTCGGCATGACCATCGAGACGATCGCCACCGACGTCGCCGGCGGCAACCAGAAGATCGCCGAGTGGGATTACGACATCGCCTTTACCTATCTCTACCAGTACGGCGACCCCGCGCTCGGAGTGGGACGCAACTACATCTCCAGCAACATCGCCAAGGGCCAGATGTTCAACAACGTCGAGGGTTACTCCAACCCGGATATCGACAAGCTGTTCGCCGAGGGCGCGGTTGCAACGCCGGATTCCAAGCGCAAGGAGATCTACGAGAAGGCGCAGAAGATCCTGGTCGAGGACGTGCCGGTTGCCTGGATGCTCGAGCTGCAATTTCCGACCATCATGCGCTGCAAGGTCAAGAACCTGATCACCACGGGGATCGGGGTCAATGACGGCTTCAAGGACGCATGGCTCGACAAGTGAAGCCTCTTACCTCTCTCCCCTGCGGGGAGAGGTCGAATGTGCGCATAGCGCACATTCGGGTGAGGGGGAGTCTCCACGAGTCCAACTGCTGATACGCTCGCGGGAAGTCCCCCTCACCCCAACCCTCTCCCCGCAAGCGGGGCGAGGGAGTCACTCCGTCTCCGTGGCGCCAGGTCACATCACCAATATGACTCACTAGATGCTCTCCTTCGTTGCTCAGCGCGTCCTGAAGGGCGTGATCGTCCTGCTCGCGATCGTCGTTCTCAATTTCTTCCTGATCCGCCTGGCGCCCGGCGATCCCGCGATCGTGATGGCGGGCGAGGCCGGGGCCAGCGATCAGGTCTTCGTCAAGCAGCTTCGGGAGAAGTTCGGGCTCGACAAGCCGCTGCCCGAGCAGCTCTTCATCTACGTCAAGGGCGTCGTCAGCCTCGACCTCGGCTTTTCCTTCCGCCAGCAGGCTCCGGTCGCAAAACTGATCGGCGAGCGGCTGCCGGCGACGCTGTTGTTGACGCTGACCGCCTTCGCGATCTCGCTCACGCTCGGCATCCTGTTCGGCACCTTCGCCGCGCGCTTTGCCGGAACCTTCCTCGACACCGCCATCACCGTGTTCGCTCTGATCTTCTACGCCATGCCGATCTTCTGGGTGGCGCTGATGGGCATCCTCCTGTTCTCGGTCACGATGGATTGGCTGCCGAGCTTCGGTTACGAGACGGTCGGCGCCAATCTCACCGGCCTTGCCCACGCGTTCGACGTCGCAAAGCACCTGATCATGCCGGCGATGACGCTGGGACTGTTCTTCATGGCGACCTACACCCGCATGACGCGCGCCTCGATGCTGGAGGTGAAACGCCTCGACTTCGTCAAGACGGCGCGCGCCAAGGGGCTCTCCGACGCCGTGATCCAGCGCCGCCACGTGCTGCGCAACGCGCTGCTGCCGGTGGTGACGCTCGCCGGCGTGCATTCCGGCACGCTGATCGGCGGCGCCGTCATCACCGAGACCGTGTTCGCCTGGCCCGGCATCGGGCGGCTGATGTACGACGCGCTGCTGCAGCGGGACTACAATCTGCTGCTCGGCGTGTTCGTGATCTGCTCCGCCATGGTCCTCACCTTCAACCTCATCACCGACCTCGTCTATCGCCTGGTCGATCCGCGGATCGAATACGCCGCATGAAACAGTTCTGGAAATCGATGCTGAAGAGCCCGAGCGGCGTCATCGGGCTCGTCATCCTCCTGGTTGCAATCTCTGTCGCGGTGTTCGGACCGATGCTGTTCCCGAACTCGCCCTGGCGCATGGTGCAGCGGCCGTTCCTGCCGCCGTTCACGCTCGGGGCCGTGCCGCTCGGCACCGACGCGCTCGGCCGCGACATCTTCGCCGGCATGATTTTCGGCGCCCGCGTCTCGCTGCTGGTCGGTCTCGTCTCCACGCTGGCGGCGCTGATCGTGGGCGTGCCGATCGGTGCCATGGCCGGTTATTTCGGCGGCAAGGTCGACGACGCCCTGATGCGCTTCACCGAGTTCTTCCAGACCATTCCGAGCTTCGCGCTCGCGATCGTGCTGGTCGCCATCCTGCAGCCCTCGATCTATTCGATCGTCGCCTCGATCGCGGTGGTGAGCTGGCCGCCGGTCGCTCGCCTCGTTCGCGGCGAGGTGCTGTCGCTGCGCACGCGCGAATATGTCCAGGCCGCCGTCGTCACCGGCCAGAGCAACAGCTGGATCATCCTGCGCGAGATCCTGCCCAACGCGTTGTCGCCCGTGATCGTGCTGGCCTCGTTGATGGTGGCCACCGCGATCCTGCTTGAATCCTCGCTGTCCTTCCTCGGCCTCGGCGATCCCAATCTGATCTCCTGGGGCTACATGGTCGGCGCCGGCCGCACCGTGATCCGGCAGGCCTGGTGGATCACCGTGTTTCCCGGCATCGCCATCCTGATCTCGGTGCTCGGGCTGAACCTGATCGGCGAAGGCCTCAACGATGCGCTCAATCCGCGCCTGTCGCGGGAGGGCCGCTGACGATGACCGCCCCGCCCGCCGTCTCCATCAGGAACTTGTGGATCGCGCTGCCCAAGGGCGCCGAGCGCCCCTTCGCGGTCGACGGTGTCTCGCTCGATCTGCAGCCCGGCAAGATCGTCTGCGTCGTCGGCGAGTCCGGCTCCGGCAAGTCGATGTGCGCGCATGCGCTGATGGGCCTTTTGCCGGATACGGTCTCGGTCACCTCCGGTGAAATCCAGTTCGAGGGCCGGGACCTGCTCAAGCTCGCTGACGACGGCTGGCGCGATCTGCGCGGCCGTCGGCTGGCGATGATCTTCCAGGAGCCGATGACCGCGCTCAATCCGTTGATGCGGATCGGCGACCAGATGGCGGAGATGTTCGAGGCGCACGGCCTGCTCACGCCGAAGGAGCGGCGGGCCAAGGCGCTGGCGCTGGCAAGCGAAGTCGGCCTGCCCGACCCTGAGCGTATCGTGCGCGCCTATCCGCACCAGCTCTCCGGCGGCCAACGCCAGCGCGCCATGATCGCGATGGCGCTCGCGCTCGAGCCCGCGGTGCTGGTCGCGGACGAGCCGACCACCGCGCTCGACGTCACCACGCAGGCCCAGATCCTGAAGCTGATCCGCAACCTCCAGCGGAGCCGCAACATGGCGGTGATGTTCATCACCCATGATTTCGGCGTGGTCGCCGACATCGCCGACCAGGTCGTGGTGCTCCGCCACGGCAAGGTCGTGGAGGAAGGTCCGGCCGCGGCCATCTTCAACGAGCCGCAGCACGACTACACCAAGGCATTGCTTGCCGCCGTGCCCTCGATGGATCCGCCGCCGCGAGAGCCATTGGACGATCGGGCCAAGGCCGTCGAGGTGATCGGGCTGGACAAGACCTACGTCACGTCGGGCGGCTGGTTCCGCCAGGCCCGCCGCGTCGATGCGGCGCGCGCGGTCAACTTCAACATCCTCAAGGGCGAGACGCTCGGCCTCGTCGGTGAATCCGGCTCGGGCAAGTCGTCAGTAGCGCGCCTGGTGATGCGACTGATCGAAGCCGACCGCGGCACGGTGCGGATCGGCGAGACCGACCTGACCTCGCTTTCCGGCAAGGTGCTGCGCGGCGAGCGCCATCGCATCCAGATGATCTTCCAGGATCCGTTCGCCTCGCTCAATCCGCGCCGCAAGATCGGCCACATCATCGCCGACGGGCCGATCGCAGCCGGGACCGATCCGAAGGTGGCGTTCGACCGCGCCCGCGATCTCCTCAGGATGGTCGGGCTGGATGCCGGCGCGCTCGAGCGCTATCCGCATGAATTCTCCGGCGGCCAGCGCCAGCGTATCGGCATTGCCCGCGCGCTCGCGCTCGAGCCGGAGATCATCGTCGCGGACGAGGCCGTCTCCGCGCTCGATGTCTCGGTGCAGGCGCAGGTGTTGAAGTTGCTGGAAGATCTCAAGGCGCGCCTCGGCCTGTCGATGCTGTTCATCACCCACGATCTGCGCGTCGCGGCCCAGATCTGCGACCGCATCGCGGTGATGCAGCGCGGCGCTATCGTCGAGCTGAAGCCGACGGCGCAACTGTTCGCCGCGCCCGAGCACGCCTATACGCGCGAATTGCTCGCAGCCGTGCCCGGACGGAAGGAGCACGCGCCAGCGGCCTGAGGCGGCTCGTCCTCGTTCATTGATTTCCGTGATGGTTCCAAAAACTTGCACGCCGAGCGAGGCGAAACATATTCGATTCAGCGGCATTTGCTTTCGTGAGATCATCCTTGCTCATGTCGGCAAGGGGTGACTTGACGCCATAGTCGCTCGTCGCGGCTGGCACGAACGTGATGTGATGGGCAGCTCAACAACCCAGCAAGCAAGACGCACCGGGATGCTGGGAACTGCGCAGCCTGGTCACGCGCTTTTTATCCGGTCGTGACTGGACCGGCCGCTTCAAAGCTTAACGGCATGACCATAGATGACGTTTGAATGATCGACGTCATCTCATGACGGACTCACACTGTTATTCGGAGCCAACATGGGCGAAGTTATTCGATTTGTCTCGAAGTCCGAGCGCGAGCGAACGCGCCTCATCCAGGAAGCGCGGGCGATCTACGACAGCATCTTCCCGCCGGTCGATCCGACGGACGAGGGCCAGGGAAAGCCGGCGATCCGTCGCCCGTTCATCGGCCGCGACGGAGGTAACGTATCGTGATCAAGATCATCGCCGTGCTTTGCAGCCTCGCCTCTCCCTCCAATTGTCACGAGCAGATCGTCACCACGTCGGACTTTGCGCAAATCTCGGTGCAGGCCTGCCTGATGGGCGCGCCGCAGCTTGCCGAATGGATGAACCAGCATCCGGCCGAGCGCCTGGCGGCCTGGCGCTGCGTGATCGGAGACCAGGGGCGCCGGGGAATCTAGCGAGGCGGATTCTCCTCCGACAAATCAAGGCGACCCACAAATCACGGAGTGACGCCAGTCCATTGCCGGTCTACCCTCCCTGTTCGAAAATGAGGGGGAAGCCGGATGGAGGTCGCCAGCCTCGTTCTTCCCGTATTCGCGATCATCGTCACCGGCTGGCTCGCCGGCGAGCTCGGCTATCTCTCGCGGGCGCTGGCCGATGCCCTGGTGCATTTCGCCTACAACGTGGCGATGCCGGCGCTGTTGATTGTCACGATCGCCCAGGAGCCGGCGCGCAATCTCCTGGAATGGCGTTTTCTGCTCGCCTTCGGCGGCGGCTCGCTGATCTGCTTCGCGCTCGTGTTCGTGCCGGTCCGCGCAGGCGGCAAACACGACCTCGCCAGCAGCACCATTCACGGGATGGCGGCGGCGATGACCAACACCGGGTTCGTTGCGCTGCCGATCCTGCATGCGATCTACGGCCAACCCGCCGTCCTGCCCGCGGCCGTCGCAACGGTGTTCGTGGCCGCGGTGATGTTTCCGATCACGGTGATCCTGCTGGAAAAGCGCGATGCACGCGGGGCCTCCGTGCGCTCTATGGGACTGGCAAAGCAGATCCTGCTCAATCCCATGGTGCTGTCGACGTTCATCGGCCTCACCTGGGCGGTGACGGGACTGCCGATTCCGGCACCGGTCGCGGCCTATCTCAACATGATCGCTGCCGCGCTCACGCCGTGCGCGCTGTTCGCCATTGGGCTTGGCCTGTCCATCGAGGGCTTGCGGTCCAACCTGAAAGCGTCGTTTGCGCTCGCCGCGGTGAAACTGGTGGTCATGCCGCTCATCGTCTACGGGCTTTGCGTCGTGATCGGCCTCACCCCTCTCTACACGGTTGCGGCGGTCATCTGCGCGGCCGTGCCGACGGCGAAAACCGTCTACGTCCTCGCACATGAACACAAGGTCGAGGAGAAGCTGGTTGCGGCCACGGTCTCGATCACGACGATGCTATCGGTCGCGACATTGCTCATCGCGCTTTATCTGCTCTCGGGATCGGCGAGCGGCATGCGTTGATCCGCCAGTGGCCTCCACCTTGCCGGAGCCCTCTATCTCGTGGTGTTGCTCCAGGTGGGAGCCGAGTTGGTCACGCCGACCGAGGGCCAATTGTATGATCCGATCGACGGCGCGGTGACAGTGCCAACCGTCTGTCCCGACGATCCGTAGGCCGCCCTCGGTTGCGCGGCCGGCGCTCCGGCTCCGCCATAGGTCGGAGCCACCACACCAGTGCTGTATTGCCGGCTGGACCGGACCTTTTTCGCCTCAGCTGCGAATGGTGCGGCAAGCAGTCCCGTCGTGATCAGCGCGGAAATGGCGAGTCTGATGGTTTTCATGGCTGATCCCTTCACCCGTTGCGCGCCCCGATATGCCAAGTGTTCATGCATCGGCAAATTTCCATGGGTTCTCCCTTCATAACTCCGTGTGCGGACGAAGGTGCCGGAGCGCGGCGGACTCACACCGTCTTCGGATGGACCCGAATCAGCGCTAGTGCATTGCTTTCAGTGACTTCCCTGGACGCAAGCATGACCGGCGCCGAACTGAAGCAGCTTCGCAACGACCTCTCCGATGCCCTCGAGCGCAAGCTCAGCGCGGCCGACATGGCCAAGCTTTGCGGACTGCCGGAAAGAGGCGGCGCCGACACCATCCGGCGCTGGGAGGTCAGCGGCCCGACGCCGGAGGGGACCAGGATACTGCGCGTGCTCGCGATGGCGAGCGAGCGCTATCCGATCCTGGAGAAGTTCGACATCTTCGATCGACACGACGTGCGTGAGGAAGACAGGCCGGCAAAGCGCGCCGCCTTTCGCGCGCAGATGCGCGATGAGGCACGGCGGCGTCTTGGTTAACGCAAGGCGCGCGCAAGTTACCGACAGAGTGCGCCTTTAAGCCTTCCTTCACCACTTCTTAAGTTGCCATTAAGCACGAAAATCATTTACGGCCCAACAAGTTACGTTGGCCGTCGCTGTGCCACGGATGTGACAGCATTTTCGTCAAAAGCGAGCTATCTGCAAAACCAATGCGGCGCAGAAAACGCGCCTGCCGGGGACCTTACGTGTTGGAGTTCAAGACGATGAAGAAGATTCTGTTTGCGACCGTGGCGCTGCTCGTGTTGGGCGCGGCTGCGCCGGCCGTCGGTGCCGATCTCGGCAACCGCAATTATTACAAGACGCCCGCGCCGGCCTACGCCGCGCCGATCTACAATTGGACGGGCTTCTATCTCGGCGCCCATGTCGGCGGCGCGTTCTCCAGCGACAACAATTTCAATGGCCTTTCCACCGGCAACAACGGCAACGGCCGCTTCCTCGGCGGCGTGCAGGTCGGTGCGGACTGGCAGTTCCACCCGAACTTCGTGGTCGGCGTCGAAGGCCAGTATTCCTGGCTCTCCGGCAGCGTCGGCGCCGTGTTCCCGGGCGGCATCGCCTACACCAACGACCAGCGCGGCCTCGGCTCGATCACGGGCCGCGTCGGCTACACCTGGGGTCCCGGCCTGGTCTATGTGAAGGGCGGCTACGCCTATTCGGACAACAACGAGAGGGTCACCGTCGGCGGCGTGCCGGCCGCCTTCGTCATCACCGGCGATCACCGCAACGGCTACACCGTCGGCGCCGGCCTCGAATACATGTTCGCCCCGAACTGGTCGGCCAAGGCCGAGTACCAGTACTACAATTTCGGCGACGCCAGCTTCACCGCCGGTCCGCTCGCCGGCACCGGCGCCTTCACCACCGACGACCATACCTTCAAGGCGGGCGTCAACTACCGCTTCAACTGGGCGAGCCCGGCCATGGCGCGCTACTGATCGGTTACCAGGACCTTATCAAGATGAAGGGGCCGGCCTCGTTGCCGGCCCCTCTTTTTTCGCTCTGCGGAACAACGTCAACCGATTGGGCTCATTGCGATTCCTTAACCGGTGCTGCCGATACTGCAGCCACAAATAGAAGAACATTGGGGGAATTTTCGATGCCGATCCGTTTGGGCCTTGGCCGCTTCCTTGGCAGTTTCCGTCCGCGTTTCAGAATGCCGAAATGGGGCGTGCGCGGCAGCCTGTTCGCGGCGTTTGCGATCATCGCGGGCATGGGCCTCGTGATCGCGGCCGGCGCCGGCCTTGCGCTGCAGAATCTCGGCGGACGCATGACTGAACTGAGCGGACGGGACATTCCGCGCCTTTCCGCCAGCCTGCAATTGTCGGCGCTGAGTGCGAGCCTCGCGGCGCAGGGACCGGCCCTGCTTGCGGCGCAGAGCGAGGACGCTCTGAACGAGCGCACCAAGAAACTCAGGGAATTACAGGAGCAGACGCAGCAGAAGCTCAACGAGATCATCGAGCTCGGCGGCGACAAGAGCGTCGTCTCCGGGCTCAGCGAGACGATGAAGAGCATCAACGAGGCGGCTCAGAGCCTGACGAAAGCCGCCCGCGAACGGCTCGACATCGCGGCGCTGCACGACAAGCAATATGACGCGCTTCGCGCCGCGCAGGGCGCGTTCGTCGGCGCAGCGAGTCCGGCGATGCTGGACGCGCAGACCCGCGTCAATGCCATTCTCGGTTCAGCCGACCTGTCAGCCGCAGACGCGACCGACGCCGCGCAGACCGTCGGTCAGCTCGGCAACGTCGTCGCCAGCGGTAATCTCGCCGCCGCCAACATGAGCGCGGCGCTGTCGGCGAACACCAGCGACAAGCTCGATGACATCCAGAAGGAATTCAAGACGGCGCAGGGGCGCCTGCGGTCGAACCTCGATCTGTTGCCGGACAACCAGGGCAACAAGATGCTGCGCGACACCGCGGAAAAGCTGCTCGCGCTCGGCACCGGCAAGACCGGCGTGTTCAATCTGCGCGAGAAAGAGCTCGACTCCATCGACTACGGCCAGACCATCCTGGACGAGACCCGCAAGCTCAATGTCGGGCTCGGCATCAGCGTGCAGCAGCTCGTCGACGGCGTGCAGAAAGAGACCAACACCTCGACCTTCCAGGCGCGGCAGGAGATTTCGCTCGCGACGTCGGTCATGCTGGGCTTGGGCGCGCTGATGCTGGTCGGCTCGGCGCTGTTCGTCTGGCTCTATGTCGGCCGTAACATCCTGCGCCGGATCGGCGCCTTGCATCAGTCGATGCAGTTGCTCGCGAACGGCGATCTCGAAACCGAGATCTACCGCTCGAAGAACCACAACGACGAAATCTCCGTCATGGCGAACACGCTGCAGGTGTTCCGGGAGAGCATGATCGAGACCCGCGCGCTGACCAGCGAGCAGGACAAGGACCGTATCGCCAAGGCCGAGCGCGCCGCGCGCATGGAGGCGAAGATCGCCCAGTTCGAAAGCACGGTGCGCTCCGCGCTCGACAATCTGGCCCAATCGGCCAATTCGATGCAATCGACCGCGCAGAGCATGTCGAACACCGCCGACCAGTCCAACGCGCTGGTCAACGCGGTCGCCTCCGCCGCGGAGGAGACGTCGGTCAACGTGCAGACCGTCTCGGCCGGCACCGAGCAGCTGTCCTCCTCGATCCAGGAGATCAGCCGTCAGGTCGTGACCTCCGCCGAGATCGCCAAAAAGGCGGTCGACGAAGCGGGAGCGACCGACGCCACGGTGCAGAGCCTTGCCGACAGCGCGAGCCGCATCAGCGTCGTCGTCGACCTGATCCAGACCATCGCCTCGCAGACCAATCTGCTCGCGCTCAACGCCACCATCGAGGCGGCACGCGCCGGCGAGGCCGGCCGCGGCTTCGCGGTGGTTGCCTCCGAGGTGAAGAGCCTGGCGAGCCAGACCGCCAAGGCGACCGACGAGATCCGCACCCAGATCGCCAGCATGCAGTCAGTCACGACCTCCGCGGTCGGCGCCATCCAGGGCATCGGCCGGATCATCGGCGAGATCAACGACGTCACCACCACGATCGCAGCAGCGGTCGAGGAGCAGGGCGCCGCCACGCGCGAAATCGCCCGCAACATCCAGCATGCCGCCGGCGGCACCAGCGAGGTCTCCAGCAACATCGTCGGCGTCTCTACCGCGTCCGCCGAAGCCGGCGCTGCGGCCACCGAGGTGCTGGGCGCCTCGGACGCGCTGCGCCGCGAGGCCGATATGCTGCGCGGGGAGATCGACGCCTTCCTCAACGACATGCGGGCGGCGTAAGTCCCTGTCCTGTAGCCTGGATGGAGCGCAGCGCAATCCGGGCTACGGAAAACTGCCTCGGTATGACCGCCATGCTGTCGCCGCCCAGCATCCTTTTTCGGCTGGCGCCCCGCGCGCGCTGGGTTTAAGCCGATAGCATGAGCTCGAAAACCGACACCCCGCAGTCCTCGGCCGAGGCCCTGCGCTACCCCTGGGAACAGCATCCCGGCCCCGAACAGGTGGTCGAGGTGCGGCCCGGCGTGTTGTGGGCGCGGCTGAAGCTGCCGTTCCGCCTCAACCACGTGAACATCTACCTGCTCGCCGATGGCGACGGCTATGCGATGATCGATGCCGGCTTCGGCAACGAGGAGACGATCGAGGCCTGGACGAAGCTGTTCGACGGACCGCTGAAAGGCGTCAACATCACGCGCCTGATCGTCACCCACTCCCACCCGGATCATGTCGGTCTCGCCGGTTGGATCGTCGAGCGGTTCGGCTGCCCGCTGGTGATGTCGCAGGTCGAATATCTGCAATCGGTCTATCACCAGAACCGCGGCACCGAGGAGCGGCGCGAGGCGCAGCGGCTGTTCTTCCGCCGCCATGGCATGGACGAGTCGCTCACCGAAAAGCTGCTCGGCCGCGGCCAGGACTATCTGAAGCGCGTCTCGGTGCTGCCGCCGTCCTACCGCCGCATCTCGCATGGCGACGACGTCGTGATCGGCACGCGCCGCTTCAAGGTCATCACCGGCGGCGGCCACGCCCTCGACCAGGTGATGCTGTATTGCGCCGACGACAAGCTGTTCCTCTCCGCCGACCAGGTGCTGAGCAAGATCTCGCCGAATGTCAGCGTCTGGGCGGTCGAGCCCGACCAGAATTCGCTCGGCGAATATCTGGCCTCGCTCGCCAGCCTCACCACGACGCTGCCCTATGACGTGCTGGTGCTGCCTGGCCATGGCGTGCCGTTCTACGGATTGAAGACCCGCATCAAGCAGCTCGCCGACCACCATGAAGAGCGCTGCCGATTGATCGCGGAAGCCTGCCGTGAGGTGCCGCAAACCTCGCGCGCTCTGGTGCCCGTGGTGTTCAACAAGCACGTGCTGGACGAGCACCAGATGGGCTTTGCCGCCGGCGAGCTCGTCGCCCACGTCAACTACATGATCGTCGAGGGCCGCCTCACGCCCGAGATGCAGGACGGCGTGCTGCAGTTTCGGACGACGTGAGTTATTCGCCTCTCCCCGCCTGCGGGGAGAGGCCGACACGCGAAGCGTGGCGGGTGAGGGGGAGTCTCCGCGAGTCCAACTCTCACCATCATTGCCGAAACAGCCCCTCACCCCAACCCTCTCCCCGTAAGAACGGGGCGAGGGAGCAGACCTCCGGCGCGGCTGGCGCCTCACTTCATATTCGCGATCGCGTGCAGCGCCGCGATGTAGCCGAACGGCCCGAGCCCGCAGATCACGCCGGTCGCCACGAACGAGATCTTGGAATGCCGGTGATATTCGTCACGGGCGTGGATGTTGGAGATGTGCACCTCCAGCACCGGGCCCTCGAACGTCTTGATCGCGTCCATGATCGAGACCGAGGTGAAGGAGAGGCCGGCCGGATTGATGACGATGGCCTCGGCGTCCTGCCGCGCCGACTGGATCAGATCAACCAGCACGCCCTCGTGATTGGACTGGTGGAAGGCGAGCTTGAGGCCGAGCCTGGCGGCTGCGTCCTCGCAGCTCGCGTTGACCTCCGCGAGCGTCGTCGTGCCGTAGATGTGCGGCTCGCGGATGCCGAGCATGTTGAGGTTGGGACCGTTGAGGATCATCACGCGCTTCATGGAAGGGTCCTTTCGAGAGCTTGGTTGAGCAAGGAAAGCGCGCGCCGGGCCGCGACGGAAGACCATAGGCTGGGTCGCCCCGGCAGATGGTGCAGAGCAGCATTATATGTCGCGCAGGATTGATCGGGATCAAACTGAGACGCGCCGGATAGGGCATTTTGCCCAAATGCCCCACAGATCCAAATGTGGGATAGCGCATAGACATTGGAGCTGGAAAAGCTCTAAGTAGACCCGTCCCCTTGGTCAGGTTCCGTTGCAGGTTTGCCGATGGATTACGCCCAATTCTTCGATTCCGCCCTCGATCGTCTCCACACCGAGCGGCGTTATCGCGTGTTCGCCGACCTCGAACGCACGGCCGGCCGGTTCCCGCATGCGGTCTGGCACTCGCCCAAGGGCAAGCGCGACGTCGTGATCTGGTGCTCCAACGACTATCTCGGCATGGGCCAGCATCCGAAGGTGGTCGGCGCCATGGTCGAGACTGCCACGCGCGTCGGCACCGGCGCCGGCGGCACCCGCAACATCGCCGGCACGCATCATCCGCTGGTGCAGCTCGAAGCCGAGCTCGCCGATCTCCACGGCAAGGAAGCCGCGCTGCTGTTCACCTCGGGCTATGTCTCGAACCAGACCGGCATCCCGACCATCGCAAAGCTCATTCCGAACTGCCTGATCCTGTCGGACGAGCTCAACCACAATTCGATGATCGAGGGCATCCGCCAGTCCGGCTGCGAGCGGATCGTGTTCCGCCACAACGACGTTGCGCATCTCGAAGAGCTGTTGAAAGCGGCCGGTCCCGATCGGCCGAAGCTGATCGTCTGCGAGAGTCTCTATTCCATGGACGGCGATGTCGCGCCGCTCGCCAGGATCTGCGATCTCGCCGAGAAATATGGCGCGATGACCTATGTCGACGAAGTCCACGCCGTCGGCATGTACGGCCCGCGCGGCGGCGGCATCGCCGAGCGCGACGGCGTGATGCATCGCATCGACATTCTCGAGGGCACGCTGGCCAAGGCGTTCGGCTGTCTCGGCGGCTACATCGCCGCCAACGGCCAGATCATCGACGCCGTGCGCTCCTATGCGCCGGGCTTCATCTTCACCACCGCGCTGCCGCCGGCGGTCTGCTCGGCCGCGACCGCGGCGATCAGGCACCTGAAGACGTCGAGCTGGGAGCGCGAGCGCCACCAGGACCGTGCCGCCCGGGTCAAGGCGATCCTCAATGCCGCCGGCCTGCCGGTGATGTCGAGCGACACACACATCGTACCGCTGTTCGTCGGCGATCCCGAGAAGTGCAAGCAGGCTTCCGACCTGCTGCTCGAACAGCACGGGATCTACATCCAGCCGATCAACTATCCGACCGTCGCCAAGGGCACCGAGCGCCTGCGCATCACGCCCTCGCCGTATCACGACGACGGCCTTATCGATCAGCTCGCCGAAGCGCTGCTGCAAGTGTGGGACCGCCTCGGCCTGCCGCTGCGCGCGAAGTCGCTGGCCGCGGAATAGGCCTCTTTTACCCTCCCCTGGAGGGTAAGAGCGGGCGGACAGCTCGCCCCACCGCTTAACGACGCCGGCAGTTCCTACCGCCGCACGGCATTTCGCTGTCGCTTGCGTCCGCTCAACGCGCTAGGTTTGCAAGGAAAATGAGCTCGGGCGCCGCCGGCGCCCAGGGAGAGAGCCCCCGACCCATGCTGCACGATTGGGGCGTGATCGCCGCCGCCTTCGGCTATATCGGCTTCCTGTTCCTGGTGGCGAGCCACGGCGACCGCCGCTCGCCGGCCGGTCGCGGCCGCGCCTCCGGGCTGATCTATCCGCTGTCGCTGGCGATCTACTGCACGTCCTGGACCTTCTTCGGGTCGGTCGGCTTCGCGACCCGCACCTCGACCGATTTCCTCGCGATCTATGTCGGCCCGATCCTGATGATCGGGTTGGGGGCCGGGGTGCTCCGACGCGTGATCCAGCTGGCGAAAGCCCACAACATCACCTCGATCGCCGACTTCATCGGGGCCCGCTACGGCAAGAGCCAAGCGGTGGCGGCGACCGTCGCCGCAATCGCGATCATCGGCTCGGTGCCCTATATCGCGCTCCAGCTCAAGGCGGTGGCTTCTTCGCTGGGCACAATCCTGAGCGAAGACCAGGCCTTCTCGCACATCCCGATCCTCGGCGACATGGCGCTGATGGTGACGCTGACGATGGCGGCCTTCGCTGTGCTGTTCGGCACGCGACAGACCGACGCGACCGAGCACCAGCACGGCCTGATGCTGGCGATCGCGACCGAGTCCATCATCAAACTGGTCGCCTTCCTCGCCGCCGGCATCTTCGTCACCTTCTGGATGTTCTCGCCGCATGAATTGATCGAGCGCGCGATGAGGACGCCGGAAGCGGTGCGCGCCATCAATTATTCGCCGTCGATCGGCAACTTCCTGACCATGACATTGCTGTCGCTGTGCGCGATCATGCTGCTGCCGCGCCAGTTTCACGTCAGCGTGGTGGAGAATTCCTCGGATGCCGAGGTCGGCCGCGCGCGCTGGCTGTTTCCGCTCTACCTCGTCGCCATCAACCTGTTCGTGATCCCGATCGCGCTCGCCGGCCTCGTGACCTTCCCGTTCGGCACGGCCGACCCTGATATGTACGTGTTGGCCCTGCCGATCGAGAGCGGCGCGAACCTGCTCAGCGTCGCCGTCTTCGTCGGCGGGCTGTCGGCGGCAACCGCCATGGTGATCGTCGAATGCGTCGCGCTCTCCATCATGGTCTCGAACGACCTCGTGGTGCCGCTGGTGCTGAAACGTCGGCCGGAGGGGCGCGCCGGCGGGGCCGATTTCAGCAACTTCCTGCTGCGCTCGCGCCGGCTCGCGATCTTCGCCATCATGGTGATGGCCTATTTCTACTATCGCGCGCTCGGCAGCACCCAGCTCGCGGCGATCGGCCTGCTCTCCTTTGCCGCCATCGCCCAGCTCGCCCCGAGCTTCTTCGGCGGCCTGCTCTGGCGGCGCGCGACCGCGCGCGGGGCGATCGGCGGCATGCTGGTCGGGTTTGCGGTGTGGCTCTACACGCTGTTCATGCCGAGCTTCATGGATTCCTCGACGTCAGGCATCCTGCTGCTGCAGCACGGCCCGTTCGGCATCGAGGCGCTGCGGCCGCAGGCACTGTTCGGCGCCGACCTGCCGCCCCTGATGCACGGCGTGATCTGGTCGCTGTCCCTCAACATCCTGACCTATGTGCTGCTGTCGCTGGCACGCCGGCCATCCTCCATCGAGCTGCTGCAAGCCGATCTGTTCGTGCCCAATACGCTCGCACCGATCTCCCCGAGCTTCCGCCGCTGGCGCAGCACCGTCACCGTGCAGGACATCCAGACCACGGTGGCGCAATATCTCGGGCCCGACCGCGCGCGACATTCCTTCGAGGCCTTCTCGGCGCGGCGCAACGTGCGGCTGGAGCCCGGTGCGCCCGCCGATTTCGAGCTGCTGCAACACGCCGAGCATCTGATTGCCTCCTCGATCGGCGCGGCCTCCTCCCGCCTCGTGATGTCGCTGCTGCTGCGCAAGCGGACGGTCTCCGCCAAGGCCGCGCTGAAGCTGCTCGACGATTCGCACGCCGCGCTGCATTTCAACCGCGAGATCCTGCAGACCGCGCTCAACCATGTGCGCCAGGGCATCGCCGTGTTCGACGCCGATCTGCAACTGATCTGCTCCAACCGGCAGTTCGGCGACCTCCTCAATGTGCCGCTGCATCTGATCCAGTTCGGCACGCCCTTGCGCGAGATCCTGGAGTTCATCGGCCTCGGCGATCCGAACGATCCGCTCGAGCGCGAGGCCCTGCTGGAACGGCGCCTTGCGGCCTACACCACCGACAGCGAGCCTTATCTCGAGCGGCTGCCGGAACGCCACATGGTGATCGAAGTGCTCACCAACCGCATGCCCGGCGGGGGCTTCGTCATCACTTTCACCGACGTCACGCCGAGCTTCGAAGCCGCCGAAGCGCTGGAGCGCGCCAATGCGACGCTGGAAAAGCGCGTGCGCGACCGCACCGAGGAGCTGACGCGGCTGAACTCCGAGCTGGCCATCGCCAAGAGCGCGGCGGAGGACGCCAGCATCTCCAAGACGCGTTTCCTCGCCGCCGCCAGCCACGACATCCTGCAGCCGCTGAACGCGGCGCGGCTCTACGTCACCAGCCTCGTCGAGCGCCAGCACAATGGCGAGGAGACGCGGCTGGTCGAGAACATCGACGAATCCTTGCAGGCGATCGAGGAAATCCTCGGCGCGCTGCTCGACATTTCCAGGCTCGATGCCGGCGCGATGGCGACCTCGATCTCGAGCTTCAAGATGGCCGATCTGATGCGGTCGCTGGAAATCGAGTTCGCGCCGATCGCGCGCGCCAAGGGCCTGGAGCTCGCCTTCGTGCCCTGCTCGCTGCCGGTCGAGTCGGACCGGCTCCTGCTGCGGCGCCTGCTCCAGAACCTGATCTCGAACGCGATCAAGTATACCCCGCGCGGCCGCGTGCTGGTCGGCTGCCGCCGCCGCGGCGCCTCGCTCAAGATCTGCGTCTACGACACCGGCGTCGGTATCCCCGCGGTCAAGCGCGGCGAGATCTTCAAGGAATTCCATCGCCTGGAGCAGGGGGCGCGGATCGCGCGCGGTCTGGGCCTCGGCCTCTCGATCGTGGAACGCCTGGCTCGCGTGCTCAAGCACGGCATCGCCATCGACGGCAATCGAAGCGGCGGCTCGGTGTTCTCGGTGACCGTGCCGACGGCGAAGGCGGTCACCCACACCGCGGCCGTGACCAGCGCGACGCCGCTGGCGCGCACACCGATCTCGGGCGCGCTGATCGTCTGCATCGAGAACGATGCGGCGATCCTCGACGGCATGCGCACGCTGCTCAAGGCTTGGGACGCCGAGGTGATCGCGGTCGCCGATCCCGAAGGCGCGATCGCTGCGATCGAAACCGCCGGCCGCCGCGTCACCGGCCTTCTGGTCGATTATCACCTCGATCGCGGCAACGGCATCGCCGCCATCCGCGAGATCCGCCGCCGTTTCGGCGATACCATCCCTGCGATCCTGATCACGGCCGACCGCAGCCCCGCCGTGCAGGTCGCCGCGCGTGACGAGAAGATCGCGGTGCTCAACAAGCCGGTGAAGCCGGCTTCGCTGCGTGCCCTGCTGGGCCAGTGGCGCACGCAACAAATGGTGGCGGCGGAGTGAGGCCCCCGGGGTCAATAGTCAGTCGATACGCTGAGCGCTCGCCACCTCTCCAGCTCTTCGAGGCGGAGCTTATCGATCGCAGCGATGGCGTCGACGGCATCGCTTCCGAGCGCAATGCGCAGAGGCGGGCGCTCCATATCGGCAAGCTTCAGAACCACGGCCGCGGCTTTGGCTGGATCGCCGGGCTGCCGGCCGTCGTAATCGCGCTGCATCCTGACGGCAGCGCCGACGAGCGCATCGTATTCCGGGCGTCCTTCGCCGGTCCCATGTGCGGCTCGCGCAAAGCCGGTGCGAAAGCCGCCGGGCTCGACGATCGTGACGTTCACGCCGATCAGCGCCATCTCGCGCGCCAGCGATTCCGAAAAGCCCTCGATACC
The DNA here is from genome assembly GCF_020194215.1 of Bradyrhizobium sp. BRP20. Lineage (NCBI taxonomy): Bacteria > Pseudomonadati > Pseudomonadota > Alphaproteobacteria > Hyphomicrobiales > Nitrobacteraceae > Bradyrhizobium > Bradyrhizobium sp. BRP20. The sequence goes on along the minus strand of NZ_JADYVY010000001.1, from coordinate 203,690 downwards.
CCATTTCGCGGCCGAATAGGCGGCGCGGGCTGGGGCGCCGATCCGGCCGCCTACGGACGAGACTTGCACGATGTGGCCACGGCGCTGCCGGCGCAGCACCGGAATCGCCGCCTTGGTGACGATAATGGTGCCTATCAAATTGGCCTCGATCTGCCGCCGGAACGAGTCCAGGCCAGTATCCTCGACCGATCCGAGGTCGCCGTAGCCGGCATTGTTGACGACCACGTCGAGTCCGCCGAACGTCTCCGCAGCAAGCGCGATGGCTGCCGGCGCGGCAGCTTCATCCGTGACGTCGAGCGTTGCAAGGCACAGTCTTTCAGCGAAACGTTCCCGCAACGGTTCAAGCGGTTGGAGCGTCCGCGCAGTGGCAACCACCTGGTCGCCCGCGGCGAGTGCCGCTTCCGTGATGGCACGGCCAAGCCCGCGAGAGCTGCCGCTGATGAACCAAGTCTTCAAGCCAGTCACCGTATGTCTCAAGGCGCAAGCCGCGTGAAGACATAGTCGCGGCTCTTGGCGCGGGCGTCGTGGCAGGCGAAGCAGGTGCGGTGCTGCGCCTCGTCCACCGGCTTGCCGTTGATGAAGCGGCCAAAGCCCCAGCCGCCGGTAGCCGAGTATTTCCTGGAATCCTTCACCATCACCTGGACCGTGGTGGCGGCGCCGGGAATCGTCGCGGACGCAAACTCGGGTGACTGCTTTCGCTTCCAGGCGCGCTTGACCAGGATGGTGCCGTCCGGGAACGGCAGTTTTCCGGCCTGATAGGCATCGATGGCGATCTGGTTGCCGACAACAGCGCGCAGCTCGTCGAGCGGCGCGGCCTCTTCGGCCGGCGCGATCAGCTCCCACCGCTTATAGCCGGCTGGAATTGTGACGCCGAAGATCGGCGAGGCGTCCGCCGCGCTCTGTTCCGCTGGCCCTTCCGCGAAGGCGATCGTGACGAGGTAGGGCATGCAGGTCAGGAGCACGACGAGGACGACCACGGTCAGCACGATCATCGTGGTGTAGAGAGATTTCTTCTTTTCGGGTTCGGCTATCGTCATGATGTTTCATCGGGCTCGATCAATGAGGCTGGACGGAGGTGCCGACGAATGCCTAGGCGCCGTCGGCGTCGATGACGGCCTTGGCGAAGGCTTGTGGCGCTTCCTGCGGCAGATTGTGGCCGACGCCGCCTGTGATCAGGCGAAACTCGTATCGGCCTGAGAACTTCTTGGCATAGGCGCTCGGCTCGGGATGCGGCGCTCCGTTGGCGTCGCCCTCCATCGTGATCGTCGGCACCTCGATCTGCGGAGCCGCGGCCAGCTTCTTTTCGAGAGGCTCGTATTTTGCCTCGCCCTGGGCGAGCCCGAGCCGCCAGCGGTAATTGTGGATCGTGATCGCGACATGATCCCTGTTGTCGAGCGCCGCCGCGCTCCTGTTGAAGGTGGCGTCGTCGAACTTCCACTGCGGCGAGGCCAGCTTCCAGATCAGCTTGGCGAAATCGTGCGTGTACTTCTCGTATCCGGCCCGGCCGCGTTCGGTCGCGAAGTAGAACTGGTACCACCATTGCAGCTCCGCCTGCGGCGGCAACGGCGCGTTGCCGGCAGCCTGGCTCGAGATCAGATAGCCGCTGACCGCTACCAACGCGCGACAACGGTCCGGCCACAGCGCGGCGATGATGTCGGCGGTGCGTGCACCCCAGTCGAAGCCGGCGACGACGGCTTTCTTGATCTCGAGCTTGTCCATCAGCGCGATGATGTCCGCGGCCATGGCCACAGGCTCGCCGTTGCGCGGCGTTTCGCTGGAGAGGAAGTGCGTCGTGCCGTAGCCACGCAAGTATGGGATGATCACGCGATAGCCGGCCTTTGCCAGGAGGGGCGCGACGTCAATGAAGGCGTGAATGTCGTAGGGCCAGCCATGCAGCAGGATCGCTACCGGACCGTTCGAGGGACCCGCCTCGGCATAGCCGACGTTGAGAACGCCGGCATCGATCTGCTTGATCGCGCCGAAGGACGCATTCGATGCTTGGGATCGCTGCGGTTCCGTCTCGGCACGAGCGAACGCGATCACGCCGATGCCCGCGGCGGCGGCTCCGGTGGCGATGCCGAGAAACTGGCGGCGGTGCTGATCGATGAGCTGCTTCATGATGGTGTGACCTCGTCGTGGTTGATGATGGTGCGTCAGATCAGCGCGACCGTGACGTCGATGTTGCCGCGGACGGCCTTGGAGTAGGGGCAGGTTTGATGCGCTTCATCGATGATGCCGCGTGCGATCTCGGGGTCGAGTCCCGGCAGGCTGACATTGAGGCGCGCCCTCAGCGCGTAGGCGCCCTCGTCGAGCACCAGATCGATCTCCGCGTCGATCGCGCTTTTCCTGGGAAGGGTCACCTTCTGCTTGCGCGCGGCGAGTTCCATGGCGCCTTCGAAGCAGGCCGACCAGCCGGCCGCAAACAATTGCTCGGGATTTGTGCCGATGCCGGCCCCGCCCGGCGGCGACAGCTTGACGTCGAGGCGACCGTCGGAACTGCGCGATATGCCGTCGTGCCGGCCGCCGCTGGTGTGGGTCCGGGCCGTGTAGAGCAGTTTTGCCGTTTGCGTCATGAAGAGCTCCTTGCAGTCGCGCAAACTGACTAGCAGCGACGCGCTCCGGAGACCCGTTTGGACTTGTGAGAAGTTGTGAGGCCGGCGCAGAAGCTGATGCGAGGTCTGCAAACAAGGTCTGAGGCCGATGCAACGCAGGCCTTGCGGGATGGCTGCCCTCTGGCTATCCGGTTCGCAAATGAGCAAGATTTCGCGATGACCACGCCGACCGGGCCAAGACTCTCGTTCGGACCATTCACCGTGGCGCCACATGAAAGGCTCGTGACGCGCGACGGCCTCGCGGTGCCGCTGGGTGCGAAGGCCTTCGACGCGCTGATCGCACTGATGTCGCGGCCGAACGAGGTCGTCAGCAAATGGGATCTGATGGCGCTGGTGTGGCCCGGCATCACCGTCGAAGAGGCCAATCTGCGCTTTCACATCGCCGCTCTCCGCAAGGCGCTCGGCGACGGCAATGACGGCGCACGCTACATCACGACGCTTTCCGGGCGCGGCTATTGCTTCGTGGCGCCGATCTCGCACACGGAGCCTCCGGCGGCGCGGCGCTCGTCCCCGCCGATGGAATTGCCGCCGGTCAAGCTGCCGAATCGGCTGCAACGGATGGTCGGACGCGACCAGGCGGTCGCCACCATCTCCGACAAGCTTCTCACCTCGCGCTTCGTCACGATCGTCGGTCCGGGCGGCGTGGGCAAGACTGCCGTCGCGGTGGCGATCGCCCACGACCTGCTCGCGACGTTCTCCGACGCCGCGCATTTCGTCGACCTTGCCGCGCTCAGCGATCCCGATCTCGTGATCACCTCGATCCTGTTGATGCTCGGCTTGCCGGCCGAGACCGACGATCCCCTGCCCGCGCTGCTCGCGCATGTCAGGGACAAGCGGTTGCTGCTCATCCTCGACAATTGCGAGCATGTCATCGCCGCGGCGGCACCGCTGGCTTCGGCGATCTTCCACGCTGCGCCTGATGTCCACATCCTCGCCACCAGCCGCGAAGCCCTGCGCGTCGAGGGCGAGCAGGTCTATCGACTGGCGCCGCTCGCCGTACCGCCTGATAGTGCCGGGCTGAGTGCGGCGGCTGCACAAACCTATCCCGCGCTTCAGCTCTTCATCGAACGGGCGACCGCTGGCGGCGCGCAGATCGCGCTCGACGATACCAACGCCGCGACTATCGCGAGGATCTGCCGCAAGCTCGACGGCATGGCCCTGGCGATCGAGCTCGCCGCCGGCCGGGTCGAAGCTTACGGCCTGGAGCAGACGGCCGCGCTGCTCGATGAGCGTCTCAATCTGCTCTGGCAGGGCCAGCGCACCGCGCCCCGGCGACAGAAGACGTTGCGGGCGACGCTGGACTGGAGCTACGGGCTGCTGTCCGACATCGAGCGCCTCGTCCTCCGCAGGCTGGCGGTCTTCGCAGGTCACTTCACCATCGACGCCGCCCTCGAGGTCGTCCCGGATGAACGTGCCGACCGCTCCCATTTGTTCGATGCCATCGACAGTCTCGTCACCAAATCGATGGTCGCGCCGCGGCCGGTCGGCGCCATGATGCGCTACCGTCTGCTCGATACCACGCGCGCCTATCTGCTCGAGATCGAGCCGAACGACGCCGCGCTCGCCGCCCGCCACGCGACCTACTACCGGCGATGGCTGGAGCAGGCCGGCAGCACATGGGCGGCAACGCCGAACGCCGACGAACGGGCGATCCACTTCTCCGCGCTCCACAATGTGCGTGCCGCGCTGGACTGGTGCTTTGGCGCGGGCGGCGACGCCACCGCCGGCATTGCGCTCGCCGCCGCGGCAGCGCCGATCTTCCTCGCGATGTCCCTCTTGATCGAATGCCGGCGCTGGTCGGAACGGGCACTGCTTGCGATGACCCCGTCCGCGCGCGGCAGCGCCGATGAAATGCACATCCAGGCTGCCCTCGGGCTGACCCTGATGTTCACGCGCGGCGGCAGCGAGGCGGCGCGCGTGGCCTTGAGCAGGAGCCTTGCGATCGCGGAGGCGCGCGGCGACGCGCCGAACCAGCTGCAGCTGCTCGGCCGCATGCATATCTTTCACGAACGGATGGGGCAGTTCCATGCCGCGCTTGGCTATGCGCAGCAGAGCCTTGCGGTCGCGCAGCCGCTCGGCGATCCCGGCTCGATCGTCCTCGCCCATTCGTTGCTCGGGGTCTCGCTGCATCTGGCCGGCGAGCACCGCGACGCGCTGAAGATGCTGGAGGTCGCATGGCAAGGGCCGGGCGCCGAACGAATCAGCACCATCCATGGCTTCGATCATCGCAACCGGGCCGGCATCACGCTGGCGCGCGAACTCTGGTTACAGGGCCGGCCCGCGGACGCGCGGCAGCTGGCGCAACAGACGGTGACTGAAGCCGCGCAGATGGAGCATCCGATCACGCTCTGCATCGCCCTGATCTGGGCGGTCTCGATCTCGCTCTGGGACGGCGATCTCGACGGCGCCGAGCAGAGCATCGACCAATTCATCGCGCATGCCGAATCTCGCTCGATGGGTCCCTATCTCGTGGTGGGCCGCGGCGTGAAGGGCGAACTGGCGATCCGTCGGGGAGACGCCGCGCAAGGCGTCGATACGATCATGGCTTGCCTACGCGAGCTCCACGAGGCCGGCTACGAACTGCTCACCACGACCTTCAACATCGCACTGGTTCAAGGCTTGTTGGCGCTTGGACAGGTCGAGCAGAGTGCGCGCCTGATCGACGATGCGATCCGCCTCGTCGATCAGAGCGGCGATCATCTCTACATGCCCGAGTTGCTGCGGATGAAAGGCAGAGTTCTGTTGTCGCTGCCGGAGCCCGACGCCGAGCAGGCAGAAGCCCACTTCATGCAATCCCTGGATCTCAGCCGCCGGCAAGGCGCCGCGGCCTGGGAGCTGCGCGCTGCGATCGATCTCGCCGGGCTGTTTGCCGGACGCGGGCAGCGCGACGAGGCGAAGCGATGGCTCCAATCGGCGCTCGAGGGCTTTGCCGAGGGCGCCGATACGGCGGATATCAAAGCGGCCAGCGTGCTTCTGACCACGCTGTAGCAGCCCTATTCCGTCGGCGTACCCTGCTTCCACTGGCCGCCGGCGATCTTGGCGGCGGCAATCACCGCTTGCGTCCGGCTCTCGACGCCGAGCTTCTGCAGGATCGCCGAGACATGCGCCTTGATGGTGGCCTCTGAGACACCGAGCTCGTAGGCGATCTGCTTGTTGAGAAGGCCCTCCGACAGCATCATCAGGACGCGAACCTGCTGAGGCGTCAGCGTCACCAGGCGGTCCCGCAGGCGGGTCATGTCGGGATCGGCGGCGGCGGAGAGGTCGGTATCGGCGGGGACCCAGACGTCGCCCTCCATCACCTTGAGGATGGCGTCGCGCAAGGTCTCGACCCCGAATCGCTTCGGGATGAAGCCGGACGCACCGAAATCGAGCGAACGGCGGATCGTGGCGCTGTCGTCGGAGGCCGAGACGATCACGACCGGGATCGCCGGGTATTGCGCACGCAGATAGATCAGGCCGGAAAAGCCGGAGATCCCAGGCATGGAGAGGTCGAGCAGGACCAGGTCGACCTCGGAGGCCTGCTCAAGAAGCTTGGTCAGATCCTCGAAGGATCCGGCCTCGTCGATCCGAGCCGCGGGGAGAACGCCCGCCACCGCCTGCCGCAGCGCATCGCGGAACAGGGGATGATCATCGGCGATGACGAGATGGGTGTTTGCATTGGCTGTTGCAGTCATCTGTTCCGCAGGCCGACGAAAGATCGGGAAAGAAGTTCAACTCGTTGCTGATCAAGCAGCAATTGCGATTGTTTACTGACTGGAGCCGTCTTGCAAGGCAACCTTCCGCCCGTAGTCGCAAGGCGGTTAATCACAGGCGTCAACCAACTGATGTTGCAGCGCAAAAAGCCGCTGACGAGTCTCATCAATCCCTGAACAGCAGGTCTCGGGTCAACTCATCGATCACGGCGACCGCTTGAAGCGCTGCCCTCAATCGCTCGCGATCACGGGCCGACAACGGCTTGACCAACACCGCATTGGAGGGCGCCGTCCCCTGCGCCACATCCGCAATCTGTTGCGACACGATCAGCTCCAGAAAGATACCATGGGCCTCGTCGAGCGCATCGAGATCGGTCTGGCCACGGCCAACCAGGGCCTTCACGCCCGCGAGGCGTTGCGATGTCGATCGGTCCATCACATGGTATCGGATCGCCATCGCACGCGCTGCAGCGACCAGGCCGAACAGCCCTGCCGCCTTGAGGTCGATGCGACCGCCGTCAGTGCGAATGCCGCCGAAGAATTTCAGGCTCGCAGGGACGCTGATCCCCTCGACCAGAAGCTTGGCGAACGCGACCTGCCCCTCGGCTGCCGCGAAAGCCGCCTGCCTGACCGCGACGGCAAGGCTGCCGTCGCCATGAACGGCCCGGAGATCGAAAAAGATATCGACCGACAGCAGATCCTTTGGACTGGAGCGGCAGACCCAGTGCTCGATGCGGTCCCGCCAGGTTGCGACAGAGCCGCGCCAGGGTGGGTTTTTCGCCATGACGCCCCCCTTGCAATAAGGCACACCGGCCTCGTGCAGAATATCTGCAACGTGCGCTGCGAACGTCTCAAACCAGCGATCCTCGTCGCCTCCCGGCTCGCCTTGCGCGAAGATCACGGCATTGTCCTGATCCATCGCCAGCAGGCTTTCGCCGCGCCCGGCAGACCCGAGCACGATCAGCGTGTAGGGCGTGGGGGCCGCGCCCCGACCGCGATCCCGCATGATCCGCTCGGCGATCACAGCGGCCTGACGGGTGAGGGCGCAGAGCTCGCTGGAGATCACCTCCGCAATCTGACGCCCGGACAATCCTTCCGCCAGGAGCACCTCCGCAACCCGCGGCAGCTTCGCCCAGGCCAGCGCCAATGCCTGCGTATCCGCAGCATCCTCGATCTCGTCGCCGAGCGATATGGCCTCCCCTGCCCGCAGACGCAGCAGGTCCCGCGCGGACAACGCACCGACCACCCGGCCGGCCTCATCGACGACGCCGAGATGGCGGGTCTTGAGGCGATTCATCCGGCCAATCGCGCGATAGACAAGCGCGTCCTCGGGAATCGCCGCCAGCGGCCTGCTCATGATGCGGTGCACCGGCAGCTCCAGCGCGGGGGCACCGAGCCGGGCGATCGCCCGCAGCACGTCACGCTCGGTAACGATCCCGGCCTCGACGGCCTTGATATCGTCGGCGGCCGCATCCGCCGCACCGACGTACACAGCCGATATTCTCTCGCTGGTCATTCGCGCCAGGGCTTCGCTCACCGAAACGTCCGGACCGACGAAAATGACGGGATACCGCATGATGTCGCGGTTGCGGTGGCGATAGGCATAGGCGTCGAATCGCTTCAGCGTTTGCTCTGCATCGATACGAGCCGTCGCTTCGACCGGCTCGACCCAACCCATCCGCACCTGATCGTCGAGCACCGTGGTGAGCGCGCGACAGACCCGCTCGGCTTGAGCGACGGTCCGGATGCCGTGCTCGCGCAGCCTCGGCAGCAGCGCAAGGAAGATCCGTGCCGTCGTGATCGCATCGCCGAGAGCGGAGTGCCGGCCGGCTACGTCAATGCCAAGCCAGGCCGCAAGATTCTCCAGCTGGTATCCGCCGAGGTCCGGCGCAACGATCTCCGCAAGCAGTCTGGTATCGAGCGTTCGAGGCCGGGACCATGGCAATCCCGCCAGATCGCATTCGCGCTTCAGGACGGCCAGATCGAAACCGATCATGTGCCCGATGACGACCGTCCGGCCGAGGAATGCCTCGAAACGCGGCCACACATCCACGAATAGCGGCGATTCAGCGACCATGGCATCATCGATGCCGTGAATGCGCGTCGTTTCGGCGGGGATCGGTTGATCGGCCGGCCGCAGCAATTGAACGAACGAACCGCCGTCGACCAGCTTTCCGGCCGACAGACGCACGCCCGCAAGCTCGATCACCCGCGCCTTGCGCGGATCGAGCCCAGTCGTTTCGGCATCGATGACAACGGCGTCGAGCGACAAAAGCGGGGCAGCACCACTCGTCGTATCCATTGTCCTCCCTCGGAAGGCCCGGACCGTGCGATGCTGGCCGGCAAACCGGGCATTGGCAGAGGCCGGGCGATCCTACGCCAGCAGCCTGTTGGTCACGGCAGCCGCATCGATGCGATCGACCAATTCGTCATGGATGTTGCACAGGCTGACGCGCAGGTAATTGCGGATCGTCTCGAAATCCCGTCCGCGCAGCTTTTCGTGGATCGGCATCATCGCAAAATAGGTTTCCGCCAGCGGCTCGGGAATGTCCATCACGCGCTTGGGCGCATGCCCGCCAACAAGGTCGAGCCTCTGCTCCAGCTCGCGCCGGGCCTCAAGCCAGGCGTCCTCGCCGAGCGACGGCGGCACGGGGTAACGGTCGAAAACCGAGAGGACGACGAGGATCATCTGGTCGAGAACCGCCCGGCGGTGCATGCCGGCATGTGGGCGCAATACCCCCTCGACCATCTCGCCGACCATCGCAAGCCCGAGCGGATAAGCCTGCCAGCGCGACCGTTCGACGGCTTGTGCAAAGCCTTCCTCGGCAAACAGCACCTTGGCGTAATGGCCCGCGCGGGCACGCGAATACTCGTAAATACCCTTTTGCACGATGAATGCCGACTGCGCGTCTATGAAGTCGGCAAGCGCCTTGCGATCGCCAATCGGCGGCCGGGGACGAAAGAATTTCTGCAGCAGCTTCATCGCAATCCGATCCTGCCAAACGGAATCGCCGTGCTATCCCGCGCTCGCCGCGCCCGAATTGTCAACGGCCGCAGCGCCGTTCGCATCCGCAACATCGGTTCCCTCCGAAAGTATTAGAAAGACCTCGGCACTCCTGATGTTAGCCTCCGACATTCCAAATTGGCGAAAGACCGGTTGGAAGGCGGCACGGGGGGGCCGCAGCGACGGGTATGCAACCCCTCGATTCCTCCGGCTCGCATGCCGGAGTGCTGACAGAGGAAATGCAGCCCATGCCTGACTCCCAAAATCTCAAAGAACGAGAAGAAGCCCACTGGCGCAAGACCTCGCGCCTGATGCTGATCAACCTCGGCATCTGGTTCTTCTTCGGATACGTCATCCACATGTTCGTGGTTCCGCTCAACGCCATCAAGCTGCCGATCCTTGGCTTCCCGCTCGGCTTCTATATGGCCGCGCAGGGTTCGCTGATCGCCTTCGTGGTCATCCTGTTCGTCTTCGCCAGACAGCAGGACAAGATCGACCGAGAATTCGGCTTCGCAGAAGACGATTAGGGGGATTGAACATGGCTACGCAGGCCTCAACCGGCGGCTCCGACTTTCTCAGCAACCTCGGGCGGATCTACGGCTTCTACACCGGTGGATTCGTCGCGTTCGTCCTTCTGCTCGCCGCCCTCGAAGTGATCGGGGTGCCGAACAAGGTTCTCGGCTACCTGTTCGTGTTCTTCACGCTCGCGGTCTACGCCATCATCGGCATTCTGTCGCGAACGGCGCAAGTCTCGGAATACTATGTGGCCGGTCGCAGCGTACCGGCGTTCTACAACGGCATGGCCACCGGTGCCGACTGGATGTCGGCAGCGTCCTTCGTCGGCATGGCGGGCACGCTGTTCCTGCTCGGCTATGACGGACTTGCCTGGGTGCTCGGATGGACCGGCGGCTTCGTGCTGGTCTCCATCCTGATCGGGCCTTATCTGCGCAAATTCGGCGCCTATACGGTGCCCGACTTCTTGTCCTTCCGTTATGGCGGCAATTTCGCCCGGGCGCTGGGCGTCGTCGTGCTCGTCGCCTGCTCGTTCACCTATGTCACGGCGCAGATCTACGGCACGGGCATCATTGCCTCGCGCTTCCTCGGAATGCAGTTCGAGCTCGCGGTTTTCGCGGGACTGGTCGGCATCCTGGTCTGCTCGATGCTGGGCGGCATGCGCGCGGTGACCTGGACGCAGGTGGCCCAGTACATCGTGCTGATCATAGCCTACCTGACACCGATCGTGATCCTGTCGACCAAGATCTACGGGATACCGCTTCCGCAGCTGACCTATGGGCACGCGATCGCGGACATCACGGCGCGCGAACAGGACATGCTCGCGAACGGACTGGCGGCGGCGGCAAGCCTCAAGCCGCACATTCAGCCGTTCTTCAGCTATAGCCCGCTGAACTTCTTTGCGATCATTCTGTGCATGATGGTCGGGACGGCCTCGCTGCCGCACATCTTGATGCGCTACTTCACGACACCGTCGGTGCGTGAGGCGCGGCAATCCGTGGCATGGTCGCTGCTGTTCATCTTCCTCCTGTACTTCTCGGCGCCTGCCTATGCGGCGTTCTCGAAGCTGGAGGTGTACACGAACATCATCGGGCGCGATCTGTCCGCGATCAGGCCCTGGCTGTTCAGCTGGGGCGAGCTCGGGCTGATCCAGATCTGCGGCAAGAACGCCGTCAACATCGACGCCGTCATTGCCGCCTGCAAGGCCGTTGCCGGTCACCCCGGTGTGGTCCGGCTGCAGGACTTCGTGATCAACACGGACGTGATCGTGCTCTCGACACCGGAGATCGCGGGCCTTCCCTACGTGATCTCGGGCCTCGTCGCGGCCGGCGGCCTGGCCGCGGCTCTGTCCACCGCCGACGGGCTGCTGCTCGCGATCGCCAATGCACTGTCGCATGACGTCTACTACAAGATGATCGATCCGAACGCGCCGACGGCACGCCGGCTGATCATCGCGCGCGTGCTGCTGCTGGCGGTCGCAGTCATTGCCGCGGCGACGGCTGCCACCAAGCCCGGGGATATCCTGGCCATGGTCGGCTGGGCGTTCTCCCTGGCGATGGCGGGCAACTTCCCGGCGCTTGTGATGGGTGTGTGGTGGAAGCGCACGACGTCCACGGGCGCGATCTGCGGCATCATCGCCGGATTTGGGCTGTGCATGTTCTACCTGCTCGTCACGCGCTATTTCCCTGGCGCGGGCGTCAAGTATTTCGGCATGACGTCGCTGCTCAATCCGGTCACCGGCGCACCGCTGGTCGACATCGCCAAGGCCATGGCATTGCCCAACGCCATGGAGAGTTGGCCGACGCTGGCCCACCCGCTCGCCAACAAGGTGGGTTGGTTCAACCTCAACAACATCGCATGCGGTTTGCTGGGGACGCCATTCGGCTTCGCGGTGATCATCATCGTGAGCCTGCTGGGAAGGGCGCCGTCGCGGGAAATGCAGGCCTATGTCGACGAGATTCGCAAGCCGCGAGGCCGCACGGTGCTCGAAGAGAAAACGACCTGAGCGGATCGGATCGATTGCGACGAACGGGGCCTTGCGAGGCCCCGTTCTTGTTTGCGACCGGCGGCGCTCGCTTGCCCAGAACCGTCCGCCTTGACATTGTTGGGTGCGGCGGCCGGTGCAGAATGCCCGACGGCCCGGGCCGAGCAGGCAGCCCTCGCAAGACCATACTGCGCCAGAGCGAGGTCCGGAGGAGGACAGATTTTGGACATTGCCGACTCGTTCGCCAGATACTGGTATTTCCACCTGCCGAACTTCGTTCTGGCGGCTCTGATGTACACCATGCTCGGCCGCTTCCTGCTCGGCCTCTTCGTCGACGCCGACTCGCCGAACTATATCTGGCGCTTCTTCTGCCGCCTCACCGATCCGGTGCTCACCGCCATTGCAACCGTCACGCCGAAGGCAGTTCCTCCAGCCATCGTGTGGCTGTTCGGTTTTGTCTGGATGTTCTGGTTGCGGATCGTGCTCCACTACACATTGCTCGTGCTCAACCTCGCGCCGCGGCTTGCGGGAGGAGGATCATGAACCGCAACTTCTTCCTGATCGGTATTGCCTTCTTCGGAATGATCAACGGCCTCTTCAACCAGCTTTGGCTGATCTTCGCCCTGCTCTACGTCCAACCGCTCGCAGGCCCTCTTCTGTTCGGAAACATGTCGCTGACGCTGATGTTCGCCTCGCTGATGGTCTCGACCGCCACCGTGATCCTGGGCGGCATTCCCGCCGCCATCTACGAACGCGTCACCGGCGCACAGGAGTCGAACGGCGTCTCGCTTTGGATCTGGCTGGCCGGCACGGCTATCCTGGCGCTCCCCGCCGCCGGCAATTTCATCAGCGTCGGCCTCTGAACGGCGGGCGGGAACCATTGAAGGCAGGCCCCGCAGGGACTACCCTAGACGCATCTCGATCCCAATGAGCCAGGCGACGGAGTTCCTCCTCATGGAAGAAATGCGCCGCATCGCCTTTGAAACGGTCCTGCGCGCGTGCGGATTTGCCTCCCTCGCCATATTCTGCGTCATGATCGGCCTTTCGTTTCTGCCGCGCTCCGCGTTTCAGGCGGGAGGCTTTCTGAGCCTGATCATGACACTGGTGCTTCTCCTGAAAGCGCAGGAGGCGCGGACCAAAGACCACCGCCGCACCGAGATGTGGCTGTATCTTCCAAAAGACAGACGCCCGCCTCAGCCGCATGCACAAAAAACAGTCTCGGCGGTGATGCGAGAAACCTATCTGGTGTTCGCATACTGGTCTGCCCTGGTGTCAGTCGTGATGTGGATTGTCGCGATGGGCTTTTCCGTCCTTGGACTTTAGTTTGAGGCTGCAGACCCCACGGTATTTCGTTCCCGCGGCTCCGTGATTTCCCGTCCGACATCTCCGCGATCCTTCCGATTCGCGTCGAAAGTACTATTGGGCCGGACGCGATAGGCATGTAATTGCTCGCCCCCGATTGGTGGCGCGCCCGCGTGGCGCGAATCGGTTCTTGAAAAGAAAACAAGCGGGAGCGAATCTGAATGACGACAGTAACTGCAACATCGGCACCATCTGCCGGCGCCGGGATGACGAAGGACGAACGGTTCGTCATTCTCGCCTCCTCGCTCGGTACCGTCTTCGAGTGGTACGACTTCTATCTCTACGGTTCGCTGGCCGGCATCATCGGCGCGCAGTTCTTCTCGGCCTATCCGCCGGCAACCCGCGATATCTTCGCGCTGCTGGCGTTTGCCGCGGGCTTCCTGGTGCGTCCGTTCGGCGCGATTGTGTTCGGCCGTGTCGGCGACATCGTCGGCCGCAAATACACCTTCCTCGTCACCATCCTGATCATGGGTCTGTCGACCTTCATCGTCGGCCTGTTGCCCAACGCGGCGACCATCGGCATCGCGGCCCCGATCATCCTGATCGTGCTGCGCCTCGCCCAGGGTCTGGCGCTCGGCGGCGAATATGGCGGTGCGGCGACCTACGTCGCGGAGCATGCGCCGAACGGCAAGCGCGGCTTCTACACCTCCTTCATCCAGACCACGGCAACCCTCGGCCTGTTCCTGTCGCTGCTGGTGATTCTGTTCACCCGCACCGCGCTCGGCGAGGCCGATTTCGCAGCGTGGGGCTGGCGCATTCCGTTCCTGGTCTCGGTGCTGCTGCTCGGCATCTCGGTCTGGATCCGGCTTCGCCTGAACGAATCGCCGATCTTCCAGAAGATGAAGGAAGAGGGGAAGGGTTCGAAGGCGCCGCTGACGGAGGCCTTCGGCAACTGGCAGAACGGCAAGCTCGTGCTGCTCGCTTTGCTCGGTGGTGTGATGGGCCAGGGCGTGGTCTGGTACACCGGCCAGTTCTACGCGCTGTTCTTCCTGCAATCGATCCTGAAGGTCGACGGCTATACCGCCAACCTGCTGATTGCATGGTCGCTGCTGCTCGGCACCGGCTTCTTCATCGTGTTCGGCATGCTCTCCGACAAGATCGGCCGCAAGCCGATCATCCTCGGCGGCTGTCTGATCGCGGCGCTGACCTTCTTCCCGATCTTCAAGATGATCACGTCCAACGCCAACCCGGCGCTGGAAAAGGCCATCGAGTCGGTCAAGGTCGAGGTGGTGGCCGATCCCGCCAGCTGCGGCGATCTGTTCAACCCAGTCGGCACCCGCGTGTTCACCGCGCCTTGCGACACCGCACGCGCCTACCTGTCGCAATCGTCGGTCAGGTACACGACGAGTTCGGGTCCGGCCGGCTCGGGCGTGAAGGTCGTGGTCAACGGCAAGGACGTGCCCTACGCCAACGCCAAGGACAGCAACCCGGCGGTTCTCGCCGCGGTGCAGGCGGCCGGCTATCCCAAGGCGGGTGACACCGGCATCGTGAAGATGTCGCATCCGTTCGACGTCTTCCGTCCGCAGCCGGCGGCGATCATCGGCCTGCTGTTCGTCCTGGTCCTGTTCGTGACCATGGTGTACGGCCCGATCGCGGCGATGCTGGTCGAATTGTTCCCGACCCGCATCCGCTACACTTCGATGTCGCTGCCCTACCACATCGGCAACGGCTGGTTCGGCGGCCTCCTGCCCGCCACCGCCTTCGCCATCGTGGCCTCGACCGGCGACATCTATGCCGGTCTCTGGTACCCGATCATCTTCGCCTCGATTACCGTGGTGATCGGCTTCCTGTTCCTGCCGGAAACCAAGGACGTCGACATCAAGGCGAACTGATCGCAGCAACAATCGACGGCACGAACCGGCCGCGGTCTCCGCGGCCGGTTTTGCTTTGTGTGCTTCTTGCTTGGACGCGTTTTCTTCACGCGAACCGGCACCCACTTCGCTCGAAAACGCTCTATCGGTTGCTGCCGATGAATTGCAGCACGATTTCACGGCGGTGCGGGCCGCTGCGATGCTCGATCAGATAGATCGCCTGCCAGGTGCCGAGCGCGAGCCTGCCGCTCAGGACCGGAACCTGGAGCGAAGTCTGCGTCAGCATGGTCTTGATGTGGGCCGGCATGTCGTCGGGGCCTTCGGTGTCATGGGTCCACCCGGCGTTCTCCGGTGCGAGCCGTGACAGCGCCGTGGTGAGATCGACGAGCACGGAAGGGTCAGCGTTTTCCTGGATCGTCAGCGAGGCCGAGGTGTGGCGGATGAACAGCGTCAATGCACCCTCGCCCGCCCGCGCCTCGGCGATGAATCGTGCGGCCTCGCTGGTCAGATCGGTGAAGCCGCGGCCAGGCGTCTGCACGGTGAGCAGTGTCGATGTGACGGTGGTTGCCTGCACGGACGATGGTGCGGAGCGGGTGACGGATCTGGCTGAGGTCATGGAGGGGCCCGCATCAGATCTTCCCCGACACGTCTTTTTGCACGCGGTTGGCCATGTCGATCAGCCGCCGCCAAGCCTTTTCCAGGAACGACATCATGCGGTCGACGTCCTGCTCGCTCGGCAGCGGGATCTCGATCTTGCGCTCGCCCTCGGCGACCTTGGGCTCGGGCTTCCTGAGTGGATCGGATTTCGGCAGCGCCTCGTCGATCTTGCCCGATACCGTTGGCCCCGCCGCGAGCTGTGCCTTCAGCCGCTCGACCTCGGCCTGGAGCCTGCCGATCTCGGCGTCGAGTGCGGTCCGCTCGTCGGGCACCGCGTAGCAGGCCCAACCGGCGCCGTTCCTGGTGCAGGTCGACACCGTGCCGGTGCGCGTGTCAAGCCGCAGCACGCCCTCGGGGATGGGCGTCATGCTGTAGCGGCCATTTTCGCCGTCGGGCGTAGATTGCGCGGCCGCGAGGCCGCCGCTGACTACCATCACCGCGGCCGCCGCCGCGAGCCATGATGTCGTGGATGACGTCGCAGGTCTCATCATTGTCTCCGCCCGGCACTGCTGCGGCTGCGGTTGCAATTCTACACCCCCAGCCGGCAATCCGCCGCCAAAAAGCCGCCCCCGAAATCAACGAACGCGGCGGCTTCTTTGATCCCGCGAGCGCGGCGAAAGCACGGCTGCGTCCGCCGTTCGCAAGCAGACCTGCTGCGGTGCGGCGTCACGCTGTGTGCAGCGCTGCCGTGCGCGTCAATATCATCAAGTAAATCAAATACATAATCGGAAGGGACGCAATCGTGACTTGGCTTGACTTGATTATAGGCCATCAGTATGGTCCGCGCGGCTTTTGAGGGTGACGGGCGCAATTTCCATTCAGCCGCAGCGTTTCGGGTCTTCGTTGCATGACACAGGGCACGGGACACGGCGAGGATGGAGATCGCGATAGATCGCCCGAGGAAGCCGCGCTTTCCGATCGGCTCGGAAATCTTGATCAGCGGTTGTCCGAATTTCGCGACCGCCGGGCCAAGACCGAGCAACCCGCAGGTGACGATGGAGACAAAGCGGCCAGAGCCTCGGCGATGGCGCTTGGTTTCCGACTATCCTCGGAGTTGATCGCCGGCGTCGCTGTCGGAGCGGGGATTGGCTGGGGGTTCGACCACTTGCTGTCGACGTCGCCTTTCGGATTCATCGCGTTCCTGCTGCTGGGCTTCATCGCCGGCGTGGTGAATGTGGTGAGAACGGCAGGCGCGGGTCCGAACAGGCGCGGTGGTTCGTAATTGGCCTAGCCGGGTTAACTGTCGTGCCGCTCGCCGGCACAGCCGGCCGACCAATCTTCACTGGTCGGCTTGTCCAGCAGACGAGAGATGCCGCGCGGATGAAAATCGACCCGATCCATCAGTTCAACGTCGAACCGCTCTTCACGATCGGCCGTATCGGCGATCACACGATCGCCTTCACCAATGCCTCTCTCTACATGTTCGTCGCGGTGGGGATCATCGCGCTGCTTCTGCTCACCAGCGGCAAGCAGCTGGTTCCGGGGCGTCTGCAGTCGGTGGCCGAGCTCTCCTATGAGTTCGTGGCCAGCATGATCCGCAGCACTGCCGGAGCGGATGGCATGCGGTTCTTCCCGCTGATCTTCTCGCTGTTCATGTTCATCTGCGTCTCGAACCTCGTAGGCATCGTTCCGTACACGTTCACCGTGACGAGCCATCTCATCGTCACTGCGGCGCTGGCGCTGCTGGTGTTCTTCACGGTCCTGATCTACGGCCTCTACAAGAACGGCCTGAAGTTCCTGAAAGTGTTCGTGCCCTCGGGCGTTCCCGGCTACATCCTGCCGCTGGTCATGGCGATCGAGGTGCTGTCGTTCTTCCTGCGGCCGGTCTCGCACAGCGTTCGACTGTTCGCGAACATGCTCGCGGGCCACATCGCGCTGAAGGTGTTCGCCGGCTTCGTTGCCATGCTCGGCGCGTCTCTTGGCGTGGTCGGCTGGATCGGCGGTGTCATGCCGCTGGCGCTCGCCGTCGCGCTCACCGCGCTCGAACTGCTGGTCGCGTTCCTGCAAGCCTATGTGTTTGCGATCTTGACCTGTATCTACCTCAACGACGCCATTCACCCTGGACACTGAGTGATCCGGGTGCTTTTCCACCCACACCTGTCTTTCTTCCAAGGAGTCAAAAATGGATCCGCAAGCAGCTAAGTTTCTCGGCGCGGGCATCGCGTGCATCGGCATGGGCGGCGCCGGCATCGGCGTGGCCTTCATCTTCGGCAATTATCTGTCCGCAGCCATGCGCAACCCGGCAGCTGCTCAGGGCCAGTTCGGCAACCTGATCTTCGGCTTCGCCGTGACCGAAGCGCTCGGCATCTTCTCGCTGCTGATCGCTCTGCTGCTGCTGTTCGTCCCGCTCTGAACGCGTTTCGCGCCGCTTCCAGGTGGGAGGCGGCGCGTCTGACAGCAACAGGAGAACTCCATGGCTGAAAGTCATGGCGGCGCCAAAGGTACCGGCGCTCACACGGAGGCCGACGGCGGTCACCACGGCGGTGGCTTTCCGCCTTTCGAGAGCAGCACCTTTGCTTCGCAACTGGTGTCGCTCGCGATCGCCTTCGTCGCGCTGTATCTGATCGTCTCCCGGTTCGCGCTGCCGCGTGTCGGGGGTGCGATCGAGGCGCGTCAGAACAAGATCGAGGGCGATCTCGCCGAAGCGCAGAAGCTGAAGGACCAGTCCGAGGCGGCGCTCAAGGCCTATGAAGGCGAGCTCGCGTCGGCGCGCGCACGTGCACAGGCGATCGGCAACGAATCCCGCGAGAAGGCGAATGCGCAGGCGGAAGCCGAACGCAAGGCGCTGGAAGAGCAACTGTCCGCCAAGCTCGCCGAGGCGGAGAAGACCATTGCCTCGACCCGCGCGACCGCCATGAGCAACGTCCGCGGCATCGCGGCCGATGCAGCCGGCACCATCGTTCAGCAGCTCACGGGCGTCGTTCCGGATGCAGCGTCGGTCAATGCCGCCGTTGATGCGACCTTGAAGGGTTAGTCTCGATGTTCTTCACACCTGAGTTTTGGGTCGCCGTCGCCTTCGTGATCCTGATGGTGATCTTCGCCTATGTGGGGGTGTTCAAGACGGCGATGTCGGCGCTCGATCATCGCGCCGCTCGTATCAAGGCCGAGCTGGACGAGGCGGCGCGCCTCAAGCAGGAGGCCACCAAGGTGCTCGCCGACTACAAGGCGCGCACTGCCGGTGCCGAGCGCGAGGCCGCCGACATCATCGCCAACGCGAATGCCGAAGCGGAGCGCATCGCAGCAGAGGCCAAGTCGAAATTGGAAGATTTCGTCACCCGCCGCACCAAGACCGCCGAGGGCAAGATCGCACTCGCCGAGGCTCAGGCTCTCGCGGACGTCCGGGCAGCCGCCGCGGAAGCCGCCGTGCAGGCTGCCTCCACGATCCTGTCGCAGTCAGTCAAGGGCCAGATCGCCGACGACCTGCTCGCCAAGGGCATCAACGAAGTCAGGCAGAAGCTGAACTGAGGGATTTGCCCTACCCAATCAAAAAGCCGGCGCGACGAGCGCCGGCTTTTTTGTCTGTCGGGTAACAGCATCCACAAGTGCGGTATCATCACCCACCTTGTGCGCACTTGCGCACTGGGGCGGGTGATCCAGTACGCCGAGGCTTCTCAATTCAAGCACTGCGGCCTCTGGAATACTGGATTGCCCGCCTTCGCGGGCAATGACAGCTGACATTGCCGCAAGATCTCCCCTACTTCTTCTTCTTCCCTCTCGGCTCCGGCGAGAGCGCCTGCGGGTCGAAGCCGACATAGAAGATGTAGGTATCGGCGACCGCGGGCGCCGGCACCGGATAGGCCAGATCCTCGGCGACGAAGGTGAAGGGCACGCTGCCGCCTTCCGACATCGCCACCGTGGTCCGGTAGGCCTTCGAGGCGATCACCTTCTCGCCGACGCCGCCCTGCACGACGGCGATGCGCAGCGGCACCTCGACGGAGGCAGGCGCCCCGGCGGGGCCGGCGATGACGCGGCCCTGGATGCCGATCCGGGCGGTGATGCCGGCACTGCTGCGCAAGCATTCGCGCGCCATCTTGGTGATCGAGGCCTGGAAGCGGATGTCATTGCCGACCGCCGGCTTGCCGCTGGCGCCGACCGCGTAGGTCGAGGCGCCCGCGCGCACCGTGACCTGCGGGCAATCGAGGTCGTCTTCGGCCGGCTGCCCGGGCGCAGGCGCCGGCTTCGGCTCCGCCGGCTCGTCGGACTTGCCGCCGAACAGGCTCTTGAAGCGGTCGGTCAACGACTGTGCCGCCACCGGCGAGACGGAGGCGAGCCCGACCGATAATGCCAGCACGACCGCTGCGCCCCGCCGCAACCTCGTCCGCGATGACCGAAGCTCCTGCACCATCAACACCCGTACTCCATGACAATGTTCCGGCCGGGTTATATCGCCAATATCGGCGAACCCAAGGCGGCAAAAAGGGATTTGGCTGCATCCATCAGGCTGCTCAGCCGCGGAAGTCCTCGTGCAGCAGGCCGAACAGCAGGTGATCCTGCCAGACCCCGTTGATGCAGAGATAGCGGCGCGCCAGGCCCTCGCGCGAGAAGCCGCACTTCTCCAGCACCCGGATCGACGGCGCATTGGTCGGGATGCAGGCGGCCTCGACCCGGTGCAGATTGAGCTCGCCGAACAGCGTCGGCAGCAGCACCCGGAGTGCGGCCGTCATGTAGCCGCGATGGGCATAAGGCTGGCCGACCCAATAGCCGATGGTGCCGGCCTGCACGATGCCGCGCCGGACATTGGCGAGCGTGATGCCGCCGACCAGGGCGCCGTCGAGCTCGCGGAAGATCAGAAAGGGATAGGAGCGGTCCGCGGCAATGTCCTCGGCATAGCGGCGCAGGCGGCGGCGGAAGCCGGAGCGGGTGAGATCGTCGGACGGCCAGATCGGCTCCCAAGGCGTCAGATAGTCGCGGCTGGTCTCGCGCAAATGAGCCCATTGCAGGAAGTCGGACATCTGCGGCGCGCGCAGGAGCAGCCCGTTGCCGCGCGGCGCCAGGGCGGCGGGTCCACTGGATGGCAGGCGAAAGAGGGCCATGTGATGCTTCCCGGGGCGAGGCCCGCGCGCGGCTCCTAATGCAGCCGCGCCTTGGCGCGCGCCCGTGTCAATCCTTCCGCAAAAGACACCGCCGTGTCCAGACCCCTGCCGCTGCCCAATGCGACGACCGCAGGCCGGCTGCGCGACAGGAGCGCACGGGCCGCGTCCCGCGTCGATTCGATGCTGACGGCGTCGATCCGGGCAACCAGTTCCTGCACTGTCTGCGGCCGCCCGTAGGCCAGCACATGCCGGGCGAGCTGCTCGGCGCGGGAGGAGCAGCTCTCCAGCGCCATCAGCAACCCCGCCTTCATCTGTGCCTTGGCTCGGGCGATCTCGGCCTCAGTCAGCGTCTCCACCGATTCGTTCATGATGTCGACCACGACCTCCATCATCTCCGGCGCATCGGCGGGATCGGTGCCGGTATAGAGGCCGAAAAAGCCGGTATCGGTGTAGGGGGCGTGGAAGGTGTAGATGGAGTAGCAGAGGCCGCGCTTCTCGCGCACCTCCTGGAACAGGCGCGACGACATTCCGCCGCCAAGGACATTGGTGAAGACCTGCAGCGAGAACAGCGAAGGATCGGTCTGCGGCACCCCCTCGAGCGCCAGCGTCAGATGCGCCTGCTCGAGCTCGCGATGCACCACCTTGGCGCCGCCCTGGCCGAACCGAGCGGCCTGCGGCTTCGGCCCGGGCGTCCCCTCGAAGCTCGCAAAACGCTTTTCGACCTCGGCGACGACCTGACCGTGGTCGACCGCCCCGGCCGCGGCCACCACCATGTCGGGCCCGCGATAATGCGTCGACAGATAGCCACGCAGCATGTCGCGGTTGAAGGCGCGCAGCGTCTTGGCGGTGCCGAGCAGCGAACGGCCCATCGGCTGGTCGGGATAGCAGAGCTCGTTCAGATGCTCGAACACGACGTCATCGGGCGTGTCCTGCGCGGCACCGATCTCCTGCACGATGACGTTCTTCTCGCGCTCCAGCTCGTCGGGCTCGAAGGCGGGATTGGCAAGGATGTCGGCGAGCACGTCGAGCGCGAGCGGCACGTCGGCCTTCAGCACCCGCGCGTAATAGGACGTGGTCTCGGTCGAGGTGCCGGCATTGAGGTCGCCGCCGACCGCCTCGATCTCCTCGACGATCTCGCGCGAGGAGCGCCTGGTCGTGCCCTTGAACGCCATGTGTTCCAACAGATGCGAGATGCCGTGCTCGTTCGGCTTCTCGTCGCGTCCGCCGACGCCGGCCCAGACACCGAGCGCCGCCGTCTCGAGGTGGGGCATCTCGTCGGTGACGACGGTGAGGCCGGAGGCAAGCTTGGACATCTCGACGCTCATCCGGCAACTCCCTGCTTTGCGGCGCGGCTGGCGGACAGCACGAACCGCTCGAGCTCGACCTGATCGTTCTTCATCACCCTCATGTGTTCGGATTTGGTCATCAGGCCGTCGAGCCAGGCCGGCAGTTGCGGCCGCTGGCCGCAAGCCGCCTCGACGGCGTCGGGGAACTTGGCCGGATGGGCGGTGGAGAGCACGATGCTCGGCACCTTCGTATCGGTGGTGTCGCGGTCCGCGACGGCGAGCGCCACGGCGGTATGAGGATCGACCAGCTCGCCTGCTTCGCGCCAGGCGGCGCGGATCGCAGCCGCAGTCTCGGTCTCGTCAGCGCGCCCGGCATCGAACTCCTCGCGGATCGCGGCGAGTGTCGCATCGGGTAGCACGAAGCGGCCGGACTGCTTCAGCTGTTCCATCAGGCGACGCACGCCGGCGCCATCGCGCCGGCCGGCCTCGAACAGCAGCCGTTCGAAGTTCGAGGAGATCTGGATGTCCATCGACGGCGATGCCGTCGCGTGCACC
The DNA here is from genome assembly GCF_020194215.1 of Bradyrhizobium sp. BRP20. Classification (NCBI taxonomy): domain Bacteria; kingdom Pseudomonadati; phylum Pseudomonadota; class Alphaproteobacteria; order Hyphomicrobiales; family Nitrobacteraceae; genus Bradyrhizobium; species Bradyrhizobium sp. BRP20. Next base: position 181,181 of record NZ_JADYVY010000001.1, on the reverse strand, counting down.
TCACGCACCTCGTAGATGCCGGTCTTCAGCGTGCGCGCCAGGATGTCGTTGACGTTGGCGGCGATGCGCAGGGTGCGCACCGGCAGCCCCATGCGCTTGGCGACGTAGCCGGCGAAGATGTCGCCGAAATTGCCCGTCGGAACGACGAAATCGACCGCGCGCGCCGGAGCACCGACCGCGACGGCAGAGGTGAAATAGTAGACCACCTGCGCGACGATGCGCGCCCAGTTGATGGAATTGACGCCGGAGAGCGAGGTCGCATCGCGGAAGCGATGGTTGTTGAACATTCCCTTCACGAGCGCCTGGCAGTCGTCGAAGGTGCCCTCGATGGCGAGCGTATGGACGTTGGCCGCGCCCGTCGTGGTCATCATCCGCCGCTGCACCTCGGAGATGCGGCCGTGCGGAAACAGCACGATCAGATCGACGTTCTCGAGGCCCGCAAAGGCTTCGACCGCGGCGCCGCCGGTATCGCCTGACGTCGCGACCACGATGGTGGTGCGCTGGCCGCGCTTTTCGAGCACATGGTCCATCAGCCGCGAGATCAGCTGCATCGCCACGTCCTTGAAGGCGAGCGTCGGACCGTGGAACAGCTCCAGCACGAACTGGTGCGGGGACATCTGGCGCAGCGGCACCACCGCAGGATGGCGGAAGGTGGCATAGGCCTCGTTCGCCATGCGCCCGAGCTCGGCGTCGGAAATCTCGCCACCGGCGAAGGGACGAATCACGTCGACCGCGACCTCCCAATAGGGGCGGCCGAAGAAGCCGGCGATCGTCTCGCTCGGAAGCTGTGGCCACACCGCCGGCACATACAGGCCGCCGTCGCGGGCAAGCCCGGTCAGCATCACGTCACAAAAGCCTAGTTCGGGGGCTTCGCCCCGGGTCGAGATATAGCGAGTCAAACTGCCCTCCAAAGGCGGCCGGGCCGGAGCTCGACCCTTAAGCCTTTGATTTTACGTAATTACTTGTCAACAGCCGGTGGCTTTGAACCACCATAGAGTGTTTTGCGGCATCGGGAAACCGCTTCCGGCGTACCCCTCGCCCAATGAAAAAGGGCTGCGGCATTGCCGCAGCCCTTCTCTTGGAAGGCCTGTCGTTGTGTGCAGACCAGTTGCCTCGTCGGGGTCGCCGAGCCCTCAAAACTGTTCCGGCAAGCTTTCGTCGCCTGTCATGAAATCGTCAAGTCCAAAACCCCGCGCGTGTCGAAAATGTTCCTATTCTTCCCGATCCGGCTCTGGTTCGCTTTTGGCAGTTGCAGCCAAGCCCCGGCCGTGATCCTGACCCTGAATTCCGCTTTTTCCCGAATCAGTCGCGGGAACGAATACAGCCTCGGCCCATTGTGTCGGCGGATGGGTGTCAGCCCGTTGTCCAATGCATTGCCCGGCCAACGGCGGCGTCGATCCGTCGGCCGAACCGCTGCATCCCGGAGCAGCCGGTTCGGTCGATGGCGAAAGTCAGTTCATTCCGATTTCCACTGCGATCCGGATCAGGTCGGAATGGTTCTTGGCGCCAAGCTTCTGCTTGAGCAGGGACGTGGTGTTGGCGACCGTCTTGTAGGAGATGCCGAGCGCCTCGGCGACCTCGACGATCTTGTCGCCGCGTCCGAGCAAGCGAAGAATTTCGAGCTCCCGCGGCGTCATCTGTGACGCGGGGTTGGCCTTGATCGCCGCGCCGGAAAACGTCACGGCTTCCGCAAGCTGCGGCGAGATGAAGTTGTCACCCGCGACCACCTTGCGCACCGCTTTGAGCAGGATCCTGGGATCGTCGCCTTTGGAGACATAGCCCTGCGCCCCGAGCTCGACGGCCCGCACGACGAACGCCGGATCGTCGTTCATGCTGAACATGATGATCTTGGCGTCGGGGTCGTCCTTGCGGATGCGCCGCATCAGCTCGAACCCGGAGACGTCGGGCAGGCTGATGTCGATCACGGTGACGTCGGGCCGCTTGCTGACATAGGCGCGATGCCCGGATTTGGCATCGCTCGCCTCGTCAATGCGGATTGAATGGTCGGATGCGAACAGGGTGCGGCAGCCGGACAGCACCACGGGATGGTCGTCGACGATCAGGACCCTCGTCGCCAGCTTGGCGGTATCTTGCATCGCGCACTCTCTTGTTTTTCGACTCATAGCCCGCCGGGAATAAATGGAAAGAGCAAATCCGGCCGATACGCGTTAGAATTGACCTAATGTGGCGACGACTTTCGTTCCGAACGCAATTGTTTCTCCCGCTCGGCGCGAGCCTTCTCGCAGCCCTGATCCTGGGCGGCATATTACTGCGGATATTTGCACCAGGTCAGGTAGCTGATGAACACGAGCCGGCTCGACGCTCGATCCAGACCATCGCCGCCGCGCTCAACAGCACCCTGCGCGCATCGGACAATCCGCAAAAGACCCTCGATGCATTTGTTCAGTCCTTGGACGCCTCCACGGATATTCAATTCCGCCGCATGGACGGAGGTCCCCCGCCTTCTCCGAAAGACTTGCGCAACCTGAAGAAGGTTCCGCAATGGTTCGTCAACCTCATCACCATACCAGAGATGGAAGCGGCGTTTCCGATCGTCATAGACGGCAGACATGTCGGCGATATCGTGTTCTTCCCGGACATATCGGCCGACTTGTTCGAGAAGTGGATCGGCTTCCTTGCGCTGACCAGCCTGGTCGCTGTCCTGATGGTGCTCACCGGCACCGTTGCCTATGTCTTCGCCGGTTCGGCCCTGCGCCCCCTGCAACATCTCGGCGACGGTCTTACGCGGATTCGGCGCGGCGACTACGCAAGGCCGATCCCGGTCGGAGGACCGCCGGAGATCCGGCAGAGCTGCGAGGAAGCCAATGCGCTGGCAGCGACACTGGCGCAACTCAGCCAGGACAATCGCTATCTGATGCACCGCCTGGTGTCGCTGCAGGATGACGAGCGGCGCGATCTCGCCCGCGAACTGCACGACGAGCTCGGGCCCCTCCTCTTCAGCATCCGCGCCGGCACGATCGCGCTGACCGATGCCTCCGAGCCAACGGGACATCTCGGCAATTCGGCACAGGACCTGCTGCAATCGGTCGAGGCCCTGCAGCAGACCAACCGCCGCATCCTGGACCGGCTGCGGCCGCTCTATATCGAAGAGCTCGGCCTTTCGAGCAGCGTGCAAACGCTGCTCCGGAATTTTCGCAAGCAGGCACCTCATATCGTGCTGACGGATGCGATCGATCGCGATCTCAGCGCAATCGGCGGACCGCTGGCGCAGACCGTCTATCGAGTGATCCAGGAGGCACTGACCAACGTGCTGCGACATGCCAACGCCGGCAACGCACATGTGCAGGCGACGGTTGCCGACAAGACGCTCGTCGTCGAGATCTCCGACGATGGCGGCGGTTTCCCTGCGGACAACGTCTTCGGCCGGGGCCTGACCGGCATGCATGAGCGCGTGCGCGCGCTCAGCGGATCGCTATCGCTGTTGCGCGTGGATGACCGAACCTACGTGCGCTGCCGCCTTCCGGCGGAGACGATGCGGGACGTTCCGTCACCAGGCTAATTCAGCAGGCGCAACCATCATGCGCATTCTGTCGCGCCGGTTCGCACAGCGTGCTGCGGATCTTGCCATCCGGGCTGAAGCGGAACGAGGCCTGAATGCGCAGCGCGCCGGCGACGGAATATTCGAGGTGGACGCCGTGGGGCGCGGGATTGATCTCTTCCAGCCCGAACCCCGCCGAGGAGAAGGCGCTGAGCCGCGGCTGCCAATAGGCCTCGATCTCGCTCCGGCCACGAAAGCGCCGCGCGCCGTCGCAGGTGCATTCGAGCTGCGCGTCGTCGGCATAGAGGTCGAGCAGGGCTGTGAGGTCGCCCTTACGGCAGGCATCCACCCAGTCGACGATAATTCCCATCTGGTCGAAATCACTCACGCCGCACCCAATCTGCCGCGGACAATATTGGCGGCTTAGAACCACCCTCGTGAATATGCGCTGAATAATAAACCCCGGGCGATACCGGGTTCCCTCGATGGACCTGCCAATGAGCTCAGCTCTGCCGCCGGCCTCTTGCCCACACGCCGAAGGCGATGAGCACGGCGCCTGCAAGCGTGAACCAGGTGATTGCATATTGCAGATGGTCGTCCTTGAGATTCACCTGGAGCGGTCCCGGACGCGGGATGCGGTTCGCCGGCGCGGGCCGTTCGAGATCGATATAGAACGGCGCAACCGTGCCCCAGCCCAGCACGCTTGCGATTGCCAGATGATCGCGCACGAACCAGAGCCGCTTGCCGCGATTCTCCGCCGGAGTCAGCCAGCTTGGCGCCTCGGGAAAGCGCAGATAGCCGGTGAGCTCAACCGGTTGGCCCGTGATAAGCTTGTTCACCGCGCGATCCTCGACGCCGCGGTCCTGCATCGTGTTCTCGACGAAACCCGCGTCGATCACGACCATCTCGCCGCCGGGAAGCCGCGCCGGCAGGAACGCCCAGGTGCCAGGGCCGGAGGCGTCCTTGCGCACCGCCGAGCCGGAGGAATAGACCATTGCATCGGGGAGGGCTGCGTAGGTCGCGGTGAAGCTGACGCGGCGGAATTCGTCGCGGGCGGGATTGAGCGCGACCCATTGCGCGGACGGCGGCAGCGCAACCGGCGCGGCCGCAAGCCGCTCGGTGAGCGCCGCAATCAACTCGTGCTTGGCGGTGCGGCGCTGCAGCTGCCAGACACCGAGCGCCACGAACACAGCCGTGAGGAACAGCGTGAACAGCGCGAAGCCGGCCACGGGGGCCTTGCGCGACGCAGGCTCATTCATTTCGCGCGATCGACCAACCGGCCCGGCGCCGCCTTGTGGTGGAATTGCAGCGCGATCAGCAACGACTTCATCGAGCGCAGCGGCAACAGCGTGGTGGCGAGGATGAGCGGCAGCCAGAGCACCGCATGCAGCCAATATGGCGGCTGGTATTTGACTTCGACGATGAGGGTGCACGCGACGACGATGCCGCCGGCCAACATGATGATGAAGATCGCCGGGCCGTCGCCGGTATCGATGAAGGCATAGTCGAGCCCGCAACGGTCGCATGCGGGCGCGAGCGTCAGAAAGCCCGCATAAAGCTTGCCCTGGCCGCAGCGCGGGCATTTGCAGGCAAGCCCACGCAGCGCGCTTTGCAGGACGGTGGTTTCGGACGGGGGTGTGCCGGCACTGTCGTTCATGATGGCGGACTCTATCACAGTTTCCGACGAAACTTCCGGCGGCCGGAAAGCGAAAGGGCGGCCCTGCGGCCGCCCTTTCTGATCGGTTCGATCGGGCTCAGTGCGCGGCGCTGGCCATGGTCTCGGCGCCGCGTCCCCAGACGTAGATGCAGAGGAACAGGAACAGCCAGACCACGTCGACGAAGTGCCAGTACCAGGCCGCGAACTCGAAGCCGAGATGCTGCTTCGGCGTGAAGTGGCCGGCATAGGCGCGGAACAGGCACACCAGCAGGAAGATGGTGCCGACCAGCACATGGAAGCCGTGGAATCCGGTCGCCATGAAGAACGTCGCGCCGTAGACGTTGCCGCCGAAGGAGAACGCCGCGTGGGCGTACTCATAGGCCTGCACGCAGGTGAAGAGCGCGCCGAGCACGACGGTGAGGATCAGGCCATACTTCAGGCCCTGGCGGTCGTTCTCGAGCAGCGCATGGTGCGCCCAGGTCACGGTGGTACCTGACGTGAGCAGGATCAGCGTGTTCAGCAGCGGCAGATGCCAGGGATCGAAGGTCTCGATGCCCTTCGGCGGCCAGGTGCCCGGGACCGCGCAGGCGCCGGGCTGCGTGCCGAGGCCGCAACCGAACACCGCATCGCGGGTGGCGTGAACGGCGTCGGCCGGAAACAGCGCCGCGTTGAAATAAGCCCAGAACCAGGCGACGAAGAACATCACCTCGGAGGCGATGAACAGGATCATGCCGTAGCGGTGATGCAGCTGCACGACCCGGGTGTGATCGCCCTTGTACTGGGCCTCCTTGATCACGTCGGCCCACCAGCTCGCCATGGTGTAGAGCACGCCCACGGTGCCGACGCCGAACACGATCGGCGCCGCCGAGAACATGTGGTGCATCCAGGCGACCGCGCCGACCGCCATGATGAAGGCCGAGAGCGAGCCGACCGCCGGCCAGGGAGAGGGATCGACCAGGTGATAGTCGTGATGCTTGGTGTGCGCCGTGGCCATTTCCGTCTCTCTCCTCAATCCCGTGCCTGTCCGGCACTTATCCCCTTGCGTCCAACCGCCTGCGCGTGAGCCCTGCGGTCAAAGATTTCCCTTGCGCTTGTCGGCTTCGCCCGATGCCAGCGGTTTCACCACGGGATCGCGCACCGGATAGAACGTGTAGGACAGCGTGATCGTGCTCAGCCCGTCGTTCTCGTGGTCGGCGGCGATCGACGGGTCGACGTAGAACACGACCGGCATCTCGCGCTTCTCACCGGGTGCCATGGTCTGCTCGGTGAAGCAGAAGCAGTTGATCTTCTGGAAATGGGCGCCGACCGTCAGGGGCGCGACGTTATAGGCGGCCTGGCCCGCAGTGGCGCGCGCCGCCTGGTTGGTCACGGTGTAGAAGACCGTCACAACCTGGCCGATATTGACCTCGATCTCGCTCTGCTCCGGCTCGAACTTCCAGGGCAGGCCGGGCGCGACGTTGGAATCGAAGCGCACCGAGATCTTCCGCGCGATCGGGCCCGTGGCCGGCGCAGAGGTCGCCACTTGCGTCGTGCCGTTGAAGCCGGTGGCGCGGCAGAACCAATTGTAGAACGGCACCGCCGCGTAGGAGGCGCCGACCATCAGCGCGACCACGCCGCCGCAGATGGACGCGACCACCACATCGCGCCCCAGCCCGCGGCCCTTGCCCGGGTTGCGATGGCCCGGCTTGGCGCTGACGTCCTGCGATATGGTGGGCTCGTGATCCATGTTTCCTACATCGGCCGCACGAGCACGGCCGGCCCCTTGACCATGGTGACGGCGAAGAACAGCACCACGAGCACGCCGAGCGCCAAAGCGATGGCGATGGAGCGCTGACGACGGCTCTTCTGCTGCGCCTCGGTGAGGACGATTCCTTCCGGCTCGGGTTTGTCGGCCATCGCGGTGATCATGCGCCCCCAACCATCGGAGCAAGCGCCCGGTACACGACCTCGGCCAGCAGGGTCGCAAACAGCGCGAACAGGTACAGGATCGAGAAGGCAAACAGCTTGCGGGTCGCGCGCAGCGACTGGCTGCGCTCGCGGCGGAGATAGACGTTGATGGCGAGCACCAGCATGCCGGCACCGAGAATCAGCGAGACCACGCCGTAGACGGCATCGAAATAGCCGAGCGCCCAGGGCGCGGCGGCGACCGCGATCAGCACGATGGTGTAGAGCAGGATCTGCAGACGCGTGGCGTCGGGACCGGCGACGTTCGGCAGCATCGGAATGCCGGCGCGCGCGTAGTCGTCGGAGCGGAACAGCGCCAGCGCCCAGAAATGCGGCGGGGTCCAGAAGAAGATGATGGCGAACAGCAGCAGCGGCTCGACATCGACCGTGCCCGTCACCGAGGCCCAGGCCACCACCGGCGGCAGCGCACCGGCGGCGCCGCCGATCACGATGTTCTGCGCGGTCCAGCGCTTCAGCCACATCGTGTAGATCACAACGTAGAAGAAGATGGTGAAGGCGAGCAGCGCGCCCGCGACCCAGTTGACGAGGATGCCGAGCGTCATCACCGAGAAGAAGGCGAGCGTCATGCCGAACGCCATCGCCTCGGGGCGGGTGATGCGGCCGCGCGGGATCGGCCGGTTCGCCGTGCGCGACATCTTGGCGTCGATGTCGCCTTCGAGCGCCATGTTGAGCGCCCCGGAGGCACCGGCGCCGACGGCGATGCAGAGCAGCGAGGTGATCGCCAGCACCGGGTGGAAATGCCCCGGGGCCATCGCCATCCCGACCAGCGCAGTGAAGATCACCAACGACATCACCCGCGGCTTGAGCAATGCGAGATAATCGCCAACCTCCGCTTCGGAGATGTGGGGATTGATGTCGATGGCGTTGTGGTCGAGGACGGACACTTAGATCTACTCGCTTCGTTACAGCGCCGCGGCGCCCGTCACGGGCGCCGCGGGGGATTGGTTACTGCACGCGGGGCAGCACTTCGAACTGGTGGAAGGGCGGCGGCGAGGACAGCGTCCACTCCAGCGTGGTCGCGCCGGCACCCCAGGGATTGTCGCCTGCCGGCACCCTCTTCATGAAGGCGTCCAGCACGCAGTAGAGGAAGATAAGCACGCCGAAGCCGGAGATGTATGAGCCGACCGACGAGACCAGGTTCCAGCCCGCGAACGCATCGGGATAGTCGATGTAGCGGCGCGGCATGCCGGACAGGCCGAGGAAGTGCTGCGGGAAAAACACCAGGTTGACGCCGACGAAGGTGACCCAGAAGTGCAGCTTGGCAAGGCCCTCATTGTACATGTAGCCCGACATCTTCGGAAACCAGTAGTACCAGCCGGCGAAGATCGCGAATACCGCGCCGAGCGACAGCACGTAGTGGAAGTGGGCGACGACGTAGTACGTCTCCTGGAGCACGCGATCGACACCCGCGTTCGCCAGCACGACGCCGGTCACGCCGCCGACCGTGAACAGGAAGATGAAGCCCACCGCCCAGATCATCGGCGCGCGGAATTCGATCGAGCCGCCCCACATCGTGGCGATCCAGGAGAAGATCTTCACGCCGGTCGGAACCGCGATGACCATCGTGGCGGCGACGAAATAGGCCTGCGTCGCCGAGGACATGCCGACCGTGTACATGTGGTGCGCCCACACCACGAAGCCGATGCCGCCGATCGCGACCATGGCATAGGCCATGCCGAGATAGCCGAACACGGGCTTGCGCGAGAAGGTCGAGACGATCTGGCTGATCATGCCGAAGCCGGGCAGGATCAGGATGTAGACCTCGGGGTGACCGAAGAACCAGAACAGATGCTGGAACAGCACGGGGTCGCCGCCGCCGTCGGGGGCGAAGAACGTCGTGCCGAAATTGCGGTCGGTGAGCAGCATGGTGATCGCACCGGCGAGCACCGGCAGTGACAACAGCAGCAGGAACACCGTCACCAGGATCGACCACACGAACAGCGGCATCTTGTGCAGGGTCATGCCCGGCGCGCGCATGTTGAAGATGGTGGTGATGAAGTTGATCGCGCCCAGGATCGAGGAAGCACCGGCGAGGTGCAGCGACAGGATCGCGAAGTCAACCGCCGGGCCGGGATGGCCCGAGGTCGACAGCGGCGCGTAGATGGTCCAACCCGCCCCGACGCCGTTGGAGCCCGGCTCGCCCTCGACGAAGGTCGACATCAAGAGCAGCGCGAACGATGCCGGCAGCAGCCAGAACGAGATGTTGTTCATGCGCGGGAACGCCATGTCTGGCGCGCCGATCATCAGCGGCACGAACCAGTTGCCGAAGCCGCCGATCATCGCGGGCATGACCATGAAGAAGATCATGATTAGGCCGTGCGAGGTCACGAACACGTTGTAGGTATGGGCCTCGTGGAAGACCTGCACGCCCGGATACATCAACTCGGCCCGGATCGCGATCGACATCGCCGCACCGATGATGCCGGCGACGACCGCGAAGATCAGGTACATCGTGCCGATGTCCTTGTGATTGGTCGAATAGACGTAGCGCCGCCATCCGGTCGGATGGGCATGCTCGTCATGATGCGCGTGATCGCCGTGTGCCGCTGCGCTCGTTGCCATTTTCAAATCCTGCCTTGCGTCCCATTCGGACCTTTGGAGGTCCCACCCTTATCGCTTTCAGTCCCTCAGGCCGCCCCCGGCGCTTACTGCGTCGGGCCGGCCGCGGAGGCGTAGGTGCTGGTGCCGCCGCTCGCAAATTTCTTCTTCGCCGTCTCGACCCAGGAGGCGAACTCCTGGTCGCTCACCACGCGGATCGCAATCGGCATGAAGGCGTGATCCTTGCCGCACAGTTCCGAGCACTGACCGTAGTACATGCCGGTCTTGGTAGCCTTGAACCAGGTCTCGTTCAGACGGCCGGGAATGGCGTCGATCTTGACGCCGAAAGCCGGCAGCGCGAACGCATGGATGACGTCCGCACCCGTGGTCTGGACGCGAATCACCTTGTTGACCGGCACCACCATCTCGTTGTCGACGCCGAGCAGACGGGGCTGCTTGTCCTGCGCCATCAGCGAATCGAATTCGAACTTGCCGTTATCCGGATAGGCATAGGACCAGTACCACTGCTTGCCGGTCGCCTTCACGGTCAGGTCCGCTTTCGGAATGTCGAGCTCCAGGAACAGCAGCCGGAACGACGGCACCGAAATGCCGACCAGGATCAGCACCGGGACGAGCGTCCAAGCCACCTCGATCAGCGTGTTGTGGGTGGTCCGCGACGGCACCGGATTGGCCTTCGCGTTGAACTTGACGACCACGATCACGAGCAGCGCCAGGACGAACAGCGTGATCAGAGTGATCAGCACGAAGAGGAAGTTATGGAACCAGACGATGTTGTCCATCACCGGGGAACCGGACTGCTGAAGCGTCCACTCCCACGGCGCCGGCTGCCCGAGCTCGGCCAAGGCCGCACCACCCGTCGCCAGCGTGACTCCAGTCGCCACCAAGGCGATGGTGGCCAATCCCAGCAATTGCCGGCCCACCCGACCCATCGACATCCTCATGTCGTTCGCGCTCCCCTTCCGAGATCACCCCACGTGCATTCCCCTGCTTGCGGGAAACGCTTATTCGATCCGCCAGTCCGACAAACCGCCACGCAAGAATACCTCTAAGAGGAATTGGGGCCAGATCGCTAGAACGCGAAATCAAGCCTCTCAAACCATAATTCTTGATCTATCGCAATGCAGTCTTGAGCCCCGCCTGCCAGCCATCACCGGCAAGATATTTCCCAGCAAGATCAGACAAAAATACCGTTTCCCGGGACGCTGCGGCTTGACAGCGGAATTGCCCGCGGTAGGCACTGGAAGACTGCCACGCGGCAGCCTGATTCGTGCGGGCAATGGCGGTGTGGGCGGCGCGGAATTTGCTTGGGAATCGCCTTCAAGACGCCGTCATTCCGTATCAGTCCGCCAGATCAGTCCGCCAAGCGCGAGCAACCCAGGCGAGCAGAGGGACCGACCCGATGGGGCTTTCGAGATCGATGGCAAGGCCGGCGAACGGCCTCCCGGCGCTCGCCGGCCTCGTGGCTGCGATGGTCCTGCTGGCGCTGCCGGGGCTCGCCCATGCGCAGGGCGCGGTGCGCTCCGTCCATGGCGACTGGCAGATCCGCTGCGACACCCCGCCCGGCGCCCAGACCGAGCAATGCGCCCTGATCCAGAGCGTGGTGGCCGAAGACCGCTCCAATGCCGGCCTGACCGTGATCGTGCTCAAGACCGCCGACCAGAAGAGCCGGCTGATGCGCGTGGTCGCTCCGCTCGGGGTCCTCTTGCCCTCCGGCCTCGGGCTCAAGCTCGACAACCAGGACGTCGGCCGCGCCGGCTTCGTCCGCTGCCTGCCCAATGGCTGCGTCGCCGAGGTCGTGCTGGAAGACAAGCTGCTCGGCCAGCTCCGCAGCGCCAAGACCGCGACCTTCATCATCTTCGAGACGCCGGAAGAAGGCATCGGCTTCCCGCTCAGCCTGAACGGACTGGGTGAGGGCTATGACAAGCTGCCGTAGCAGCGGCTAACCTTGACAATCCTTTTGTTTCCGTAATGTGAGGCTTCGCGCTCTCGCGGAACCGATCCGAAACCATTATCTTGCCCCACATCCCCGGCTAATGGACGGACGCATGACCAATCCTGCCACGACCTCCCTGCTCGACCGTGCCAATCTCGATCGCGACCAGGTTCGCAGCGAGGTCGCGCGTGGGCTTTCCGGCGCCGACGACGGCGAGCTGTTCCTGGAATACAGCCAGACCGAAGCGCTGATGTTCGACAATGGGCGGCTCAAGCAGGCGACCTACGACACCTCGCAGGGTTTTGGCCTGCGCGCCGTCAAGGACGATGCGGTCGGCTACGCGCATTCCTCCGACGTCTCGCTGCCGGCGCTGATCCGCGCTGCCGATGCGGTTGCCGCCGTGCGCGGCGGCTACTCCGGCAGCTTCTCGGCGCCGCCGCCGCATACCAATGTCCGCCTCTATGGCGACGACAATCCCCTGGATGCCCCAGGCTTCGAGACAAAAGTAAAACTGCTCGCCGAGATCGACGCTTACCTGCGCGACAAGGATCCACGGGTGCGGCAGGTCAGCGTCAGTCTCGGCGCGACCTGGCAGGTCGTCGAGATCCTGCGGCCCGACGGTGAGAGCTATCGCGACATCCGTCCGCTGGTGCGCGTCAACATCTCCGTCGTCGCCGGCCAGGGCGACCGCCAGGAGAGCGGCAGCAAGGGCTATGGCGGCCGCGCCGGCTATGCCGAGTTCATCGAGAGCAGGAATTGGCGCGAGGCCGCCGACGGCGCGCTGCGCGAGGCGCTGGTCAATCTGGAGTCGATTCCGGCGCCCGCCGGCGAGATGGACGTCGTGCTCGGCGCCGGCTGGCCCGGCGTGATGCTGCATGAAGCGGTCGGCCACGGCCTCGAGGGCGACTTCAATCGCAAGAAGACATCTGCTTTTGCGGGCCTGATGGGCCAGCAGGTCGCGGCCAAGGGCGTCACCGTGGTCGACGACGGCACCATCGCCTCGCGCCGCGGCTCGCTGTCGATCGACGACGAGGGCACGCCGACCAATCGCACCGTGCTGATCGAGGACGGCATCCTGGTCGGCTACATGCAGGACCGCCAGAACGCACGGCTGATGAACATGAAGCCGACCGGCAACGGCCGTCGCCAGGGTTATGCCCATGTGCCGATGCCGCGCATGACCAACACCTACATGCTCGCCGGCGACCGCGATCCGGCCGAGATCATCGCCTCGGTGAAGAACGGCGTGTTCGCCGCGAATTTCGGCGGCGGACAGGTCGACATCACCTCGGGCAAATACGTGTTCCAGTGCACCGAGGCCTACAAGATCGAGAACGGCAAGATCGGGGCGCCCCTGAAAGGCGCCATGCTGATCGGCAACGGACCGACCGACCTGCATCGCATCCGCATGATCGGCAACGACCTCGCGCTCGACACCGGCATCGGCACCTGCGGCAAGAACGGCCAGGGCGTGCCTGTCGGCGTCGGCCAGCCGTCGCTGCTGATGGAACGCATCACCGTGGGTGGAACCGGCGCATGAGCGTTGAAGACAAGGTCACGGTCAGCCCCAAGCGCAAAAGCAGCGGCTGGGGCGGACAGATCGCTCAGCTCGCCGGCATCGTCGCCGCGGTCTTCATCGCCAAGGGCGCGCTCGCCGAGCCGTTCTACGTGCCGTCGGGCTCGATGGAGCCGACGCTCCTGATTGGTGATGCGCTGCTCGCCTCGAAATTCCCCTATGGCTACGGCACCTCGTCGCTGCCGATCCAGATCAGCCTGCCGGAGAGCGGCCGCGTGTTCGCGGAGACGCCGAAGCTCGGCGACGTCGTCGTCTTCCGCTGGCCCGGCGATCGCTCGCAGGCCTGGGTCAAGCGTGTCGTGGGTCTGCCCGGCGACCGCATCCAGATGCGGCAGGGCCAGCTCTTCATCAACGACCGTCCGGCCGAGCTGAAGCCCGACGGCGTCGGTGCCGCCGAGAACGACCGTGGCGGCAGCGAGCCCGCCTATCGCTATGTCGAGACGCTGCCGAACGGCGTCTCGCATCTGATCTTCAAGATGCGCGACAGCGGTCCGCTCGACAACACGCCCGAGGTGACGGTGCCGGCGGGACATCTGTTCGTGCTCGGCGACAACCGCGACAATTCCGCCGATAGCCGCGTGCCGCTGCGCTCCGGCGGCGTCGGCCTGCTGCCGATCGACAATCTGATCGGCCGTGCGGACGCCGTGGTCGGCTCCTGGGACCTCGGCATGCGCAGCCAGCCGGTATGGACCTGGCTGTCCGGATTCAGGCTGTCGCGGTTCTTCACCGCCGTGCACTGACCGGTCGCAGGTGAGCAAGGACGAATTCCTCGCGCTCGCCTTACGCAATCCGGTCAACGCCGCGATCCTCGACGAACTGCACCGGCTCGCGCTGCCGGATGCGTGGCTGGTGTCGGGATGCCTGGTGCAGACGGTATGGAACGTGCTCACGGGGCGCCCGATCGACCACGGCATCGCCGATTACGACGTGTTCTATTTCGACGCCGACACATCGTGGGAGGCCGAGGACGCGGTGATCCGCACCCTCCATGCGCGCCTCGCGCATCTCGGCGCCAAGATCGAGGTCCGCAACCAGGCCCGCGTGCACATGTGGTACCCGGCCAAGCACGGCCTGCCGTATCCGCCGCTGAGAAGCTCGAGGGAAGGCATCGACCGCTTCCTCACGCAGAACACGCAGGTCGGCGTCAGGCGCGCAAGCGATGGCCACGAAGTCTACGCACCGCGCGGGTTTGACGACATTGCGGCACTGATCGCGCGGCCAAATCCAGGACCGAATTTTTCCGCGGCGAACTACGAAGCGAAGGCTAAGCGCTGGAAAGCGCTGTGGCCGGAGATCACGGTGATCGCGGCGGAGTGAGGTGCCTCACGTGTCCCGTCTCTGCAGTGCGGCGCTGAAGAAGCGCCGCCATAGCGCGTCGAAGACGCGCGTAAACGCGCTGATGGCGTCCGGGGCACGAGTATGGATGCTACCGCACCACGCCCGACGTGAACCCCGCCTTCCTTCGCGGCGGCTTGATTTCCTTCTTCAGGAAGCAGCGCGCCTCGCGCCCGGTGTAGCCGGGGCGGGCATAGGTGAAGGCGCGGCATTTGTTGTCGGCGGTGCAGGCGGCCTTGCAGGCCTCGACGCTTTCGCCGTCCTTGAGCTCGAAATTGCGCAAGTCGCCGCCGGGACGGTCGATCGACGTCTCGACGCCTTCGACGCGCGGCTCGATCACGCCGGCGCCGCGCACCCCGGAGATACAGCAGCTACCCGGCACGCGGGCCGGCACGGTGTTCTTCAGCCAGCACACGGCCGAGCCGCCTTCGACATCGGGATAGTTGAAGCTCCAGGAGCGGCAACGGCGATCGCGCTCGCACAGCAGCGCGCAATCCTCGGGATCGCCGGAGGTGACGGGCGTACTGAAATAGTCGCCGCCGGGCCGGTCGAACGCCGTCTGGGCAAGCGCCGGCGCGCTCGCAAACGCAAGCGGAAGCAGCGTGACACATGCCGCGGCGCTGGCCATGATGGCCCCGGACAGGCGGCCCTTCCACATCGGAACAGCTTTCGAGTTATTGACGACGCTCAGGTTTTTCAGCCGGTCATTTGATCGCCGCAAACCTGTATGGGCGATGAACGACTGAATCCTGGGTGCCCGGCTTCAGAGGTCTAGAACGCGTATTCCGCGTAGGCCGGTTCCACCGAGCCCTTCCAGGGTCCGTTGAATTTATCCAGCATCTCCTCGGCCGGCGTCCGGCCGGAATCGATGATGCGATCGAGCGGCTCGAGATGCCGGGTTTCGTCTCGGCCGAGCTGGTCGATCCGGCCGCGCCGGCGCAGGCCGGCATGGGCAAGAACGAGGCATTCCTTGGCGATCTCGAACAGATAGCGGTCCTTGATCCGCGCCTTGAAGCCCATGCGCGGCACGTCGTCACGCAGGGCCTGGCGTTCATGCGCGCTCCAGTGCTTGACGATCTCCCAGGCGGCATCGAGCGAGGCATCGTCGTAGAGCAGCCCGACCCAGAACGCCGGCAGCGCCGGCAAGCGGCCCCACGGGCCGCCGTCCGAGCCGCGCATCTCGAGATAGCGCTTGAGCCGCACTTCCGGGAAGATCGTCGAGAGGTGGTTGGCCCAGTCCGACAAGGTCGGACGCTCGCCGGGAAGGTTGTTGTTGCGGCCGTCGAAGAAGGCGCGGAACGAGGAGCCCGAGACGTCAATGTATTCCTCGCCGCGCTTGACGAAATACATGGGCACGTCCAGCGCATAATCGACATAGCGCTCGAACCCCATGCCGTCCTCGAACGCCCACGGCATCATGCCCGAACGGGCATTGTCGGTGTCGCGCCAGATTTCGGACCGGAATGACAGGAAGCCGTTCGGCTTGCCCTCGGTGAACGGCGAATTGGCGAACAGCGCGGTCGCGACCGGTTGAAGCGCGAGCGAGACGCGCAGCTTCTTGACCATGTCGGCTTCCGACGAGAAGTCGAGATTGGTCTGCACCGTGCAGGTCCGGTACATCATGTCGAGGCCGTATTGGCCGACCTTCGGCATGTAATTGGTCATGATCTTGTAGCGGCCCTTGGGCATCACCGGGATATCGGCGCGCGACCAGGACGGCGTCATGCCGAGGCCGAGGAAGCCGATGCCGAGCGGGGTTGCGATCTCGCGCACCTGCGCCAAGTGCGCCATCAGCTCGCTCTGGGTCTGGTGCACGTTCTCGACCGGCGCGCCGGACAGCTCGAACTGTCCGCCGGGCTCGAGCGAGATGGCGCCGCCGCCGGTGACGTCGTAGAGGCCGATGATGTTGCCCTGCTCCATGATCGGCTCCCAGCCGAGCAGGAGCTTCATGCCTTCGAGCAGCGCGCCGATGCCGCGCGCGCCCTCGTAAGGCACCGGACGATGGTCGTCGAGCGTGAACGGCGTTTTCTCGTGCTCGGTGCCCATGCGGAACTCGGACGGGTCCTTGCAGCCTGCCTCGAACCACGCGACGAGCTCGTCGCGTGATTGCAGCGGCGTCATGTCGATCTGGTCTCGCGCCATATCAAACTCTAATCAAAAGCGCTTCGACCGAACGCGCGCGGGTGACAGGGACGGCCCGCGAACCCACCGGTTGCACGGGCGAGCGGGATTGCCGCGCGATCATCGCGACGGCATGGTTTCGTTGGCGGCCGCGGGCGGCAGTTTCATCTCGCCGCACGAGCAGCCCAGGCGATCGAGCAGATTGCTGAGCTTGACGGCGTCGGCGTCCGACAGTTTCGAACCGACATATTTCTCGATCGCGGCCGAATAGGCGCCCCACATCCGCTTCTGCAGCTCGCGGCCGGCTTCGGTGATCTCGACGAACTGGCCGCGCTTGTCGATCTTGCATTCGCGCCGCGAGGCGAGGCCCTCGTCGACCAGGCGGTCGATCAGGCGTGAGGTCGAATATTGCGGGATCAGCATCTGCCGCTCGAGCTCGACCGGCCGCAGCTCGCCCGAGGGCGCCCGCGACAGTTCGAGCAGCGCGTCATACCAGGCCAGCGGTGGGAAGCCGGCCTTCTTCAAGTCCTGCTCGACGCAATCGAGCACGCGGCTCTGCACCCGCATCAGGCGGATCCAGGCGGCGGTTGCCTCGGTCGATGGTTTGCGTTTCATGGTCCCGCTCAAGCTCGTCGCCCGTCTCTTACTCCATTCGATGCACCTGCATCAATCTTGACTATTTCAAGCAGGTGCATGTAGTCGTTCTTTCGGCCGAGCCAAGCGTCAGGGGAAGGAAATTCCTCGAAACCGGATGGTTTCCCCGGTGTGTGCCCGCCGTCCCCGCCTCGTGCTCGTGGAGGCCAGCCCGCTCTGTGGCCTGGTCGAGGTCGGTAGCGGCGCCAAGAAGCCCGAAATGGTGAGGATTATCTGAAGTTGGGGCCTCCTTCGGGCCAAGTCCCTGCGCTGGGCCTCGACGGCAATCAGATCGTGACGGAAGGCCAAGTGATTGTCCAGATGATCGCCGATCAGCTCTGGTCCGCCGTTCGCGAAGCGTGACCGGCGGGGTCGACGAAGAGCCGAACCGATGATTCGGCTCTTTGCTTGCGTCATTCGCTAATCCGATGATTCGCGATGCGCTGACGGGGATTTTACGAGCATTGTCCGGGTTAACAATAACTCCGCCTTTTGCGCTCCGCGGACGTCGCCATCCTTGTGAGAGCAATCCTCCTGTGCCTCAACTTCAGCGCGGGACAGGACGCTAACCGTCGGACCGGAAAGCTATTGTGACGACTGTAATCCTCCTCCTGCTCGCGAGCGCAATCACCGGCTTGGCGACGGGTCTATTCTTCCGAGTCTGGACTCTATTGCTGGTCTCGCCGGCGACTGCGATCCTTGCCGCGACGGTGCTTCAGACCTCGGGCTTTGGATTCTGGACGGGCGTTCCAATCGTCGTCGGCTGCCTGATTGCCGGCCAGGTCGCCTATTTGGCGGCGACGTTCCACGTGCACAGAGGTGAGCTTTCAGTGCAGGACGAGATCGACGGCGAACCAGGCAAGCACGGCCAGCGCAACATCAAAGACGAGGACGAGTAAGACCAGGCCAAACCACGAAGGAATTTTTCTGCGCCACCGGAGGAGCCTGCGGCGGCGCCACGGCCGATCCAGCAGCAACAAGGGGGCGTATCTTACCGCAACGCCGGCTGCGCTGTCTTGAGACACCGTGGGGATCATTGCGGGACACCTTCAATGTCGATGGGCCATCCGGCGGATCATCAGCAAGAGCGGTGCCAGGGCGAAGCGAGCGTGGCCGGGGTGGAGGATTGGGTGCTGGGGTGAGACGAAAGCGCATCAATCGATGTGACAAGGCTCAAGGCAGAGCGCCCAAGCGATGATCCAGCCCTTCCTTTTGTGAACCACTTGATCAGCGGCGACGTCGAAGAACATCTCCAGGAGACAATTGCCTCCATGAACATGATCGTCCTCATGACCGCCGCGGGCGCGCCGCTGGCGATGCTCGGGCTCTCGACGCCGGTCGCGCCGGAACGCAATTGCATCTTCATGATCCATCCGCAGATCACCTCGGCCGTGTTCGAGAGCAGAGAAGGAAAGATCGTCTTTCCGAACCGGCCGACCGAATATCCCTGCCGCTACGCCAGGACGAAGAGCGGCGCGGACGTCGCCTTCACCAACCAGAATGGCTGGCGTTTCGAGGTGCGCATCGGCCGCGGCGACGAAGGCAGCTGGAAGGCCAGCCTCGCCGACGATGCGGTCGGGGGCCGCGCCTTCTCGCCGTTCGGAGACAGCAAATGAAGAAGGCCGGATCGATGATCCGGCCTTTATTTGCGTAGCCCGGATGAAGCGAAGCGCAATCCGGGGTTCTCGCGTTGAAGGACTGCTCCCGGATTTCGCTTGCGCTCCATCCGGGCTACAAGCCTCTCGTCAGGCCGCCGCCTTCTTCGGCGCGAAGCGGCCGTAGAAGGTCTCGCCCTTCGCGGCCATCTCTTCCAAGAGCTTCGGCGGGGTGAAGCGCGAGCCGTACTTGGCCTCCAGCTTGTGGCAGAGCTCGACGAACTTCTTCGTGCCCATGAAGTCGATGTAGGACAGGGTGCCGCCGGTGAACGGCGCGAAGCCGAAGCCGAGGATCGAGCCGACGTCCGCTTCGCGCGGATCAGTGATGACGTGGTCCTCAACGGTGCGCGCAGCTTCCACCGCCTGCACCACCAGGAAGCGCTGCTTCAGCTCCTCGATATCGAGCGTATCGGGATCGAGCTGCTTCGGCTGCAAGGCCGAGAGGCCCGGCCACAGGCTCTTCTGGCCCTTGCCCTTCTCGGGGTAATCGTAGAAGCCCTTGCTGTTCTTGCGGCCGAGCCGGCCCTGCTTCTCGACCATCTCCACCATCAGCTTCTTCTGCTCGGGATTGATCGCGTTGGGGCCGAGATCGGCTTCGGTCGCCTTCATGATCTTGAGACCGAGATCGAGCGCGACCTCGTCCGAGAGCGAGAGCGGGCCGACCGGCATGCCGGCCATCTTGGCGCAGTTCTCAATCATGGCGGGCGGCACGCCCTCCAGGAACATCTCGTTGCCTTCGGCGACGTAGCGGCCGACGCAGCGATTGGCGAAGAAGCCTCTGGAGTCGTTGACCACGATCGGCGTCTTGCCGATCTGGCGGACGTAGTCGAGCGCGGTCGCGAGCGCGACGTCGCCGGTGTTCTTGCCGAGGATGATCTCGACCAGCATCATCTTCTCGACCGGCGAGAAGAAGTGAATGCCGATGAACTTCCCCTGATCCTTAAAACTCTCGGCCAGCGAGGTGATCGGCAGCGTCGAAGTGTTGGAGGCGAAGATCACATCAGGCTTCAGATATTGCTGCGCCTTGGCAAAGGTCTCCGCCTTGACCTTGCGGTCCTCGAACACGGCCTCGATGACGAGGTCGACGTCCTTCAGCGCGGCGTAGTCTGCGGTCGGCGTGATGCGCGCGAGCAGCGCTTCGGCGTCCGCAGGCTTGGCGCGGCCCTTCTTGATCTGCTCCTCGATCACCTTCTGGGCATGCGCCTTGCCCTTGTCCGCGCTCTCCTGGTCGCGATCGATCAGGACGACGTCGAGGCCGGCGCGGGCCGAGACATAGCCGACGCTCGCGCCCATGAAGCCGGCGCCGATCACGGCGATCTTCTTCACCTTGGTGGCGGGCACATCCTTCGGACGACGCGCGCCCTTGTTGAGCTCCTGCATCGACAGGAACAGGCTGCGGATCATCGCAGCCGCTTCCTTCGAGCGCAGCACCGAGGTGAAGTAGCGCGACTCCACCCGCAGCGCGGCGTCGATCGGCAGCTGCAGGCCTTCATAGACGCAGCTCATGATCGCCCGCGCGGCCGGGTAATTGTCGTAGGTCTCGCGGCGATAGATCGCGTTGCCGGCCGGAAACATCATCATGCCGGCCTTGGAGAACACCGGACCGCCGGGCAGCTTGAAGCCCTTCTCGTCCCACGGCGCGACGGCCTTGCCGCCGCCCTTGATCCAGTCCTTGGCGGCTTTGATGAGGTCGGCTGCGGGCACGATGGCGTGAATCAAATTCAGCGCCTTGGCCTTGTCGACGGTGACGGGGTCGCCCTTGAGCAGGATGGTCATGGCGTCCTGCGGCGGCACCAGGCGCGGCACGCGCTGCGTGCCGCCGGCGCCGGGGAATAGCCCGACCTTGACCTCGGGCAGGCCGAGGCGCGTCTTGGGATTCTCCGCCGCGACGCGATAATGGCAGCACAGCGTGATCTCGAAGCCGCCGCCGAGCGCGAGCCCGTTGATCGCCGCCGCCCACGGCTTGCCTGAGGTTTCAATTCCGCGCAGCACCTGCGAGAAGCGCCGGCTCTGGTCGAACAGCATCTGGTTCGCCGCGGTCTCGCCCTGCTCCTTGAAAACCTTCGCATAGGCCTGGTTCATGCCTTCGAGCATGGACAGGTCGGCGCCGGCGCAGAACGCTTCCTTGGCCGAGGTGATGACGACGCCCTTCACCGCGGCATCCGCCGTGGTCGCCTTGACGATCGCCTCGAGCTCGTTGGTCGAGGTCTCGTCGAGCACGTTCATGGAGCGGCCTGGGATGTCCCAGGTGACGAGCGCAATACCGTCGGAATCGGTCTCAACCTTGAAGTTCTTGTACGACATGTTGGTTGCTCCTCAACCCTTAGACGCGCTCGATGATGGTCGCGGTGCCCATGCCGCCGCCAATGCACAGCGTGACCAGGGCGGTGGACTTGTTGGTGCGCTCGAGCTCGTCGAGCACGGTGCCGAGGATCATTGCGCCGGTGGCCCCCAGCGGGTGACCGAGCGCGATCGCGCCGCCATTGACGTTGATCTTGGCATTGTCGATGTCGAAGGCCTGGATGTAGCGCAGCACGACCGAGGCGAAAGCCTCGTTGAGCTCGAACAGGTCGATGTCCGACTTCTTCATGCCGGAGCGCGCGAACAGCTTCTCGGTGACGTCGACCGGACCGGTCAGCATCATCGCCGGCTCCGAGCCGATGTTGGCGAATGCGCGGATCTTGGCGCGCGGCTTCAGGCCGTACTTGCTGCCAGCTTCCTTGCTGCCGAGCAGCACGGCGCCGGCGCCGTCGACGATGCCCGAGGAATTGCCGGCGTGGTGCACGTAATTGACGCGCTCGATCTCCGGATGCGACTGCACCGCGACGCCGTCGAAGCCGCCCATCTGCGCGATCATCGTGAACGACGGCTGCAGCTGCGCCAGCGACTGCATCGTCGTCGAGGGGCGCATGTGCTCGTCCTTGGCGAGGATGGTGAGGCCGTTGATGTCCTTCACCGGCACCACGGATTTGTTGAAGCGGCCTTCGTCCCAGGCCTTGCCGGCGCGCTGCTGG
Source organism: Bradyrhizobium sp. BRP20 (assembly GCF_020194215.1). NCBI lineage: Bacteria > Pseudomonadati > Pseudomonadota > Alphaproteobacteria > Hyphomicrobiales > Nitrobacteraceae > Bradyrhizobium > Bradyrhizobium sp. BRP20. The sequence goes on along the minus strand of NZ_JADYVY010000001.1, from coordinate 159,234 downwards.
CTCTGCACGGCATAGGCGTCGACGTCGTCGCGCGAGAAGCCGTACTTGGTGGCGATCAGGTCGGCCGACACGCCCTGCGGCATGAAGTAGGCAGGCACCGCCATCGAGGGATCCATCGGCCAGGCCCCGCCGGAGGCGCCGATGCCGACGCGGCTCATGGATTCGGCGCCGCCGCCGATCACGAGCTCATGCTGGCCGCTCATGATCTGCGCCGCTGCGAAGTTCACGGCATCGAGGCCGGAAGCGCAGAAGCGGCTGATCTGCACGCCCGGGACGGCCTCGCCGAGACCGGCCTTCAGCGCCGCGAAGCGCGCGATGTCGGAGCCGGCTTCGCCAACCGGATCGACGACGCCGAGCACGACGTCATCGACCGAATCCTCGGGCAGGTTGTTGCGGTCCTTCAGCGCCTTCAGCGGCACGGTCGCAAGCGCGAGCGCGGTGACTTCGTGCAGCGCGCCGTCCGCCTTGCCGCGGCCGCGCGGGGTGCGAACGTGGTCGTAGATGAATGCCTCAGGCATGACGCCCTCCTGATGTGATGTTCGGTACGATTGGGAGCAGGCAGCGGAAGCAGGCTCAGAAAGCTTCCGCCGGCAGTTCCATGATGGTGGCGCAGCCGGCCTGGATGCGCGCGAGATTGGCGGCGGTCTCCGGCAGCATCCGCTCCATGAAGAAGCGGCCGGTGACGAGTTTTGTGGAGAGATAGGGCGTCGCCCCGCTCTCGGCAATCTTGGCATTCGTCACCTTGGCCATCCGCGCCCACATGTAGCCCAGCGCGACGAAGCCGAAGAGATGCAGGTAGTCGGTTGCGGCGGCACCGGCATTGTCGGGCTTCGCCATCGCGTTCTGCATCAGCCAGGTCGTCGCCTGCTGCAGATGGCCGAGCGAGGTCGAGAGCGGCGTGATGAAGGGCTTCAGCGCCTCGTCGCCGCCGTTCTCCTTGGCGAACGCCATGACCTCGCCGAAGAAGGCCATGATGGCGCGGCCGCCGTCGCGCGGCAGCTTGCGGCCGACGAGGTCGAGCGCCTGGATGCCGTTGGCGCCTTCATAGATCATGGCGATGCGCGCATCGCGCACGAACTGCTCCATGCCCTGCTCGGCGATGTAGCCGTGGCCGCCATACATCTGCTGCGCCTGCACCGCGTTGGCGAAGCCATAGTCAGTGAGGAAGCCCTTCAGCACCGGGGTCATCAGGCCCATGTGGTCGTCGGCGGCCTGGCGGTCCTTGGGGTCTTCGGAGCGGTGGGCGACGTCGCTCTTCAGCGCGGTCCACATCACGAAGGCTCGCGCGGCCTCGTTGAACGCGCGGATCGAGAGCAGCGTGCGGCGCACGTCGGGATGCACGATGATCGGGTCGGCCGGCTTGTCCGGCGCCTTGACGCCTGACAGCGCGCGGCCCTGGATGCGCTCGCGGGCATAGGCGACCGCGTTCTGATAGGCGACCTCGGATTGCGCGAGGCCCTGCACGGCGACGCCGAGCCGGGCCTCGTTCATCATCACGAACATGCCCTGCATGCCCTTGTTCTCTTCGCCGATCAGCCAGCCGGTGGCGTTGTCGTAGTTCATCACGCAGGTCGAATTGCCGTGGATGCCCATCTTGTGCTCGATCGAGCCGCAGACGACGCCGTTGCGCGCGCCCACCGAACCGTCGGCGTTGACGAGGAACTTCGGCACCACGAACAGCGACACGCCCTTGATGCCGGCCGGCGCGCCCTCGATGCGGGCGAGCACGAGGTGAATGATGTTGGAGGCCAAGTCGTGCTCACCGGCCGAGATGAAGATCTTGGTGCCCGTGATCTTGAAGCTGCCGTCCGCCTGCCGCACTGCCTTGGTGCGGAGCATGCCGAGATCGGTGCCGCAATGCGGCTCGGTGAGGTTCATGGTGCCGGTCCATTCGCCGGCCACCATCTTCGGCACGTAGGTCTTCTTCTGCTCGGGCGTGCCGTGCACCAAGAGCGCCGCGGTCGCGCCCATGGTGAGGCCGCCATACATCGAGAACGCCATGTTGGCGGAGATCTGGAATTCATTGACCGCCTGGCTCAGCGTCACCGGCAGGCCCTGGCCGCCATATTCGGTCGGCGCCGACAGGCCGAGCCAGCCGCCCTCGGCGACCTGCTTGAACGCCTCCTTGAACCCCTTCGGCGTGGTGACGCTGCCGTCATCCGCACGCTTGCAGCCTTCGAGATCGCCGACGCGGTTGAGCGGCTGCAGCACCTCTTCGGCGAGCTTGGCGGCTTCGCCGAGGATGGCCTCGCGCACGTCGCTCGACGCATCGGAGAAGCCCGCGAGATTGTCGTAGCGATCGATCTGGAAGACGTCGTTGAGCAGGAAGTTCACGTCTTCGACGGGGGCTTTATAGATCGGCATAGTGGTCTCCCGGCATGGGGCTTGAGGAGGATGTTGGGCTTATGATTGGGCGGCGGCAAGCTGCTCCGCCATCAGGCGGTGCAGCATGTTGATCGCCTTGAGCGGACGCACCATCACCTTGAAGTGGGTGATGCGCCCCTCGCTATCGAAGCTGATGATGTCGACGCCGTTGATCTCGATGCCGTCGATGACATTCTTGAATTCGAGCACCGCGCCATTGTCGCTGCGCCACTCGCCGACATAGGTGAAGCCGGGGCCGCCGAGCACCTTCTCGGCGCTGGAGAGGTATTTGAAGGTGATGTCGCGGCCGCGCTGCGGCGTATGCACGACCGGGCTTTCGAACACGGCGTCGGGATGCAGGAGGTCCCAGAGCGCGGTGCGGTCGTGAGACTTCATGTAGGCGTACCAGGAATCGAGGCCGGTCATTCTCAGGTGCCTCCCTAGGCTAAGGGCAAAAGTGCGAAAACAACCCCATGCACAGTAGCGAGGAGATTGATTTCACTTGATTATTCAGCCGGGCCTGTGGCCCGCCTGCACGCCGCCTCATATGCACATTGACGCATATGCGCCGATGCGCATAAAGTCAAGCAGCTTGGTCAAACCTAAAGAAGGGGGCCGATCATGGCACTGGGCGACGCAATCCTCGCATGCCTGACGGAACGCCCGATGACGGGCTACGAACTCGCCAAGACGTTCGATTCCTCGATCGGCTTCTTCTGGAAGGCCGACCATCAGCAGATCTACCGCGAGCTCTCCAAGCTGCGGGACCGCGGCTACATCCAGGGCCGCGAGGTCGTGCAGTCGGGCAAGCCCAATAAACTGATCTATACGCTGACTCCCGAGGGCCGAACAGCACTGCGGCACTGGGCCGCGCGGCCAAGCACGCCGCCCTCGATCAAGGACGACCTCCTGGTGCGGCTGCATGCGCTCGACAGCATCGACATCGAGCCCATGCGCACCGACCTGATGGCCCGCCTGGAGCACCACCGCGACCGCCACGCCAATTACGAGCGCATCCTGAAGAAGCGCTTTCCCGACGGCACGGCGGAGGGACGGCTCGATCTCGGCAATCTGCTGCTGCTCCAGCTCGGCGCCCGCCACGAGCAGATGGTGGCCGATTTCTGCGAGGAGGCGCTGGAAGCGCTGTCGGCGATGAGCGGCAAGGCGACGGTGGTGCCGATCGAGGATGGCAAGCGCGAGAAGGGCTGAGGGCGCCGACGTTACGCGAGCCCTTTCCGCCTCCCCGCTGTCATCGCCCGCGAAGGCTGGCGATCCAGTATTCCAGAGACGGCGCGGCTAGAACCGAGGAGCCGCGGCGTACTGGATGCCCCGCCTTCGCGGGGCATGACACCGGTTTGTTTCGGGGCCCGGATGCGCGACACAACACCGCCCCCCAGTTCCCGCCGCCCAACTTTAAGACAGCCACGCCGCCTTCCTTAACTCGTTATTTACCGTAACAGGAAAAAGTCGGTTTTCGAGGCAGACGACCCGCGCCAAATTCGATTGTCTTTGCAACCGGCACGCGTGGGGAAGCTGGAGGCGCCGGGGTGGGGTGCCGAAGTCGGAACCGGACAGAGTCATGAATTCGCGCGTATCGTGGAGTGTCGACGGCATCGATCCATCCGTCCGGGAGCGGGCCGAGGCTGCTGCGCGCCGTGCCGGCATGTCGCTCAACGATTGGCTGAACTCCACGCTCGGCGATACTGCCCCGCCCAACTTCCGCGGATCCTACGATCAGCGTCCGCAGCACGTGCCGAGCCAAGGACCGAGTCAGGAGAGCCGCGAAGTCGCCGACATCCACCAGCGGCTCGACGCGATCACCCAGCAGATCGAGCGGATCTCGAAACCCGCGCCGCGCCAAGACTCCTCAAGACAAGACTCCTCACGACCAGACGTCTCGCGTGAGCAGGGCGTCGCGCGCCAGCTCAACGATGCGATCTCGCGGCTCGACGCGCGCCTGTCGCAGATCTCCCGTCCACAGCGGCAAGCGCCGCAGCCGCAGGCCCCTCGCCTCACCCCGGCCGAGACGCGCCAGCGCCAGGCCGATGCCGTCGAGCGCGCCGCCGCGCAGGTCTATCGCGGCTCACCACCCCTGAGCCCGGCTTCGTTCGACGTCGCGGTCGCCGAGATCACCGCGCGCCAGAGCGAGCTCGACGGCTTTGCGCCGCGGCAGATGCCGCCGCGTGCCGCGCCGCCGCTTGCGCCAACGGCTCCTTGCGCGCCGCCGATGGCGCCCGCCCCTGGCTATGCGCCGCCGCCACCGCAGCCGGGGCCGGATTTCTCCGCGCTCGAGCGCCATCTGCTCAAGATCACGAGCCAGATCGAATCGCTGCAGCGGCCCGACAATACCGAGCAGGCCATCAACGCCTTCCGCAGCGAGCTGGCCGAAATCCGCGCCGCCATCACCGAGGCGATGCCGCGGCGCGCGATCGAATCGATTGAGAACGAGATCCGCTCGCTGCACCGCCGGATCGACGAGACCCGCTACAACGGCACCGACGGGCAGGTTCTTGCCGGCATCGAGCGCGCACTGTCCGACATCAAGCAGGTACTGCGCACGCTGACGCCGGCCGAGCAGCTCACCGGATACGACGAGGCGATCCGCAATCTCGGCGCCAAGCTCGACCTGATCCTGCGCGCCAATGACGATCCCTCGACCGTGCAGCAGCTCGAAGGCGCGATCTCCGCGCTGCGCGCCATCGTCTCCAACGTCGCCTCCAACGAGGCGCTGGCACGGCTATCCGAAGACGTACAGCTGCTGTCGTCCAAGGTCGACCAGATCACCCGCGCCTCCGGCCATGGCGACAGCTTCGCGGCGCTGGAGCAGCGCATCGCGGCGCTCACGGCGGCGCTGGAAACCCGCGAGCGGCCGCAGCCGTCCGAGAGCACCGAGCATCTCGAAGCTGCGATCCGCGCGCTGTCGGACCGTTTCGACCGCATGCAGGTCGGCAACGATTCCGCCTCGACCTTCGCCCATCTCGAGCAGCGTGTTTCCTATCTCCTGGAGCGGATCGAGGCCGCCGCCGATCCGCGCAACGGCAATTTGAGCCGCGTCGAGGACGGGCTGCACGACATCCTCAGGCACCTGGAACGGCAGCAGGCGACCTATGCGGCCCTCGCCGAGAGCCGCAGCTCCGCGCCGCCGCCCGATTCCGGCATGGTCGACCTCGTCAAGCGCGAGCTCTCCGACATCCGCTTCAGTCAGGCCGAGACCAACCGGCACACCCAGGACTCGCTCGAGGCCGTCCACAGCGCGCTTGGTCACGTCGTCGATCGCCTCTCGATGATCGAGGGCGATCTGCGCGCGGTGCGCACCGCGCCGCCTCCCCCCGCCCCACAGACGATGTCGATGCCGATGGCGGCGGCGATGGAGCCGGCGCCGATGGCGCGCGAGCCGCGGCCGCAACCGCCAGCACAGCCGCCGAAATACGATCCGAAGCCCGAGCTGCCCAATCCAGCTGCCGCGCAGGCGCCGCCGGCTGCCTTCGTCGCCGCACCGCGCGAGTTCCACGCCGCCACCCCCGCCGCGCCGCCGCCCGTGCCGGCGGCGCCGCCGGTTCCCCCGCGCGCGATCAGCGAGATCCTGGAGCCGCACACGGCGCGCGCTGCACTCGCGCCGGAACTGCCGCCGGATCACCCGCTCGAGCCGGGCACACGGCCGGGCGGACGCCTCGCCACGCCGTCGGAGCGCATCGCCGCCTCCGAGGACGCGATCAGCGGAATTGCCGCCGCACCGAAGGAGCCGGTGTCGTCGTCGAGCTTCATCGCGGCCGCCCGCCGCGCGGCGCAAGCTGCCGCCGCACAGCCGCCCGAGAAGCCGGCCCGCGGCGCCAAGGCCGCGATCGCCCGCACCAAGGAGAAGGGCCAGGAAGGCGGCTCGACCATCACCTCAAAAATCCGCTCGCTGCTGGTCGGCGCGAGCGTGGTCGTGATCGTGCTCGGCACCTTCAAGATGGCGATGAACCTGCTCGAAGGCGGCAGCTCGTCACCGACGCCGCAGGCGATGCAAAACATCCCGAGCGAGCCGGCACCGCAGCCGGCGCCGCCGCCGGTCGAGACCAAGCCAGCCGCGCCCGAGCAGGTCACCCCGTCGATGACATCGCCGACACCGATCGGACGGCAATCGCAGAACAATGCCGCGCCGGCGCCTCTTCCCGGTTCCGGCAGCTCGGCCTCCGTTGAGATCCCGCAAGCGCCCGCCGCGGCGATGCCGCCGGTCTCAAGCGACGTCACCGGCGCGCTGTCGGGCACGAGTCGCGCCAAGCTCGGCGTCGTTCAGGTGCCGCCGAGCGAGAAGCTGCCTGACGGCATCGGCGGCCCGGCCTTGCGCAGCGCCGCGATGAAGGGCGATGCGACCGCGGCCTACGAGATCGGCGTGCGTTTTGCCGAAGGCAAGGGCGTTGCCACGAATTACGACGAAGCGGCGAAGTGGTACGACCGCGCGGCGCAGGCCGGGGTCGTCCCCGCAATCTTCCGCCTCGGCACGCTCTACGAAAAGGGCCTAGGGGTGAAGAAGGACGCCGACATCGCGCGCCGCTACTACACCCAGGCCGCCGAGCGCGGCAACGCCAAGGCGATGCACAATCTCGCCGTGCTCGATGCCGACGGCGGCGGTCGCGGCGCCAATTACAAGAGCGCGGCGCAGTGGTTCCGGAAAGCGGCCGATCGCGGCGTCGCCGATAGCCAGTTCAACCTCGGCATCCTCTATGCCCGCGGCATCGGCGTCGAGCAGAACCTCGCCGAATCCTACAAATGGTTCAGCTTAGCTGCCGCCCAGGGCGATGCGGATGCCGCCGGCAAGCGCGACGACGTCGCCAAGCGCCTCGACCCGCAATCGCTGGCGGCCGCCAAGCTCGCGATCCAGACCTTCAGCGCCGAGCCGCAGCCCGACGATGCCGTCAACGTTGCGACCCCGAACGGCGGCTGGGACAGCGCACCGCAGGCCAGCGCGAAGCCGGCCCCCAAGCAAGTGGCGACGAAACGCTCGGCCTCAGCGGCGCATTGAGCCGCATCGCATTCGATCCGACGCGGAGACACTCCCAACCCTCCCCCGCAAGCGCATGGCTAGCGCATATGACTTGTGGCGGCGGGCTGCGCGCACGCCTCGTCCTTCAAGACGGCGCTAACGCGCCTCCTCAGGATGAGGCTAATCAGCATCAGTGCTCGTTGAAACCGCTGCCGCGCACTCCGCCCTCATCCTGAGGAGCCCGCCCAAAGCGGGCGTCTCGAAGGATGGCCGCAGGGGAAAACTCCCAAATGCGCTAGCCCCTGCGCCAGCGGGAGACGGCTGGGGGAATCAGCTCGCAGCTTTTGCATTCTGCCGGGAAATCGCTATTTTCCGCGGCCCGGAGGCCCCTGATGTCCGTTATTGATCTAGCCGCAAACCCGAGCGAGTTGCGTGCGCTCGCCGAACAATCCAACGCCTGGCCGTTCGAGCAGGCGAAGGCCATTGTCGCGCGGCTGAAGAAAAGCCCGAAGGACGAGGTGCTGTTCGAGACCGGCTATGGTCCGTCCGGCCTGCCGCATATCGGCACGTTCGGCGAGGTGGCGCGCACCTCGATGGTGCGCCACGCCTTCCGCGTGCTCACCGAGGACAAGGTCAAGACGCGCCTTTTGGCGTTCTCCGACGATATGGACGGCTTCCGCAAGGTGCCCGACAACGTTCCGAACAAGGAGATGCTGGCTGCTCATATCGGCAAGCCGCTGACGCGGGTGCCGGATCCGTTTTCGAACGAATATCCGTCGTTCGGCGCGCACAATAACGCGCGCTTGCGCGCGTTTCTGGATCATTTCGGCTTCGACTACGAGTTCGCGAGCTCGACGGACTATTATACGTCGGGCCGCTTCGATGCGACGCTGCTGAAGATGCTCGCCGCCTACGACAAGATCATGGCGATCATCCTGCCGACGCTGGGACCGGATCGTCGCGCGACCTATTCGCCGTTCCTGCCCATCAGCAAGACCACGGGCGTCGTGCTGCAGGTGCCGATGATCCGCCGCGACGTCGCGGCGGGCACGGTGACCTACGTCGATCCCGATACCAACCAGGAAGTTGAAACGCCCGTCACCGGCGGCAACGTCAAGTGCCAGTGGAAGGCCGACTGGGCGATGCGCTGGGTCGCGCTCGGCGTCGACTACGAGATGGCGGGCAAGGACCTGATCGATTCCGTGAAGCTGTCCGGCGCGATCGCCAGAGCGCTCGGCAGCACGCCGCCCGAAGGCTTCAACTACGAGCTCTTCCTCGACGAGAAGGGCCAGAAGATCTCGAAATCGAAGGGCAACGGCCTGACCATCGACGAATGGCTGCGCTACGCCTCACCGGAATCGCTCTCGTTGTTCATGTACCGCGAGCCGAAGGCGGCCAAGCGGCTGTATTTCGACGTCATCCCGCGCAATGTCGACGACTACCAGCAATTCCTCGACGGCTTTCCGAAGCAGGACGGCAAGCAGCAGCTCGGCAATCCGGTCTGGCACATCCACAACGGCAAGCCGCCGACGGGCGACATGCCCGTCACCTTCCAGCTGCTCCTGACGCTGGTGTCATCGTCGAACGCGGAGAACGCCGAGACGCTGTGGGGCTTCATCGGCCGCTACCGGCCCGGCGTGAGCCCGCAGACCCATCCGAAGCTGGATGCGATGGTGGGCTATGCCATCAACTATTATCGCGACTTCGTCGCGCCGACGAAGCAGTTCCGCGTACCCACGGACAGCGAGCGCGCCGCGCTGCAGGATTTGCGCGATGCGCTGTCGCAGCTTGCGCAGGACGCATCCGCCGAGGACATCCAGAACGTCGTCTACGAGATCGGCCGCCGCGAGCCGTTCCTCGACCAGGTCAAGAAGGGCAAGGACGGCCGCCCCGGCGTCACGCTGGACTGGTTCAACATGCTCTACCAGGTCCTGCTCGGCCAGGAGAAGGGCCCGCGCTTCGGCTCCTTCGTCGCGGTCTACGGCGTGCAAAACGCGGTCAACATGATCGACGGCGCGCTGGCGAGGAGTGCGTGAGCGACGCCATCACTGGCTCGCCCAGATGATGCGCGCAACCCAGGCGACCTCGCTCGCCGCGACCGTTCGCGCCGCCTGTGACGCATCGAGGGGCGCCAAGTCCAGGGTCTTTGCCGTGCGGCGCTTCAGGGTCGCAATCGTGATCTCGTCCGTCTTGATCTTGACCACCACGCGATCACCCTTGCGGATCGGCGCCGCAGGCGAGACCAGGATGATGTCACCGTCGCGATAGGCAGGCAGTAGCGCAGCGCCGGAAATCTCCAGCGCAAAGACTTGACCGTCCTCTCCGATCGGAAGCGCGATCTCGGTCCAGCCCCTGCCGGTTGGAAGACCGGCCTCATCGAAGGCGCCGCTCATTCCGGCCTGTGCAAAGCCGAGCAGCGGCACCGAGCCGCGGCCGCTTCCACCGTCGTCATCAATCAGCTTCGCAAAGCTGTCGATCGAGGCGTCGGCCGCCGCCAGCGCTTTTGCGATCGATTCGGTCGAGGGCCAGCGCTCGCGGCCGTCGGCGGTGACGCGCTTGGACCTGTTGAAGGTGGTGGGGTCGAGCCCGGCACGCTTGGCAAGGCCGGACGGCGACAGTCCGGCGCGCGCCGCCAGCCGGTCCAGCGCGGCCCAGATCTGGTCGTGAGTCAGCATCCTCTGCGCTTTGGCCTGTCTGACCATGGAAGGCCCAGCCCGTCGCAACTCAGGAAAACTGTCCTCAAATCAACCGGTTTTCCGTTTTTCGCGCAAGAGGCGACCGAGGCGGCGTTCGCAAACGAAGCGGGTAGCCGTTCGCGTCAGGAAAGCGCGCAAAACGGGAATCTGGAGCCCCGAGCCGATTTCATCGGCGCGGAAAAGGCTCTAAGCCTTGAGTTCGGAAGGGGCGGGCTTTACGGTCGCGCCCGGGTTTCGAGGACCCGCGAAAAGCGAAAAAACCCAAGAGACTCAAAGAACAAACAAGGCTGCGGTAGCGGTGGTCAAGATCTACAAAATCTGTCCGGCCTCGGCCTGGCGCGAGGCGGAACGGCAGGGTGTCTACCGGGGCAGCGCAGATGACGCGCGCGACGGGTTCATCCATTTCTCGACCGCGGCCCAGGTTCCCGAGACCCTGCGCAAGCACTATTTCGGGCAGCGCGCGCTGTTCCTGGTCGAGGTCGATGGCGACGCGCTCGGCAGCGAGTTGCGCTGGGAACGCTCGCGCAATGACGAGCTCTTCCCGCATCTCTATGGCGAGCTCGATCTCGGCGCGGTCCTGGCGGTGATGAACCTCAACATGCGCTCTGACGGCAGTCACGATGTTCCGGAGCTGTTGCCGTGATCCGCGCGTTCGACGCCTTTTCGCTGCCGGTGCTGCGCTGGCTCGATCCCGAGGACGCGCATCGCCTCGCGATCCAGGGCCTACGCTTCCTGCCGCCGGTCAAGCCGCGCGCCGATGATCCCAAGCTCGCGGTGCGCGCCTTCGGGCTGAACTTTCCCAATCCGATCGGCATGGCCGCGGGGTTCGACAAGAGCGCCGAGGTGCCGGACGCGCTGCTGCGGCTCGGCTTCGGTTTCGTCGAGATCGGCTCGGTGACGCCGAAGCCGCAAGCCGGCAATCCGCGGCCGCGGCTCTTCCGTCTCGAGCGCGACGAGGCGATCATCAACCGCATGGGCTTCAACAATGACGGCGCGGAGGCGGCTCTGCGCCGGCTTGCCGCGCGCGCGCAGCACGGCGGCATCGTCGGCGTCAATGTCGGCGCCAACAAGGATTCGCCGGACCGCGTCGGCGACTACGTCAAGCTCATCGAGACCTTCGCGCCGGTGGCGAGCTATTTCACCGTCAACGTCTCCTCGCCGAACACGCCGGGCCTGCGCAACCTTCAGGAAGGCGCGCTGCTCGACGATCTGCTCGCGCGCGTGATCGAGGCCCGCGAGCGTGTCAGGCAGAAGGCCGGCGACACGCCCGTGCTGCTCAAGATCGCGCCGGATTTAAGCCTCGCCCAGCTCGACGATGTCGTGCAGGTCGCGCGCTCGCGCCGGGTCGACGGCATGATCGTGTCGAACACCACGGTCGCGCGGCCGAGCACGTTGCGTGAAGAGACGCGGGCGAAGGAGCAAGGCGGCCTGTCCGGCCGGCCGCTGTTCCGCCTGTCGACGCGCATGGTCGCGGAAACCTATGTGCGCGTCGAGGGCGCATTCCCGCTGATCGGCGTCGGCGGCGTGGATTCGGGCGGCGCCGCGCTGACCAAGATCCGCGCCGGAGCCAGTTTGATCCAGCTCTATTCCTCGCTGGTCTACAAGGGCCTCGGCCTCGTCGACGAGATCAAGCGCGACCTGACCTCGACATTGCTGCGGACAGGGCGGGATTCGCTGTCGGAGATCGTCGGCGCCGATGCGGCGACGCTGACGGCGGAAGACTGGCCGGGGATGTAGCTCTTCGCCTCTCCCCGCCTGCGCAGACTTCGTAGCCCGGATGGAGCGCAGCGCAATCCGGGAAGCTATCGGCATGGACAAAGCCCCCGGATTACGCTGCGCCCCATCCGGGCTACGGTTCTTCTACGGCTTCACGAACGTCGCGCGATACAGCGCCGGATACCTCGCGCCCTGCAAGCCGCCGCGCGCGACGTAGAACGCGATCAGCGCACTCCACAGGCCGGTATTGCCGAACGATTGCAGCGCCAGCCAGGCGGCGAAGAAGATCGCGAGCGAGAGCAGCATCAGATTGCGCATCTCCCGCGCCCAGGTCGCGCCGACATAGATGCCGTCGAAACCGAAGGCGAACACGCCGGGGAGCGGCGCCAGCACGATGAAGGGCAGGAACTCGCGCGCCGCGCGGCGGACGTCCTCGCTCGCCGTCATGACGTCGATAATGTGAGGGCCGAACGCGGCGAACAGCACGGCGACGACAATTGCGAAGCCGAGCCCCCAGAGCAGCACCAGCCTGGTCGAATCCGCAAATCCCTTGGCGTCGCGGCCGCCAAAGGCGCGGCCGCAAAGCTGCTGGGCCGCATTGGCAAGGCCGTCGAGGAAGAAGGCGCTGACCAGGAGGAAATTGTTGAGCACGGAGTTCGCGGCCAGCGTGACGTCGCCGGCCCGCGCGCCCTTGGCGGTGAAGAACAGGAACACGGCGATCAGCGCCGCGGTGCGGATCAGGATGTCGGTATTCACCGCCAGGAGCCGCATCAGCTTGTCGCGATCGAACAGCGTTGCGCGAGGTATGGCAAAACCGCCGAGTGCATGGCGCCTGCACACGATCACGCCGAGCATGAAGCCGATCGTCTCGGACAGAAGCGCGGCGATCGCCGCGCCGGCAATGCCGGTGTCGTAGACCAGCACCAGCAGGATCGTCGCCACCATGTTGATGAGGTTGATGACGACCTGGAGCGCAAGGGCCGGATTGGCGCGGGCCTGCCCCACCAGCCAGCCGAGGATGACGTAATTGGCGAAGGCGAAGGGCGAGGACCAGATCCTGATCATGAAATAGGTCTTTGCGGCCTGCGTCACGCCCTCGCTGCCGCCCATCAGGTCGAACAGTGCGCCTGCCAGCGGCAGCTGCAGCACGATCAGCGCCGCACCGATCAGGCCGGCGACGATGAAACCGCGCACCAGGATCACGGTCTGCTCGCGCGTCTCGCCCGCGCCGAGCGCCTGCGCGGTGAAGGCGAGCGTGCTCATGCGCAGGAAGCCGAACAACCAGAACAGGCAGTCGAAGATGACGGAGGCCATCGCGACGCCGCCGAGCAGCGCGGCATCGTCGAGCCGCCCGATCGCGGTGGTCGAGACCACGCCGATCAGCGGCGTCGTGAGGTTCGCGACCATCGCCGGACCTGCAATGGCGAAGACCTGCCGGCTACCGACGCGGTGATGGACGGGTGCGTGCATCTTTCAGAACACGAGCACCATGCCGTCTTCGGCGGCGAGGTGCTCGACCTCGCCCAGGCGCGACAGCATGTCGTCACTCATATGGGTGAGGACGAGCCGCTTGGCGCCGATGTCGGGCAGATGCTGTTCCAAGGTCTTCAGGCTGAGGTGATTCTTGACCACCTTCTCGTACATATAGGCTTCGGCGATGAAAAGGTCCGCGCCATGCGCCAGCGGAATGAGCGTCTCCGTCCATTCGGTATCGGCGGTGTAGGCGAGCGTGCGGCCCTCGGCCGCGATGCGATAGGCGAGGAACGGTCCGCCTGATTCGCCGTGCACGACCGGATAGGGCGTCACATTCACCGCGCCGAAGCTTTGGCTTTGCCCGGGCGCGAGCTCGACCACGTTCAGCTCGAAGCGCCGCTTGGTGTTCGAGGAATGCTCGAACAGCGCCTCCATCACCTCGCGCAGCCGCCTGTCGATGCCTTGCGGGCCCGCGATCGTCAGCGGCCGCGTTCGCCGCGAGAATTGCGCGTCGAGCAGAACGAACGGCAGGCCGGCAAAATGGTCACCATGGAAATGCGTGATCAGGATCAGGTCGATGTCGCCCCGATCGATCTCGAGCCGCTTCAGCGCCGGCAGCGCCGACGCGCCGCAGTCGATCAGGAAGTTCGCTTTGCGCCCCGAGACGTGGAAGCAGGTGTTGAGCCTGCCGCCGGAACCGAAGGCATCACCGCAGCCGACGAAACGCAGTTGCATCGGCTGCGCACTCCCTCAATCCGATCCTTACCGGCCGCGCGGCGCGCCGAACACGCGCGACAGCAGCCAGATCGGAATCACGATGACCGCACCAAGCAGGAAGTAGCGCCACAGCCAGTTCACCGCATCGAAGCCGAGGTCCCACAGCCGCTGGAACAACAGGCGAATGCTGTGGATGATGTTCCAGGGGTCGAAGCCGATCGTCGCCAGCACGACGCCGACCAGGATCGAGAGCAGCACCAGGCGGAACGCGACCGCCAGCGGCGAGCCGCCGAGAAAGCGGTGCAGGCCGTCGCTGCGGCCGGCCGGCAAATCTCTGACGTCTTGGACCATCGCAAACTCCTCGCGGGGATTCGACCCCATTATAGGCACGGCGGGGGACATGGGGAACCCGCAAGGGGCCGTCAATCGGGTTACGGGAGTTTAATTCGGGCGGAAGAGGGAGCGCACCGTCCTCGTGGCAACAGTTCACACCTCGATCTCCGCTGCCTCGGCCTTCAGCATCTTCTCCAGCGTTTCCAGCCGGTCGGCCTCGCGCGGCGGCTTGTCCCAGCGCAGGCGGCTGATGCGGGGGAAACGCATGGCGACGCCGGATTTGTGCCGGGGCGAGCGCTGCAATCCTTCGAAAGCGACCTCCAGCACCAGCCCCTTGTCGCCCTCATGCACGACATGACGCACGGGGCCGAACTTTTCCGTGGTGTTGCGGCGGACGAAGCGGTCGATCTGCAAGAGCTCCTCGTCGGTGAAGCCGAAATAGGCTTTCCCGACCGGCACCAGCTCCTCGCCATTCTCGGTCTCGGTCCAGACGCCGAAGGTGTAGTCGGAATAATAGGACGAGCGCTTGCCGTGGCCGCGCTGCGCATACATCAGGACGGCGTCGATGACGTGCGGGTCGCGCTTCCACTTCCACCATTGCCCCTTCGGCCGCCCCGGCAGATAAGGCGCATCGCGCCGCTTCAGCATGACGCCTTCGACGGCGTCCGCATCCTCGCCGGCGCCGGCGCTGGCGGGATCGGCCCGCGCGGCGGTCAGTGCTTCCCAGCTATCGAAGGGCACGGTGGGCGAGAGATCGATGCGGGGATCGTCGAGCTTGACGATGAATCGCTCCAGCCGCTCGCGCCGCTCGGCAAAAGGCAGCTCGCGCAGATCGTTCTCGTCGTCGCCGAGCAGATCGTAGGCGCGCAGGTGAATCGGAAACTCCTTGATCAGCTTCGGCGACACGACCTTGCGGTTGAGGCGCTGCTGCAGAACGTTGAAGCTCTGCACCCGGCCCTCGCGCAGGATCAAGAGCTCGCCGTCGATTGCGCCCGGCAGGCGCAGCGACGGCACGAGATCCGGAAAGCTTCCCGTGATGTCCTCGCCGGTGCGCGAATAGAGCCGCGCGGTGATATGGCCGCGCTCGTCGCGCCCGGCCACCGCCTGCACGCGGATGCCGTCCCATTTCCATTCGGCGATGTAGTCGGCGGGATCGAGCGCGGCGAAATCGTTGTCCTCGATCGCATGCGCCAGCATCACCGGCCGGAACGGCGCGGGATCGCGATTGACGGGCTTGTCGCCGCGGCCTTCCAGCCAGGCGAACAGGTCGAGATAGGGCGGGACGAGCCCCGGCCAGATCAGCTCGATCTCGTGTGGGTCCTTGTCGCCGAGCGCTGCGGCCGCAGTCTTGGCAAGGCGCGCGGAGATGCCGATCCGCAAGCTCCCGGTGACGAGCTTCAGCAGCGCCCAGCGCCCGGTCTCATCTAACTCGTCGAGCCAGCGCTCGAGCTGCTTGGGCAGCTCGGTCTTGCCCAGCGTGCGCAGCGTGGTAACGACCTCGGTGAGGCTCGGTGGCGGCGGGTTGTTGTGGGCGGCGAGCGCGGCCTTCGGCCACATCAGCGCCACCGTCTCGGAGAGATCGCCGACATAGTCGTAGCTCAGCCCGAACAGCACCTCGTCCGTGCGTGCTGCGATGAGGTCGCGGATCAGCGCGGGCTTGGCGTGCTTGAAGCTGAGTGCGCCGGTCAGCGCAGCCAGCGCATAGCCGCGGTCGGGGTCGTCGACCTCGCGGAAATAACCGGTGATCAGCCGCAGCTTGTTGTTGCGGCCGGGCTCATAGGCGAGGCGGTCGAGCAGCTCGGCGAAGCGGTTCATGCTTCGGCCTCGGCTTGAATCGGCGTCTCGCTCTCCTCCTCGTCGCCATAGCCGACGAGGTCGAGCGGCCGTGCCTTCAGGCCTTTGCTCCGGCACCAATGCACCAGCGCATCTTCCTGGCCGTGAGTGACCCAGATCTCTCCGGCGCCGGTCGCCGCGATGGTCGCGGTGAGGCCGTCCCAGTCGGCATGATCGGAGATCACCAGCGGCAGCTCGACGCCGCGCTGCCGCGCCCGGGCGCGCACGCGCATCCAGCCGGAGGCGAAGGCGGTGACCGGATCGGGAAAGCGCCGCGTCCAGAGATCGGAGGTGGCTGAGGGCGGCGCCAGCGTGATGGTGCCGGCGAGCGCCGCCTTCTTCATGCCCTTCACTGGTTTGAGCTCGCCGAGGTCGATCCCGCGGCTCTGATAGTAATGCGTAATCGTCTCCATCGCGCCATGCAGGTAGATCGGCGCGTCATAGCCGGCCAGACGCAGCAGCTTGATCACGCGCTGCGCCTTGCCGAGCGAGTAGGCGCCGACGAGATGCGCGCGCTCCGGAAACAGCGCGACCGAAGCCAGCAGCTTCTTGACCTCGTCGCTCGCATCGCCATGCCTGAAGACCGGCAGGCCGAACGTCGCCTCGGTGATGAAGACATCGCAAGGCACCAGCTCGAATGGCGCGCAGGTCGGGTCCGGCGCGTCCTTGTAGTCACCGGAGGCGACGATGCAGGTGTCCTTGCACGAGACGGCGACCTGCGCCGATCCCAGCACGTGGCCGGCCGGGTGAAACTTGATCTTGACGTCGCCGAGCCGGATCTCCTCGCCATAGCGGATGGCCTGGGTCGAACCGGCGAAGTTCTCGCCGTAACGCAGCCGCATCATGTCCAGCGTTTCCTGCGTCGCCAGCACCGCGCCATGGCCCGCACGGGCATGGTCGGAATGGCCGTGGGTGATCACGGCCCGCTCCACGGGGCGGACGGGGTCGATATGGAAGCCGCCGGGCTTGCAGCACAGGCCGGCAGCATTTGGCAGCAGGATGTCTTTGGGGCGCATGCCTGTTATATAAGTCGAACCATTACATCTTCGAGTCACTTACCCATTTCGTTTTCTGGTTCCTCGATGCCGCTCCGCCTGTTCCTGACCTCCGGCGATCTCATGGCCGACCGCCGCTTCGAGTTCGCGCGCGATCTCCAGCTCAAGGGCGACCTGCCCGCCGCCGCAGACCTCCTGGAGCAGGCGATCGAGCTCGCACCTGATTTCACCTCGGCCTGGTTCACGCTCGGCGAAATCCGTCAGCAACTCGGCGAGCGCGACAAGGCCATCGCGGCCTTCCGTGAAGCACGGCGGTGCGACCCTGAGGATCAGCACGGCGCCGGCCTGCACCTGATGCGGCTCGGCGATACCGAGCTGGCGGAGATGCCCAAGGCCTATGTGCAGGCCTTGTTCGACCAATACGCGCCGCGGTTCGAGCACGCGCTGATCAACGATCTCGGCTATCGCGCCCCTGCGCTGATCTTCAAGGCGGTGCTCGCGGCACGCGTCGCCGCCAAGAAGCCGGCCTACTTCAAGCGCACCATCGATCTCGGTTGCGGCACCGGGCTCGCGGCTGCCGCCTTCGCCAAGCAGGTCGATCATTTCATTGGCATCGATCTGTCGCCCGGCATGATCAAAGAGGCGCGGGCGACCAACCTCTATGCCGAGCTCGAAGTCGCCGACATGATCGAGGGCCTGCGCGGCAAGCTGGATGCCAGCGCGAACCTCGTCGTGGCCGCCGATGCGTTCGTCTATCTCTCCGATCTCGCACCGGTGCTGAGCGAAGTCAGGCGCGTGCTCGTATCCAGCGGCGTGCTCGCCTTCACTCTGGAGACGCATGACGGCAACGGCATCGTGCTCGGCGATGGCCTGCGTTATGCCCATTCCGCGGAATATGTGCGCGGCGCCATCGCGAAGGCCGGGATGAAGCTGCTGACGCTGGAGCCGGCCTCGCCACGCAACGAGAACAACGAGCCGGTGCGTGGCCTCGTCGTCGTCGCCGAGAAAACTTGAGTCTAGGCGCTAACGCCTGGCGATTTGAGCGTCATTGCGTCGCAAAGCTGCGACTTCCCACTTGCGAGCCGAGCTGCGATGTCAGCACAATGCGCGCATCAGGGAGAAAACAACAATGACCAAGAATCCATCGCGGCGCGATTTCAGCGCCGGCGCGCTCGCCACCATCGCCGCATCGACATTGCCCGCGCCCTACGTCTGGGCCGTGGAGAAGAAATACGATGCGGGTGCCAGCGACACCGAGATCAAGATCGGTCAGACCGTGCCGCATTCCGGCCCCGGCTCGCTCTACGGCGTGCTCGGCCGCGTCGGCGAAGCCTATTTCCAGATGCTGAACGAGAAGGGCGGCATCAACGGGCGCAAGGTCAAGTTCCTCACCATGGACGACGCCTACAGCGCGCCGAAATGCGTCGAGGCGACGCGGCGCCTAGTCGAGCAGGAAGAAGTGCTCGCGCTGTACGGCTCGCTCGGCACCGCACCGCAGACCGCCGTGCACAAATACCTGAACTCCAAGGGCGTGCCGCAGCTCCTGCTCAACACCGGCGCGTCGAAGTGGAATAATCCGAAAGAGTTCAAGTGGACGATGGCGGGCCTGCCGCTCTATCCGACCGAGGCGCGCATCCTCGCGCGCCACGTCGTCAGCGTGAAGCCGAACGCGAAGATCGGCATCCTCTACCAGAACGACGATTTCGGCCGCGACTTCCTCGGTCCCTTCAAGAAGGTGCTGGCTGACGCCGGCGGCACCGCGCAAGTGATCATGGAGCAGACCTACGATCTCACCGAGCCGACCGTCGATTCCCAGCTCATCAATCTCTCCAAGTCCGGAGCCGACGTCTTCTACAACATCTCGACCGGCAAGGCCTCGTCGCAGTCGATCCGGAAAGTGGCCGAGCTCGGCTGGAAGCCGCTGCACCTCCTGTCCGCCGGATCCACGGGCCGCTCGATCCTCAATGCCGCGGGGCTCGAGAACGCCACCGGCATCGTCGCGATCCGCTACAACAAGGAGGTCGGCCTGCCCAAATGGGAGAAGGACCCGGACGTGATGGCGTTCGAGGAGCTGCGCAAGAAGTACACGCCGGCGATCGATCCCGACAACACCATCGCCTTCGCCGGCTATGGGCAGGCCGCCACCATGGCCGAGATCCTGCGCCGCTGCGGCAACGAGCTCACCCGCGCCAACGTGCTGAAGCAGGCATCGAACCTGCAAGGTTTCCACTCGCCGTATTTCCTCGATGGCGTCACCTACAGCTACACGCCCGAGGACTACACACCGATGAAGACGCTGTTCATCTCCACCTTCACCGGGAAAGACTGGGACATCTCCGACAAGCCGATGTCGGAGTAGCGAGGCGGGCCCCGTCGCCTTTTCCTTCTCCCCTTGTGGGAGAAGGTGGCGCGAAGCGCCGGATGAGGGGTATCTATCCACACGCGAGCTCGCGGAGAGAGACCCCTCACCCGTCTCGCCGCTTCGCGGCGAGCCACCCTCTCCCACAAGGGGAGAGGGTAAGAGCGCACATCCACTGCAGATTAACCCAAGCGATACACAGCCTTGGCATTCACGCCGAAAGCCTTGCCCCGCACGCGCGGGCCGAGCCTCGCCAGGCAGGTCTCCAGCGCGGTCTTGATCTCGCCGTAGCTTCCCGCGAGCAGGCATACGGGCCAATCCGATCCGAAGATCAGCCGGTCTTCGCCGAAACATTTCGCGGCGTGCTCCACGAACGGAAACAGCCGTTCTGCATTCCAGTCGTCCCAGACCGCCTCGGTCGCCAATCCCGAGATCTTGCACCAGACATTGCCGCAGGCAGCCAGCGCTGCGATGCGCTCGGTCCATTCCGCGCTCCCGCCGGCGGCAATCGGCGGCTTGGCGGCGTGATCCAGCACGAAACGCGCGTGCGGAAAGGCCTGCGCGGTTGCGACCGCCGCGGGCAGCTCGCGGCTGCGGACAAGGAAATCGTAAGCGAGATCGTGGGCGAACACGGCCGTGAGTCCGCGCTGGACGTCCTCGCGCAGCAGCCAATCCGCATCGAGCTCGTCGTGGACCTGGTGGCGGATGCCGACCAGCTTGTCGCCACCAGGCAGAGCGCGCAGCCGGTCGAGCGTCTCGCCGAGCGCCGCATCGGTGAGATCGGCCCAGCCGACCACGCCGACCACCGAGGGCGTTGCGGCCGCGATACGCAGAAACTCCTCGGTCTCCTCCAGCGCGGAGCGGCATTGCACCACGATACTGGCCTCGATGCCGTTCGCCTGTAGCAGCGGCGCGAGATCGGCCGGGCCGAAGGCACGGCGGATCGGCGCCAGCTCGTCCCCTTCCATCCAGGGATAATCGGCGCGCGCCGGATCCCAGAAATGCTGGTGTGCATCGACGATCATGCCTCAACCTCCGCCAGGAAGCGGCGCGCGCGTATCGACCAGCTTTCGTGCCCGCAGCTCCTGCCAGAATGCCGGCGGCACCGCCTTCTCAGACATCGCGATGTTGTCGGCGACCTCGGCGGCATTGCGCGCGCCCATCACGGCGACCGTCACCGCCGGATGGGCCATGCAGAATTGCAGCGCGGCGGCTTTCAGCTCGGTGCCGTGCCCGCGGCAAAGTTCGTCGAGCTCCAGCGCGCGTGCCACGAGCGCAGCATCAGCATCCTGATAGTTGAATTTCGCGCTGGCCCGCGGATTGGCCAGGATGCCGCTGTTGTAGATGCCGCCGAGCAGGATGCCGATATTGCTGGCCTGGCACAGCGGAAACAGCGCATCCAGTGCGCCCTGGTCGAGCAGCGTGTAGCGGCCGGCGAGCAGGAAGCAGTCGACCGGCACGGCCTCGGCGAAGCGAGCCAGCATCCCCGACTGGTTCATGCCGGCGCCGATCGCCTTCACCGTGCCGTCCTCGCGCAGGCGCTGGAGCGCGCGGAAGGCGCCGGTGACGGCATCGTCATAGTGATCGTCGGGATCATGCACGAGCAGGACGTCGACGCGGTCGAGGCCGAGGCGCTGCAGGCTCTCCTCCACCGACCGCATCACGCCGTCATAGCTGAAATCGAACACCGGCCGCTCGCGCGGCGTGCCCTTGTAGTGCTCGTCCTCCGGCGCAGCATTGTCCGGTGCGCGCAGCAGGCGGCCGACCTTGGTCGAGATGGCGTAGGAGTCGCGCCTCTGTTGCCGCAGGAAGGCGCCCAGCCGCCGCTCCGCGAGGCCGAAGCCGTAAAGCGGGGCGGTGTCGAAGAATCGGACACCGAGCGACCAGGCGCGTTCAATCGTCGCTTGCGCATCCGCATCGCTGACGGGCGAGAACAATCCGCCGAGCGGGGCTGAACCGAGGCCGATCGAGGTGACATCGAGAGCGCCGAGCCGCGACCTTTTCATTCCCATCGCCTTCCAGCAGTCGTCGTCCATTCCAAATCATCTCTCCCGCTTGCGGAAACCGCAAGCGGGAGAGGCATGCAGAAGCGCGGGGCTGGGCAGCGCTCCTACTTCAACATCTTCGCGACGTTGTCCTTGGTGACGAGATCGAGGCCGGTGTAGACGATCTCCGGCACCTTCTCGCCCTTCTTGATGGCGAGCAGCGTGTCCATCGCCTTCTCGCCCATCTCGAACGGACGCTGGCCGACCAGCGCATTGGCATAGCCGTCACGCAGCAGCTCGAGCTGCATCTTCAGCGTATCGGCGACGACCAGCGTGAACTTGCCGGAATCGATGTCCTTCTTGTTCCTGCTGGCGAAGGCCTTGAAACCTTCGGGCGCGAACATCGGCCAGCCGCCGATCGGAACGATGGCGGCGAGATCCGGCGTTGCGGTGCGCATGTCCGTCATCTGCTGGACCGCGAGCGCGGGATCGTCGTTGCAGAAGCTCGGCGAACCCGCGACCTCGGTCCATTTCGAGCCCTTCAGCGCCTCGCGCACGCCGTCGACACGCTCGGCCAGGTTCTTTGCGCCGGGACCGCCGGAGACCATCGCGTATTTGCCGCCGTCAGGCCGCAATTTCAGCAATTCCTTGCCGAGGGCCAGGCCGAACTCCTTGTTGTTGGTGCCGATATAGGCGATGCGCTTGGAGCCCGGCGCGTCGGCATCGAAGGTGATGACCGGAATGCCGGCGGCGGTCGCCGCCTCGATCGACTTGGTCATGGCCGCGACGTCCGCGACCGAGATGGCGAGACCGTCGACCTTCTGCGTGATGAAGTCCTGGATGATCTGGGCCTGGTTCGCCGGCTCATGCTCGACCGGTCCCTTGTAGATGCACTCGATGTTGCCGAGCTCCTTGGCGCGCTTCAGGCAGCCGTCGCGCGAAAAATCGAAGAACGGATTGTTCATCGCCTTCGGCACGATGACGAAGCGGTAGTTCGCAGCAAATGCCGGCGTCGCCATCATCGCAACCGCGATGCCGGCAAGAAGCAGTTTCCTCATTGTCTCCTCCACTCTTGTTGGTGCCTATCCCCTCGAAAGCCCCCGGGAAGCGGATAGGCGACGTTTTCCTTGCCTTCCCGAGATGTCGTCATTTCAGGTCATCCGCGAGCGGACGCGGTCGACCAGCACAGCCAGAATGATGATCACGCCGACCAACGTCTGCTGCCAGTACGAGCTGACCTGGGCCAGCACGAGGCCGTTGCGGATCACCTCCAGCAGCACGCAGCCGACGATGGCCCCGAGCGGGCCGCCGATGCCGCCGGCGAGATTGGCACCGCCGATCACGGCCGCCGCGATCACGTTGAGCTCGTAGGACATCGCCATGTTGGCCGGCGCCGATCCGAGCCAGCCGGAGATGATGATGCCCTGCAGGCCCGCGGCGAGCGCGCAGATCACGTAGACCTCGATCTTCACCCGCACCACCGGAATGCCGGTGAGCTCGGCCGCCTTCTCGTTGCCGCCGAGCGCGAAGACGTGGCGGCCGAACGAGGTGTGGTGCAGCACCACGGCCATGGTCAGCGCCAGGATCACGAGATAGATGAACGGCGCCGGCACGCCGAGCACGTCACCGGACGTGAGCGCATAGAAATAATCGGCGTCCGGCCCGCCCGGGAAGCTGCCGCGTCCGTTGGAGACGACATAGCCGAGCCCGCGCACGATCGAGAGCATGCCGAGCGTGGTGACGAAGGGTGACAGGCCGAGCACGGCGATGCAGAAGCCGTTGACGAGGCCGGCAATCAGCGCGGCGCCGAGGCCGGCGAGGATCGAGACGAGCAGGATCAGCCCCGGAACATTGGCGAGCACGGTCTTGCCGTCGGCCGCCATGTGCACCAGCGGCGAGCCGGGCGCCGACAGCTCGGTCATCACCATCGAGGTGATCATGGCGGAGAAGCACATCATCGATCCCACCGACAGGTCGATGCCGCCGGTGATGATCACGAAGGTGACGCCGAGCGTCGCGATGGCGATGAAGGAAAAGTTCTTCGCCACGTTCTGCATGTTGCCCTGGGTGAAGAAATAGGGGCTGGCGAAATGCATGATCACCAGCAGCACCGCCAGCGCGAGCAGGACGTAGCCGGTCTGCGAGGCGAAGATGCCGCGCTGCCACCACCTGATCTTGCCGACATTGGTGAAGCTGATCGGGGATTCCAAGGGCATGGCCATCACGCCGCCTCCTTCGCACCGGTGATGAGGGCGGTGACCTCCTCGGGGGAGGTCTGGTGAATCGACTTGTCGGCGCGCTTCTCGCCGCGCCGCATGACGACGACGCGGTCGCATACGGCGAACACGTCGGGCATGCGGTGCGAGATCAGCATCACGGCGACGCCCTGCTCCTTGAGCCGGTGGATCAGGCCGAGCACCTGCTCGACCTGGCGCACCGAGATCGCGGCGGTCGGCTCGTCCATCATCACCAGCCGCGCATTGGACAGCCGGGTGCGCGCGATCGCGACCGCCTGGCGCTGGCCGCCCGACATCTGTCTGACGAGATCGTCGGGTCGCGTCTCCGAGCGCAGCTCGCCGAACAGCTCGAGCGCGCGCGACGCCATCGCCTTGTGGTCGAGCAAGGCAATGGGTCCGAACCTGCGCTTCAGCTCGCGGCCGAGAAAGACGTTGGCGGCCGCCGTGAGATTGTCGGCGAGCGCGAGGTCCTGGTAGACGACCTCGATGCCGACGGCGCGGGCATCGACCGGCCGGTTGAAATGCACCGCGCTGCCGGCAAAGCGCATCTCGCCATGCGTGGGGCGGAAATTGCCGGCGATGATCTTCACCAGCGTCGACTTGCCGGCGCCGTTGTCACCCATCAGGCCGACCACTTCGCCGGGCCAGACCTGCATATCGACATCGTGCAGCGCGCGGATCGCGCCGAACTCCTTGCCGATGCCGGTGAGCTCGAGCACCGGCGTCGCGTCAGTCTTCGTCATCAGCGGCGTTTCCTCAGACATAGCGGTTGACCAGGGATTCCAGATATTCCTGCCGGCCCGAGCGCGGCTGCGGATCGAACCCGGGAGACATCGCACGGTCGGCGAGATCGGCGAGCGAGCGCTGGCCGCCGAGAATGGCGCGGCCCTCCGGGCTCGCCCAGCCCTCGTAACGTTTTGCGAGCGGCGCACTCAGCGTGCCGGCGTCGAGCATGTCGGCGGCGGCGAGGAAGGCCCGCGCACAGGCATCCATCGAGCCGACATGGGCATGGATGAGATCATCGGGATCGATCGACTGACGGCGGATCTTGGCATCGAAATTGAGCCCGCCCGTGGTGAAGCCGCCGCGGTTTAGGATCTCGTGGAACACCAGCGCCAGCTCCGGCACGTTCATCGCGAACTGGTC
Organism: Bradyrhizobium sp. BRP20; assembly: GCF_020194215.1. NCBI lineage: Bacteria > Pseudomonadati > Pseudomonadota > Alphaproteobacteria > Hyphomicrobiales > Nitrobacteraceae > Bradyrhizobium > Bradyrhizobium sp. BRP20. Next base: position 134,414 of record NZ_JADYVY010000001.1, on the reverse strand, counting down.
GGTGTCCCAACCGAGCAGATCGTCGCCGCGGTTGATGTCGAGCGAGCCGAACACGCCGAGCGCCTCGGCCAGCGCGACCTCGTGATGGAAGGAATGGCCGGCGAGGATGGCGTGGTTCTGCTCGATGTTGAGCTTGACGTCCTTGAGCAGGTCGTAGCGTTCGAGGAAACCGTAGCAGGTGGCGACGTCGAAATCATATTGATGCTTGGTCGGCTCCTTCGGCTTCGGCTCGATCAGCAGCGGGCCCTTGAAGCCGATTTTGTGCTTGTGCTCGACGACGAGCGAGACGAAGCGGCCGAGCTGGTCGAGCTCGCGCTTGAGATCGGTGTTGAGCAGCGTCTCGTAGCCCTCGCGTCCGCCCCACAGCACGTAGTTCTGCCCACCGAGCCGGTGAGTCACCTCCAGTGCAGCACGGACCTGGCCGGCGGCATAGGTGAAGATGTCAGGGTCCGGATTGGTGGCCGCGCCCGCCATGTAGCGGCGGTGCGTGAACAGGTTCGCAGTGCCCCAGAGCAGGCGGACCTTGCTCGATGCCATCTTCTGCTCGAACAGATCGGCGATGGCGTTGAGGTTGGCGACGGACTCGGCGAGCGAAGCGCCCTCCGGCGCCGCATCGACGTCGTGGAAGGTGAAGAAGGGGACGTCCAGCAGGCGGAACAGCTCGAAGGCGGCATCGGCCTTGGCGCGAGCCATCGCCATCGCGTCGGTGCCGTGGTGCCAAGGCCGCAGGAAGGTCTCGCCGCCGAAGGGATCGCCACCCGGCCAGCAGAACGAATGCCAATAGCAGACCGCAAAGCGCAAGTGATCCTCGAGCCGGCGGCCATGCACCAGGCGGTCCTTGTCGTACCAGCGGAAGGCGGGCGCACCTTCGGCCTCCTTGCCGCCGAAGGCGACGGGTACACTTGCATCGAAGAATTTGGCTGGCGCGTTCACTTAAGGCTCCTTCAATGCGGGATAAAGCGCGCGCCATCGCCGATAGGCCTCGTCATAGGCCGCAGCGACGGACGGGCGGGGTGTGAAGCTTGCGAGCCTGCGCGGGCGCGTGCAGACGTCCGCGGGGTTCTCGCCGGTCGCGGCGAGCCGGCCGAGCCGCGCAGCGCCAAGCGCGGCGCCGACCTCGCCTTCCTCGACGCGGTGGACGGGCATGCCGAGCACGTCGGCGCAGATCTGCGCCCATAGCGGCGAGCGCGAGCCGCCGCCGACGAGATCGACCTCGCCGATCGGCCCGCTGGCTGTGCTCAGCGCCGCCAGATTGTCGCGCGCGGCAAAGGCGACGCCTTCGAGCACTGCCTGCACGATCTCTGAGCGCCCGGTCGCGCCGCGCAGACCGACGAAGGCACCGCTGGCGGCGGCATCGTTGTGCGGCGTGCGCTCGCCGTCGAGATAAGGCAGGAACTGGACCGTGCCAGGTGCATCGACGCGCTCGCCGAGCGGCGCCAGGAGCGCTGCGGCCGGCGTCTCCATCACGCCGGCCAGCCAGGCGAGCGAAGCTGCGGCCGACAGCATCACGCCCATCTGGTGCCAGAGGCCGGGCAGCGCGTGGCAGAAGGCATGCACCGCCGAAGCCGGCGCGGGGGCGAAGCGATCGGTGACGCGGAACAGGACACCCGACGTTCCCAGCGACAGGAAGGCATCGCCCGGCGCGATGGCGCCGAGCCCGATCGCGCTGGCCGCATTGTCGCCGGCGCCGCCCGCGACCACGACATTTTTCGCCATGCCCCAGCGCTGCGCGTATTCAGGCGCGAGCACCGCGCTCACCGCACTGCCCTCGACGAGGCGCGGCATGTGGTGCAGATCGAGCCCGGTGGCATGCAGCAGCAGCGCGGACCAGCGCCGCAGGCCGACGTCGAGCCACAGCGTGCCTGACGCGTCCGACATGTCCTCGACCATCTCGCCGGTGAGGCGATAGCGGACATAGGCTTTCGGCAGCAGCACCTTTGCCACGCGGTCGAAGATCTTCGGCTCGTGCCGTGCCACCCAGAGTAGCTTCGGCGCGGTGAAGCCCGGCATCGCGAGATTGCCGGCAATCGCGTGCAGCGAGGGACAGCGCCGCTCCAGCGCGGCGCATTCGGCCTGCGAGCGGCCGTCGTTCCAGAGGATGGCCGGACGCAGCGGCCGGCCGTCCTCGCCAAGCAGCGTCGCACCGTGCATCTGACCCGACAGCCCGATGCCGCGCACCTGCGCAACCTCGCGCGGATGGCGCGCGGCGAGATCGTCGACGGCGCCGACGGCCGCATCGACCCAGGCGTCGGGATCCTGCTCGGACCACAGCGGCGCCGGGTGCGACAGCGCAAGCTCGCGCGCCGCCGTCGCGGTCACCGCGCCGGCTTCGCTCACGAGCACCGCTTTCACACCGGACGTGCCGATGTCGATCCCGAGATACAAATCGTCCTCCCTTTCGCCTGCCGCGGGAGAGCGATCTTGCGTCGCTTTTCCCCGCTGGCGGTCCCGTTTCCAAGTTCACCTGCCGCTAGGGCAGATTGTCCCGCATCACGATGTCGATCCGGATCTTCTCCTGTTCACTCAAGATCGGCTCGCCGCGGGCGAGCGCGAGCAGCACGCGGACGGCCGCGCGCGCTTCATGTCCGGGGTTCTGCGAGATCGCGGCATCCATCACGCCCTGCAGTAGCAAGCGGCGCGTCAGCGCGGTGACGTCGTGCCCGACGAACACCACCTGCTTGTCGCGCCCGGCCGCGCCGGATGCCTTCGCGTTCTGGGCCTTGTCGTTCAGCGCTTTGGCGACGCCCTGCGTGCCGGCGCCGACGTTGTAGAGGCCGACGATGTCGCCATGCTTGCCAAGCAGCCGCGCCAGCAGCTGCTCCGAACGATCGTCCTCGTCGCGCCCTTCCAGCACCGGCAGCACGCTGAGATCGGGGAATTCCGACGCCATCACCTGGTTGAAGCCGAAGATGCGCTCGGCATGATCGCGCAGGCCCTGCGAGCCCGCGATGATCGCGACCTTGCCGGACCTCTGGCCGACCAGGCGCCCGACCAGCGCGCCGGCGGTGCGGCCCGCGGCGATGTTGTCGATGCCGACATAATGGTGGCGGCGCGACGACGGCACATCCGAGACCAGCGTCACGACCTTGGCGCCGGCATCGACGAGGTCATTGATGGCGGCGCGGACGCTCGGATGGTCCAGCGCCACCACGGCGACGCCGTCATAGTCGCCGGACAGCGCCTCGAGCGAGGCCGCGAGCGCGGCGGGCTCGAACACGTCGGTTGCGATCATCTCGACATTGAGGCGGCGGGCCGACAGCCAGCCCGCCATCTCGCCGAGATAGGCCTCGATCTGCTGCATGAACGGGTTCGAGCCCGACGGCATCACGAAGGCGAAGCGGCGGGCCCGGCCGCGCGCGAGCTCGGCGGCCGCCACATGCGGCTGGAACGAATTGCGCGCAATGGCGTCCTTGACGCGCCGGACCGTATCCGGGCGGACCCCCGGCCGGTTGTGCAGCACGCGATCGACCGTGGCGAGGCTGACACCGGCCTCGCGGGCGATGTCCTTCAGCGTCAGCACAGTCGGGGTCAAGGTCTCGGCCATGGCTGAAGGCTAGCAGAGGTGTTTTGAGGTACGCAACTCATTTGATGAGGGGATCGGTCTTTTTGCTTCCCCTTACAGGAACGGCTCCGCGAGCGGACCGTTGCCGGGGCGTGCATAACGACATCACCCATGATTCCGGCGAGGGGCTGAGCCCGACGCTCGAGCGCAACATCCAGGCACTGGTGGCGCGGCGGCGCCGTGAGCAGCAGGCGGCACGCGGCCAGGACAAGGTCGCGGACGCGATCACGGCCTTCACCGGCAGCATGATCTTCGTCTACCTGCACCTCGCCTTGTTCGGGTTCTGGATCATCGCCAACCTGCATTGGATTCCGGGAATTCCGGCCTGGGACGAGAGCTTCGTCATGCTGGCGATGATCGCCTCGGTGGAGGCGATCTTCCTCTCCACCTTCGTGCTGATCTCGCAGAACCGCATGACCGCGGCGGCCGACAAGCGCGCCGATCTCGATCTCCAGATCAGCCTGCTCGCCGAGCACGAGCTGACCAAGGTGGCCCGCCTGCTCACTCAGGTCGCCGAGCGGCTCGACGTCAAGCCGGACGCGGAGCGCGACTTGCAGGAGGCGGCCCGGGACATCGCCCCCGAGCGCGTGCTCGACAAGATCGAGGAGACACGCTCTTAAGCTATTCGCGCTCTGGCGCCGACAAGTCGAGCGTCAGGTACAGGCTGTTGGGATCCTCGACATAACCTTCGAACGGGCCGCATGCGACGAAACCGTGCGCCAGATAGAGTGCGTGTGCCGGCTTGAAATAGTCCCACGAGCCGGTCTCGAGGCTGAGCCGCGTCATGTCGCGCGCGCGGGCTTCCGCGATGATGTGGCGCAGCATCTGGCCGCCATAGCCGCGCCGGCGCGCGGTCTGCAGCGTGTGCATCGACTTGACCTCGCCATGGCCAGCCGAAAGCGTCTTCAGCGCGCCGGTCGCGACCAGCGTCTCGCCGTCCCAGCCGGTCCAGAATGCGACGTCGGGTGCACGCAGGCCCGCGAGATCGAGCGCATGGGCACTGCCCGGCGCCGTCTGCGCCCGCGCAGCAGCAACGTGGTGATCGAGCAGCGCGACGACGCGCGGATCATAGGTGTCGCCGGTCCGGATCTGCATCGTGCTCGTCTCCACGCTTTGCCCTCACATCTTGCCGTAGGACGCGCCGCGCCTGACGATGATGACGTAGCGCGCGTCCTGCTTGGTTTCGTTCTCGAAGATCACCGCGCGCATCACGTCGAAATCCAGACAATCGCCCTCGCGCAGCCGCACCGCCTTGGCGTCGATATGCACGGCGATGGCGCCCTCCAGCATCAGGAGCTGCTGGGTGAAGGCGTTGCGGCCCCAGGGGCTGTAGGAGACGCGCGCGCCGGCGGGAAGGTCGACCACGATGATCTCGATGCCGCTGGCCGCATCCGGCGGCGAGGCGTGCCGCCGGCGATAGCCGCTGTCGGGGTCGCGCCAGAGCGGCTGGTCCGCCAGCCGCACCAGGCGCTCCGGCGGCTTCTCGGCGAGCGCGACGACATCGCTGAGCGTGACGTCGAGCGCCGCGCAGAGCTTGTTGAGCAGCGCCGCCGTCGCACTGCTCTGTGCCCGCTCCACCCGCCCGATCATGGCCCGGCTGACGCCGGAGCGGCCTGCAAGCTCGTTCAACGTCATTCCGGCCTGCGTCCGCAGCGTCTTCAGGCGCCGACCGATGGCGCGATCGAGTTTTTGCTGGTCCATGGGTTTCATCCGAATATGGCCCGACAGGAGGACCGCACCCCGCCAAAGCATGAGGGAGTTTAAGCCAACGAGTGGCCAATGCGGGGTCTCCAAGACCAATATATTAGAATCTTGATCCTGTTCGCGAGCGCGGCGTCATTCGCCCCTTGCTCGCCCCTGCGCGGAGGCATCGCCCACCAGCCGGTGATACTCGCGAATACAAAGGTCGAGATCGGACCGTAGGCGCTGCGCGGCTTCGATGTCGAAGTTCATATAGTTGACCGGCTCCCCTTCCGGGCCTGCATAGGCGTCGGGGCGCATTCTGAGAGCGACGAAATATTGGTCACCCTCAACGCTCTTCTTGACTCGCCATTGAAGGAAAGAGCGTGGATATCCGCCTTTGATTTCAGGCGTTTCAAACACGACGTCGCCCAGGGCCTGATTCAGGAGATTGGATTTCGCCAGAATCTTTTTGACGGATGCCCACATGGACCAACACCTTGAGGCCAGTTGCAGTTCGCCTAGCTCCGACTGCTGGATAGGATACGGCCGATGCTATCTTTTCAGGAGCTTGGAGCGGGCGAAGGGAATCGAACCCTCGTATGCAGCTTGGGAAGCTGCCGTTCTACCATTGAACTACGCCCGCGGATGCGCAAGCCGCGCCCTCCTGATTAGCCGAGACGGCGCCTGCCGCCAAGCGGTTTGGCGCGACCAGCGGGGCGGTTGTTAACGTCCTGATAAGATTCCAGGTGCGCCGGATTGTGGCGGTGTTATGATCGCTTCTCCGGGGAGAAACGTGCACTGAGTGGGGCGTGTGCATGGTGGGGCGGGCTTACGCGATATTCGATACGGCCATCGGCCGTTGCGGCATCATCTGGAGCGGCACCGGCGTGGTCGCCGTGCAATTGCCGGAGGCGCGGGAGATCGACACCCGCCGCCGGATTTTCCAGGTCCATCCCGAGGCGCGAGAGCAGCGCCCGTCCGAGAACGCCGAGCTTGCGATCGAGGGCATCACGGGCCTGCTGCAAGGTCACGATCCCGACTTCTCCGAGGTCAGCCTGGACGCCGGCGGGGTGCCCGGCTTCGACCGGCGCGTCTACGAGTACACCTGCAGCATTCCGCGCGGAGAGACACGCACCTATCACGAGGTCGCCCGGGCGCTGGGCGCCACCGGCGCGTCCTATTCCGTGGCGCAGGCGATTGCGAAAAATCCCTTCATGCTGATCGTGCCCTGCCACCGGGTGCTGGAGGCTGGCAATTACACCGACCGGCTCTCGCCCTATGGCGGCGTGATCTCCAAGCGGCGGCTGCTGGCGCTGGAAGGGGCCCATCCCATCGCCAGCAAGACGCTGTTCGAGGTGCTGCTGCCGGTTGCTCCGCCCCGCGCGCCTACCTAAATACGCGGGATGCACGCCACCACGTTGCTGACGACGCCCTCGATCACGGCTTCCGAGTTTCGCTGCGATGCGGGACCGGACGACAGGCCGTTTGCGGAATGCCGCACCGGCCATTCCATCGCCTATGTGCGCTCCGGCAGCTTCGGCTGCCATTGCCGCGCCGGCTTCTTCGAGCTGGTGGCGGGCTCGATGCTGATCGGCGCCCCCGGCGAGGAATACACCTGCACGCATGAGCACGTGTCCGGCGACGTCTGCCTCGGCTTCTTCTTCAGCGAGGACCTGGTCGACGCCCTCGGCGGGCGGCGCGAGGTCTGGCAGATCGGCGCAACGCCGCCGCTGCCCGAGCTGATGGTGCTGGGCGAGCTGGCCCAGACGGCAGCAGAAGGCAACAGCGATCTCGGCCTCGACGAGATCGGCCAGATCCTGGCCGGCCGTTTTGTCGACGCCGTCTCGGGCAAAGCGCGCAAGCCGGCCACTCCCACCGCACGCGACCGCCGCCGCGCGGTGGAGGCGGCGCTGTGGATCGACGATAACTCGCATGCCGAGCTCGACCTCGAGCAAGCAGCCAAGCAGGCGGGATTGAGCCCGTTTCATTTCCTGCGGCTGTTCTCGGCCGTGCTCGGTGTCACCCCGCACCAATATCTGGTGCGCTCCCGGCTGCGCCACGCGGCACGGCTGCTCGCTGACGAGGACATCGCCGTCACCGATATCGCCTATGACGTCGGCTTCGGCGATCTCTCCAATTTCGTCCGCACCTTCCATCGCGCCGCCGGCGTGTCGCCGACCAAGTTCCGGCAGGCGTCGAAGGGGGAGCGCAAGATTCTCCAAGAGCAGCTTGCCCTCAACTGACTAGGGTCGTCTCCGGCGCGTGCCCTTCGCGGCACGCTTCTTCGCAATGGAGACGAACATGTACGACCACATCGGATTGCGCGTTGCCGACCTCGACGCCGCCACGCGCTTCTACAGCGCGGTGCTGGCGCCGCTCGGGTTTGTCCTGTGCTCGAGCGGCGACGGTTATGCCGGCTTCGGGCCGAAGGGCGAGCCGGCGCTGTGGCTGCACCTGAACAAGGGCCGCAAGGCCGACGGCGTCCACATCGCCTTCCGCGCCGGGGATCATGATGCGGTCAAGGCATTTCACAGCGAAGGCCTCAGGAGCGGCGGCCGCGACAATGGCGGCGCCGGCCCGCGCAGGGATTACAGCCCGACCTATTACGCGGCGTTCCTGATCGATCCTGATGGTAACAATGTCGAGGCGGTTTGCGCGTGAGCGCTAGCCACTCGCTCCGTCATTGCGAGATCGCGTAGGGTGGGCAAAGCGTAGCGTGCCCACCAATTGCTCGCGACAATGCCCGATAAATGGTGGGCACGGCGCGCGAAGAGCGCGCCTTTGCCCACCCTACGCATTCCAGGAGAGATCATGGCCTCCATCCACAACGACATCTCCCTCCCCGCCTCCGCGCGCGACGTCTGGGACGCGGTGCGCGATTTCGGCGCGCTGCATCGGCGGCTGGTGGCGGGCTTCGTCACGGCGTGCACGCTCGATGGCGATGCGCGCATCGTCACCTTCGCCAACGGCTCGGTCGCGCGCGAGGTGCTGGTCGATTGCGACGATACGCGGCGGCGCCTCGTCTATGCCATCAGCAACGAGCGGCTGAGGCATTACAGCGCCTCGGTGCAGGTCATTGCCGAGGGCGAGGCGAGCTGCCGTCTCGTCTGGATCATCGACATGCTGCCGAACGAGCTCGCGCCTTACGTTCAGGGGCAAACCAAGGAGGCGGTGGCCGCCATGCACAAGGCGTTTCCGCCCGCTTCGGCCTGATCATTCACTGTGAGTTGTCTCACAGAAGCCCGTCCTCGACCGCCCTAACCATGCCCCTCGTGCGTCCGGTCGGCTCCGCTCTCCCGGCGGCGCCACGCACGCGAGGAGCATGCCATGAGAGGTGCGGACAAGGTGATCTGCCAGGCGGCCGCGGTGCTGCTGCTGTTTTCAATCTCGAGCGTGCCGGCAAAGGCGCAATTCCTCGGCGGCGGAGGAGCCGGCGGCGAGGACATGATGACCCAGATGGCGCCGATGCTGGAGATGATGAAGGCGAAGATGGGCAAGCGCCGCTTCGCCATGCTGATGCAGACCATGGGCCCGATGATGAGCCGCATGATGGAGAACGGCGGCGGCGGGCTCGGCGGCATGATGGGCGGCGACAATTTCGGCGGCGGATTCGGTGCACCGAGCTACGGCGGTTACGCGCCGATGGGCGGCGGCACCATGCCGGTCGGGATCGGCAGCATGGGCGGCGGCGACATCATGGGCATGCTCGGCGGCAGCGGCGGCAGCGACATGATGGCGATGATCCCGCAATTGATGCGTCTCGCCAATACCGGCGGCGGCGGCCATCGCCGCAAGCACCGTTAATCGGCAGCCGAAAGCGCCGGCTTGATCGCAGGCGTCTCGCGCGGTCCCCAGCGTGTCAGCACGACGCTGGAGCACGACAAGAGGCCGAGCACGACCATCGAGCTCGCGGCGAGCCAGAAGAAGCTCTGCGCGCTGGCGCCGTGCCTCGACAGCCACCAGCCGATTCCGGCGATGTAGATCAGCCGCGCGGTCTGCGCCAGCACGGGCCCGATCACCTTGGCCGCGCCTTGCGAGGAGAAATACATCGTCGTCGCAAGGCCGAAGAAGGCGTAGAACGGCCCGACCGTCGAAAGATATTGATGGCTCGCCGCGCGCACCGCCACACTGTCGGTGAACATGTTGACCCAGAGATCGGGGAAGATCGCAACGAGGCACGCCGGCACGCCGACCGCCACGAAAGCAGCAACGCTGGCGGTCCAGGCGATGCGCCGGGCCCGCGCGATGCGGCCGGCGCCGATCGCCATCCCGACCATCGGCACGCAGGCGATGCCGAACGAGAATGCGATCGAGGTCAGCAGGAATTCGAGCCGCGCGCCGACGCCGTAGCCGGCGAGGATCGCAGTGCCGAACTGCGCCAGCATGTGCGTGAAGATCGAGATCGTCAGCACCGATTGCAGCGGCGAGAAGCAGGCGATGGCGCCGACCTTGAGGATGTCGAAGAACATCGCCCATTGGATGCGCAGGCCGCGCAGCTTCAGCGTGATCCGCGCGCGGCCGGAGAACAGGTACCAGCTCATGATGCCGATGTTCATAGTATAGGCGATCAGCGCGCCAGCGGCGACGCCGCGCATGCCGAACTGCGGCACTGGCCCGAGCCCGAGACCGAGCGTGCCGCCGAGCACGATCTGCCAGGCCGCGGAGTTGAGGATCAGGAACGACGGCAGCTTCATGTTGCCGGTACCGCGCAGGATGCCCGCCATGGTGTTAAGCAGCCAGGGCAGCACGGCGCCGCCGAAGAACACCTGCGTGTAGGCGATCGCATGCGTCAGCACATCGCCGCGGCCGCCGAGCATCTCGAGCAGCCTCGGCCCGAAGATCAACATGCCCAGCATGAAGACGAGGCCGAAGCTGATGCCGATGAGCATCGCGTGCACGGCCAATATGCCGGCGCGCTCGCGATTCCCGGCGCCGAGCGCACGCGCAATGGCCGAAGCCACCGCGCCGCCCATAGCGCCGCCGGACATCGTCATGGTCAGAATGATCGTCGGAAACACCAGCGCCATCGCCGCCAGCGCCTCGACGCCGAGCCGGCCGACATAGGAGGTCTCGGCGATCACCACGCAAATGCCGGCCGACAGACCGATCGCGTTCGGCCAGGCGAGCGACAGCAGCGTGCGCAGAATCGGCCCCTCGGTCAGGGCGCTTCTGATCGGCGGCGAAGGCGGCGGCAGTGGGCGCTCTTGCTCATCGACCGGGATTTCGGCGATGTCGGACATGTCCTCTCCCGGGCGCAGGCGCCGTTTGCAGCGCAGCAATCACTTGGTGTGCCAATGGCGTCGTTCGCGCGAATGGCGCGGCTGAGGCGTGTTAGCACGGCGTGCTCCAATTCTGCCTGCGCCCGATGCAGGCGTGCCCTGCGGCAGCGCATTTCAAGCGGTGGAATTCGTTCTTCTCCCTCTCCCCGTTCTTGCGGGGCCGCGACGAGCCTTGCTCGCGCCGAGAGCGTGGGGGTGAGGGGCTCTATCCGCGAAGACGGCGAGAGTTGGACTCGCGGAGACTCCCCCTCACCCGGATTGCATCTTCGATGCAATCCGACCTCTCCCCGCAAGCGGGGCGAGGTGAGGCCCGCTGCGGCCGTCGCCTAACCGATGGTCCACACCAGCGGTGGGCGCCCGCCTACCGCGGTGCGCATCTGCACGCCGATGTGCCGGCCGCAGCCTGCGGCGAGCCCTTCGAACAATCCCTCCAGCACCTTGGCGCAGGCGCGATGATAATCGGCGACGTCGTCCATCAGCTTCCAGCTCTGCTGCCGGATCTCGAACGTGCCTTCCGATTGCGTCATCTCGGCCGCATCATCCTGCGCGGCAAGCAGAGCGTTCAGGAACGATGCGAATTCTCGCGCGCCGCCGCGGGTCGTCGCCAGCGCCGCGGCGACCTCGTCGAAATATTGCATGCCGATCAGCTTGCCGGTGAGGTGCAGCAGATAGCCGGCATCCTCCGGACCGAACAGCTGCACCATCACGGGCGCGGCAGTGCGGACATATTCCATCGCGTAATTGCGATAGGCCTTTTCCAGCCGCGGTCTTGGCCAGCTCGCGACCGGCAATGCGGGCGCCGTCGTCGCATCGAACAAAGGCGCCTCCAGGTGCCGCGCGAACACCAGGCGCTCGTCGAGCTCGAGCGGATGGTCGTAAAGATGGTAATAGCCTTCGAGCCCGTCCTGGCCGTCGACGCTCTGCTTGGTGCAGACGAAGCCGAGCCTGAGATCGCCGAGCGCAACTCCGTTGTTGGCGTGCCAGCCGCGCAGCATGGCGCGGGAGACTTCGCCCGGCACACCACAGATCGCAGTGCCCTTCCAGATCCAGCGCGGCGGCGGATAGCGGATCCAAGCCTTGGTGTCGCTCTCGTACATGTATTCGACATGAACGCCGCCGATCCAGTTGGAGAGATAGTGGTATTGCGCAGCCGCGACCGCCGGCGGCAGATGGTCGATCCCGAGCTTCCTGAGCCCCGGCAGGAAACGCTCCTGCTGCTGCCGACGAAACACGCGGAAGACGAATTCTGCGGCATCCGCCGTGCCGCGGCGCGTGACGACGGTGAGGATCAGCCCGGTGAAACAGGCGTGATAGAGATCGGCGATCGCACGCCAGCGCTTCCATTGCGCTTCCCGCGCGAGGTCTGGTGCGGTGGTCATGTTCGCTCCCTGATCATGGTTTTGATCGAGTGTGTCACCGCCGCCGGTGACAGGCAACATGACGCGCGTGCAGGCCTCCCTGCGCGGCTTTCCGTCAATTCCGCATCACGAATTTTGCGCCGCCTTGGCCGCCCGTTCGCGCTCAACGCGCTCCGTGACGTCGCGAGCCATCGCCACCGATCCCTGCACCGCGCCATCGTTGTCTCGCACCAATGCGAAGGTCATCTCGATGTAGAGCTTGCGCCCGCTCTTGTGCAGCGCGCGGGTCAGCGTCGGCTTGCCCGCAAGCTTCATGGTGCCGCTCGCGAGCGCGGCGTCGAAGCCTTTCCAGTGCGCGGCGCGAAGATGTTCGGGAATGATCAGATCGAGATTCTGGCCGAGCGCTTCGTCGGCCGTGAAGCCGAACAGCGCGGTCGATGCGCGATTCCAGCGTGTGATCGTGCCGGAGCGATCGGAATAGATCAGCGCGTCCGCGACGTCGTTGATGATCTGTGCGTCGAGTTGGGATGGCTCAATCATGTCACCACCTTGTAGCCCGGATGGAGCAAAGCGTAATCCGGGATCGCGCCACAAGTGAGACCTTCCCGGATTACGCTTGCGCTCCATCCGGGCTACAGGATCGGGCTACACCCGAAAATGCTTCGAGAGCTTGAGGCCTTGCGCCTGGTAGTTGGAACCGATGCGCTGGCCGTACATGGCGTCGGGGCGGGCCAGCATCTTCTCGTAGACGAGGCGGCCGACGATCTGGCCGTGCTCGAGGATGAACGGCACCTCGCGCGAGCGCACTTCCAGCACGGCGCGCGATCCCAGCCCGCCAGCGCCGGCATAGCCGAAGCCGGGATCGAAAAAGCCGGCATAGTGCACGCGGAATTCGCCGACCAGGGGATCGAACGGCACCATCTCAGCGGCGTAATCGGGCGGCACCTGCACCGCTTCCTTGGAGGCGAGGATATAGAACTCGCCGGGGTCGAGGATCAGGCTGCCGTCGGGGCGCGCCGAGATCGGCTCCCAGAAATCCTCCACCGCGTAGCCCGCGCGGCGGTCGACATCGACGACGCCGGTGTGGCGCTTGGCGCGGTAGCCGACGAAGCCGCTCGCCTTCTCGCCGGAGAGATCGACCGAGACGGCAACGCCGCCCGAGAGATCGGCATCGTCGATGTCGACGAGACGCTCGCTGGCGTGCAGCGCATCGAGCTCGTCGGCATTGAGGATGGCATCGCCGGTGCGGAAGCGCACCTGGCTGAGACGCGAGCCCTCGCGCACCAGCACCGGGAACGTCTTCGGGCTGATCTCGGCATAGAGCGGGCCGTGATAGCCGGCGCCGATCATGTCGAAGCGACGGGTGCCGTCGGCGATCACGCGGGTGAAGACGTCGAGCCGGCCGGTCGAGCTCTTCGGATTGGCGGCAGCGACGATCTCCGGCGGCAGCGCGAGGCTCTCGAGCAGCGGCACGATGTAGACGCAGTTGGTCTCGAGCACCGCGCCGTCGGCGAGGCTAAACTCGTGCAGCTTCAGCTCGTCGATGCGCTCTGCCACGGTGGCACCGGGCCCGGGGAGGAAGCTGGCGCGGACCCGATAGGCGATGTCGCCGAGGCGCAGATCGAGGCTCGCCGGCTGGATCTGGCTCTCGACGAAGTCGTAGGTGGGCAGGATGAGACCTTCTTCCGCCATCGCCGCGATCATGCGGTCGGGCAGGATACCATTGGCGTCGGCGGCGACCGTGAACGTCAACCGGGGGTCCTCATCAGGGGTCGAGTGCATCCGGACATGCCGGAAATACAAGTCTTTTACGGCTATCCGATGGACGCCTTGACGGAAAGGGCATTGCGGAATATGAGCATCACTTATCCCGTGGTGATTTGAGCCGGCCGGCTTGCAGCCACGTTAAATAAGTCGCTAAACAGGCCGGGGACCTCTGTGATCCCGGCCCGTGGAGATATCCAGGCCGGTTTTTTTGTGACCGTTTTCGCCTCGACGGTCATGTCGGAGAGGGTCCTATGTCGAAGTCGTCTGCCACTTATCGCCCCGAAACCCGCCTGGTCCATTCCGGCACCCTGCGCTCGCAATATGGCGAGACCTCGGAGGCGCTGTTCCTGACGCAAGGCTATGTCTACGCCAGCGCGGAGGAGTGCGAGGCGCGCTTCAAGGGCGAAGATCCCGGCTTCATCTATTCGCGCTATTCCAACCCGACGATTGCAATGTTCGAGCGCCGCATGATCGAGCTCGAAGGCGCCGAGGCCGCGCGCTCGGCGGCAACCGGCATGGCGGCGGTGACGACTGCGATCCTGGCGCCGCTCAAGGCCGGCGATCACGTGGTCGCCTCCCGTGCGCTGTTCGGCTCCTGCCTCTACGTCATCCAGGACCTGTTGCCGCGCTACGGCATCGAGGCCACGCTGGTCGATGGGCTCGATCTCGACCAGTGGCAGCGGGCGCTGAGGCCCAACACCAAGACGTTCTTCCTGGAGAGCCCGACCAACCCGACGCTGGACGTGCTCGACATCCCTTCGATCGCCGAGATCGCGCACAAGGGCGGCGCGCGGCTCGTCGTCGACAACGTGTTTGCAACCCCGATCTGGCAGAGCCCGCTCGCGCTCGGCGCCGACGTCGTCGTCTACTCTGCGACCAAGCACATCGACGGCCAGGGCCGCTGTCTCGGCGGCATCATCCTGTCCTCCGAAGCCTTCATTGCCGAGCACATCCACAATTTCATGCGCCAGACCGGCCCGTCGATTTCGCCGTTCAATGCCTGGGTCCTGCTCAAGGGCCTGGAGACGCTGGGCGTGCGCGTGCGCGCGCAGACCGACACGGCCGCGCGCGTCGCCGAGGTGCTGGCGAGCCATCCGAAGATTTCGCGGCTGGTTTATCCCGGCCGCGCCGATCATCCGCAGGCGGCGCTGGTGAAGAAGCAGATGCGCGGCGGCTCGACGCTGGTCGGCTTCGAGGTGAAGGGCGGCAAGGCGGCGGCGTTCCGTGTGCTCAACGAATTGAAGCTCGCCAAGATCTCCAACAATCTCGGCGACGCCAAGAGCCTCGTCACGCATCCGGCGACCACGACGCATCAGCGCCTCAAGCCGGAAGACCGCGCCGCGCTCGGCATCAGCGAGGGATTTATCCGCTTCTCGGCGGGGCTCGAGCACGCGGATGACCTGATCGAGGATCTCACCGCGGCGCTGGAGAAGGCGTGAGGGAAGCGAGGTCTCGTAGGGTGGATTAGCCGAAGGCGTAATCCACCTCTGCTGCATCCGCGGAGATAGACAGTGGTGGGTTACGGCTTCGCCTAACCCACCCTACGCACCCTCTCACATCGGCCGGTACGTTCTCACATCGGCGGGCACGCTCACACCGAGCTTGATCTGGCCGACGGAGCGGATGATGTCGTCGCCGAGCAGCTGGGCGAAGCAGGCATAGCCCCAATCGTTCATGTGCAGGCCGTCGGCGATGACGAAGCCCTCGACCGGGATCGACTGGTTCTCGTGCCAGTCGCGCATCACCTCGAAGCGGGGGAAAATGCCGACCTTGCGGAGCTCGGCGACGTTGCCGAGCAGCTTGATCATCTTGCCGGCGCTCTCCTTGCGCTGGTTGACGGCCGGCGAATATTGCGGATCGACCAGCACGATGTCGGTGCCGCCGGCGGCCTGAATGCGGCTGATGCCGTCCTCGACCAGCTTGGCCGTATCGGCAGGATCGAGATTGCGCAGCACGGCGTTGGTGCCGACCTGCCAGATCACGAGATCCGGATGCCTGTCGATCACCTGCGTCTGCAGACGCTTCATCATCTCGGGGGCGTCCTCGCCGCCGACGCCGGCATTGATGACGCTGATGTCGGCGGTCGGATAGTGCCGGCGCAGCTGCGCGGCGAGACGATTGGGGTAATTGAACTCCGGCGAGCTCGCGCCGAACCCCTGGGTCGACGAGGAGCCGAAAGCGACGATGACGACGGGCTGACCGGCGACCAGCTTGCTCGCAACATGCGGCAGCGAGCCCATCGCCTTGGAGCCGCCCTTCGGCGGCAGGCAGGGCACGCGGCTGAAGATGTCGGCGGCGGACTTTGCGACCTCCTTCACCTTGTCGATGGCGCGCGAGGTGACGCCGCGCTGCTCGGGCGACCTCGCGGCGACGGTGGTCTGGGACGGCGTAGCGGGCGCGGGATCAGGCGACTGGGCGGGTGCGGGGGTCGCCGGCTGTGCAGCCGGCGTCTGCGCATGCGAGGCGGGCGTCAGCAACAACAGCACTGCTGTTGCAGGCACGGCCAGCCATGACGTCAGGCAAAAAGGGCGGAGAGAACTCATTAACGCTAGACCTCAATTTTGCTGCTGGGCCGGCTCCAGATGAGCAGCGTCAATCACGAACTGTGCCAACGCCCGGCCAAGGCAATCATGGACCTGCTTCGCCAGCTCAGGCCCGCGGGACGGGTTGAACAGGTCGAACTGACCCTGTTCATTCCACTGCCGCATGATCGCGAAACGATCGAACAGCGGGATGTCGTGCTCCTGTGCCACGACGCGCATATTATCGAGAAAAGGCTGCGCCGAGATCATGGTCTCGGTGCGCGGGCTATATTGCAAATTCATCAAGACGACGTCCGCCCCTGCCTTTTGCAACGCAACAACCCCGTCGGTCACCGCGCTACGAAATTCGTCGGGATCGATGGATCGGATAGCATCCACGGTCCCGGTCTGCCAGATGACCAAAGTAGGCGTTTTTGCTTCCATCAGCTTAACGAAGGTGGACGCGGTCTCCTCTGCCGTTTTCTTGCTCTGTATTTCTACGGAGACGTGCACCGGCTCGGAGGGCGGCAGTTTCTCCTTGAGGATCGCCTCCATGCGCGCCGGATAGGAGCTGCTCTCCGACGAGGGAATCGTGGTCGAGCGGCTGCCGATCACCAGGATGTCGAGCGGTTTGCCGGCCTTGATCGCCTCGGCGACCTTGGGCAGCTGGCTTTCGCTGGTCAACAGATAGGACGGCAGTTCGCAGGCCGCAGGCATAGGGGATGCGGCAGACGCGGCATCGCCCGCGCGCGCCGTGGGCGCGGCGAGGTTACCGCATAGCAGGACCAGGCTCAGGAGAACCTTCGCCTTCATCAGCCCCCTCCCGCCAGATCGGCGTTGCCGACGGCGTTTTTGGTTTTCGCACCGCTCTTGTCAGCCACACGCTTGTACCACGAAATGACCCAGGCCACCCCCCACATGATCAGGATTCCGGAGAGGCTAATCAACGCATGCATGACCGGCCCGCCGGAGATTTCGGCGAGGACGAAATGGCCGGCAAAGGCCAGGAAGACGCCGAGGCAGAAGATCTCGAGCGAATGCTGACCACATAGAATCAATGGTCGCAGCCAGCGCGATTTCAAGCCCGGCCAATCGCGGGGCAGGAAGCGTACGGTCAGCGCCGCCAGCGCCAGGAAGTGCGCGAAGCGCAGCACGTCGAGGTCGGTCTTGTCGATCGGATACATCCATTGTTCGATCTGCTTCGGCATGAACTGGGAGAGCTGGGGCACGTACCAGGTCAAGGTCACGTAGAACGCCGCGATGAGATAGGCGATCGAGATCCACATCGTCACGGGCGAGGCCAGGATGCCCGACATGCGACGCGCTCCTCCGAGCGCGCACCAGGCACCAAACACGAACAGCAATTGCCAGGCGAACGGATTGAAGGCCCAGAAGCCGTTCGGATAGGCCGACAGGTAAAGGTCGTACTCCCAGGTCACCGCGTAGAGCAGGACCGACAGCCCGAGCGTGACGTCCGGCCGCCATTTCATCGACCACAGGATCAGAGGCAGCGCCAGCATCAGCACGATGTAGAGCGGCAGCACGTCCATGTTGACGGGACGGAAGCGCAGCAGCAGCGCTTGCACGATGGTGACGTCGGGCTGCTTGAGGAAGTCCATGATGCCCATCTCTTCGGTGTAGAGCGGGTTCTCGAACCTGGTCGCCACATAGGAGATCTCGGCGAGAAAGATCGTGAACAGGAAGACGTGGGCGACGTAGATCTGCCAGACCCGGCGCAGGATGCGCGCGGTGGCGATGAGAACGCCGCTCTCCAGCATGGCCCGGCCATAGACGAAGGCCGCGGTGTAGCCGGAGATGAAGATGAAGATCTCGGTGGCGTCGCTGAGGCCGTAATTGCGGATCGTGAACCAGGTCAGCAGACTGGGCGGCAGATGGTCGATGAAGATCAGCCACAGCGCGAGCCCGCGGAACAGATCGAGCCGGAGCTCGCGCTCGCCGATGGCGGGCAGCGTGATGGCCGGTGCCGCGGCGCGCGCCTTGGTCCCCGCAGGCTTGGCGCCCGCGGTTCCTGCGATGGTCGATCCCGTCACTTGGTCGGCAATGGTCATCGGGGCCTGGAAACCGTTCCGCAAATCGCGACGTCGAAGCAGTGTAATGGTCCGGGTGTCGTCTCGCAAAGCGCGCGGATCACATAAGGGTGTCTCCCTCGGTGGTGTGCTTTTCCTCCAATTCTGGCGGGACGATGTCGCCAAAGCCGCCGGCGGGGTTTGGTTCCCGAGGCGGATTCGGTATGATGACAGCCATGTACCGCGCCGTGACCCGCCAGATCGAAGTGACCGTCGAGCCGAACTTTGTTCCGGAGCAATCGTCGGCCGACCGCTCGCGCTACTTCTGGTCCTACACCATCGTCATCACCAATTCGGGCGAGGAGACCGTGCAGCTCAAGACGCGGCACTGGATCATCACCGATGCCTCCGGCCGCCAGCAGGAGGTGAAGGGCGAAGGCGTGGTCGGCGAGCAGCCGATCCTCGCCCCCGGCGAACGCTTCGAATACACCTCCGGCGTGCCGCTCTCGACCGCCTCGGGCTTCATGACCGGCCGCTACCAGATGGTCAGCGAAACCGGCGAGCGTTTCGAGATCGACGTGCCGACGTTTTCGCTGGACAGCCCCGACAACAAGCGGGTGTTGAATTAGAGAGGCGAGTTCGCCGTAACCGGGGCATCCAGTACGCCGCGGCCTCTCGTTGCGATCAGCATCGTCTCGGAGTACTGGATCGCCCGATCAAGTCGGGCGATGACACCGCGCGTGTGGCACTGCTCCACTCGACATTGCGAGTGCAGCGACGCGGGTAGGCTCAGGCGTCCTCGACGCCCGCCTCGTGCGGCGTGAACTGATACACCGACGAGCAGAACTCGCAGGTGACGACGACCTTGTCGTCCTTGACCATGGCGGCGCGGTCGTCGTGCGAGAAGCTCTTGAGCATCGCGGCGACCGCATCGCGCGAGCAGGAGCACCGCGCCTCGAGCACCTGCGGATTGAACACGCGCACGCCGCGCTCGTGGAAGAGGCGGTAGAGCAGCCGCTCGCCGGAGAGCTCGGGATCGATCAGCTCGACGTCTTCGACCGTCTCGATCAGCGAGCGTGCCTCGACCCATGCATCGTCTTCCGCGACGCTGTGCACCTCGGTGCCGTCGGGCGCATCGCCGGGATGCAAGTCCGCCTGCCGCGCGCGCTCCGGCGCCTTCGGCAGAAATTGCATCAGCATGCCGCCGGCGCGCCAGCGATGCTTGCCGCCGTCGCTCGAGCGCCACTCCTCGCCGACCGCGAGGCGCACGCGCGTCGGGATCTGCTCGGAGCGCAGGAAATATTCGTGGGCGGCGTCTTCCAGGCTGCCGCCGTCGAGCGCAACCAGGCCCTGGTAACGGCTCATGTCGGGGCCCTGGTCGATGGTCATGGCGAGATGGCCGCGGCCGAGCAGCGTGCCGGAATCCTTGGCCGTGCCCAGGCGCGAGGCGTCAAAGCGCGCATAGGCGCGCAGGCGGTCCGGGGCCTTGTAGTCGACCACCAGGAACGACACCGGACCGTCGGTCTGGGCCTGAAGAATGAAGCGGCCCTCGAATTTCAGCGTCGAGCCGAGCAGCGTCGTCAGCACGATGGCCTCGCCGAGCAGCTTGCCCACGGCTGCGGGATAATCGTGCTTGGTGAGGATGTCGTCGAGCGCGGGGCCAAGCCGCACCAGGCGCCCGCGCACGTCAAGCGCGTCGACCTCGTAAGGCAGCACGGCGTCATCGATCGGAACCGATGATGGCGCGCGAACCGGGCCTTCAGGCCCGGTGTTCATGTCAGGAGACTGGGAAACCATGGCGCTTTATCTGGGGTCGGAGGGCGGAAATGGAAGGGGGCGCGTTCCGGATGCGATGAGGGTGCACAACGCTACAGCAAGCTCGGTGTCGTCCCGGGGCGCGCAACGCGCGAGCCCGGGACCCATAACCACAGGACCACGTCATCGAGCGAGATGGCAACTCCGAGTCTTCGCCAAACGACTTCCTGCGGATCTGCGCGCGCTTTTGGCGCGCTTGTCCGGGACGACAATTGCGTGTGAGGCCGCAGCCGGGCTTCCAGCGCGCCTACTTCACCGCGTCGAAGCACCAGGCCAAGATGCCCTTCTGCGCGTGCAGGCGGTTTTCGGCCTCGTCGAACACGACCGATTGCGGCCCGTCGATCACCTCGTCGGTGACCTCCTCGCCGCGATGGGCCGGCAGGCAATGCATGAACAATGCGTCCGCCTTGGCCAGCGACATCAGCTTGGCATTGACCTGGTAGGGCTTGAGCACGTTGTGGCGGTGCTCGCCCTCCTTGTCGCCCATCGACACCCAGGTGTCGGTGACGACGCAATCGGCGCCGCGCACGGCGGCTTCCGGATCGGTGCCGAGCACGATCGGCGCGCCCGTCGCCTTGATCCAGTCGCGCATGGCCTTTTTCGGTGCGAGCTCCGGCGGCGTTGCGACATTGAGCTGGAATTTGAAGCGCTCGGCGGCATGGGCCCAGGACGCCAGCACGTTGTTGTCGTCGCCGGTCCAGGCCACCGTCTTGCCCTCGATCGGGCCGCGATGTTCCTCATAGGTCATGAGGTCGGCCATCACCTGGCAGGGATGCGAACGCCGCGTCAGGCCGTTGATGACGGGCACGGTGGCGTTGGCCGCAAGCTCCAGCAGCGCATCATGGTTGAGGATGCGGATCATGATGGCGTCGACATAGCGCGACAGAACCCGCGCGGTGTCGGCGATGGTCTCGCCGCGGCCGAGCTGCATCTCGGCGCCGGTGAGCATGATCGCCTCGCCGCCGAGCTGGCGCATGCCGACGTCGAACGAGACGCGGGTGCGGGTCGAGGGACGCTCGAAGATCATCGCCAGCGTCTTGCCCTCGAGCGGCCTGACCGGCTGCTGCGCCTTCTGCTTCGCCTTCATGGCGGAAGAGGCGGCGAGCATGCTCTTGAGCTCCGAGAGCGGCAGCTCGTTGATGTCCAGGAAGTGCTTGGGAGCTTTGTTGGGCGTCGTGCTCATCAGCTTGCCGCCCGCTTGGTCTGGCTGGAGGAGATCGCAGCGCAGGCGCGCTCTAACCGGCCGACGCTGTCCTCGATCTCCGCTTCCGTGACGATCAGGGGCGGCAGGAAGCGCACGACATTGTCGCCGGCCCCGACGGTGAGCAGCTTTTCGGCGCGCAGCGCCGCGACGAGATCGCCCGAGGGCACCACCGCCTTGATACCGATCAGCAGGCCCTCGCCGCGCACCTCGCTGACGATTTCGGGATGACGATCGATCACGGAGGCGAGCTTCTGCTTGAGCAGCAGCGACATCTTCTGCACGTGGTCGAAGAAGCCGGGCTTGAGCATGACATCGAGCACGGCGTTGGCAGCCGAGATCGCGAGCGGATTGCCGCCGAAGGTGGAGCCGTGCGAGCCGGGCCCCATGCCGGCCGCCGCGTCCGCGGTCGCCAGCACCGCGCCGATCGGAAAGCCGCCGCCGAGCGCCTTGGCGAGCGACATCACATCCGGTGTGACGCCGGTGCGCTTGTAGGCAAAGAGCTCGCCGGTGCGGCCCATGCCGGTCTGCACCTCGTCGAAGGCGAGCAACAGGCCGCGCTCGTTACAGAGTTCGCGCAGCGCCCTCAGGAAGGCGTGAGGTGCAGAACGAACGCCACCCTCGCCCTGGATCGGCTCGATGAGAATGCCGGCGGTGTGCGGACCAATCGCCTTCTTCACGGCGTCGAGGTCGCCGTGCGGCACCTGATCGAAGCCGTCCATCGGCGGACCGAAGCCCTCGAGATATTTCGCAGAGCCGGTGGCGGCGAGCGTCGCCAGCGTGCGGCCATGGAAGGCACCCTCGAAGGTGATCATGCGGTAACGCTCCGGATGCCCCTTGGAGAAGTGATGGTGGCGCACCAGCTTGATCACGCCTTCCAGCGCCTCGGCGCCGGAATTGCAGAAGAACACGAAGTCCGCAAAGCTCTCATTGCAGAGGCGGCTTGCGAGCTTCTCGCCGTCAGGGCTCTGGAACAGGTTCGACATGTGCCAGAGCTTGGTCGCCTGCTCCTGCAACGCCTTGACCAGCGCGGGATGGACATGGCCGAGCGCATTCACCGCGACACCCGAGGTGAAATCGAGATAGCGATCGCCGTTGGTCGCGATCAGCCAGCAGCCTTCGCCGCGCTCGAAACCGAGGTCGGCCCTGGCGAAAACGGGGAGCAAATGCGGCGCTGCGCTGTTAGTCATGACGTCACTTGAATGTTGCGGACGGTGTGAGGCATGCATTGCGCGACGCACCATCGACCGGCCCCGGAAAACGAAACGTGCCGCCTTTTAAGGGCGGCACGTGGCACTATCTTATGCCTGGCAAGACGGGTGTCAATGCCGCCCGGAAAGCCTCGCGAAACGCTGATTCCGTAGTCTTGCGGTGCCGATTTTGCGGGTTTTTCACCACGGAACATGTGGAAGCGAGTCGGCGGACTCTTGCGCGGGAGTCACGCCATATTGTAGCGTTTGGACTGTCAGATACGACATCTCGTGCAGCAGTTCTGATCCCAGAAGTCCTCATGTACCGGCGTAAACGTTCGGGCGTCTTGAGCGCGCCCGGCGAGCCTTAAGGGATTCTGACGGCACGGGTTTTTCAAGGCTAAAGCATTCGCTGCGAAGGCCCCAGGATGGCAGGCGCGCAGCGAGGGAAAGGGTGCAATGACGGTTTTGACCTGGTCCGATGATCGCGTCGAGCAGCTGAAGAAGCTCTGGGAGGCCGGACTTTCGGCCAGCCAGATCGCGGCGGAGCTCGGCAATGTGACCCGCAATGCCGTGATCGGCAAGGTGCACCGGCTCGGCCTGTCCGGCCGCGCCAAGAGCCCTTCATCGGCAGCGCCGCGGCCGCGCAAGGCACGGCCCGCGCAGCATATGATGCGGGTGACCCGCCCCGTCGCGCGCGGCAACACCGCGTTGGCGCAGGCCTTCGAGGTCGAGTTGGAAGCCGAGCCGGTTACCTACGACAACGTTGTGCCGATGAGCCAGCGGCTGTCGCTGCTGGAATTGAACGAGGCGACCTGCCACTGGCCGGTCGGCGATCCCTCGAGCCCGGATTTCTTCTTCTGCGGCGGCAAGGCGCTCTCCGGCCTGCCCTACTGCGCCCAGCATTCGCGCGTGGCCTATCAGCCCGCAGCGGACCGCCGTCGCGCAGCACCGAAACCGGGCACGCGGTGAGCTTGCGGAATTCCCTGATCGCCAAGCTTTGATCGCCAAGCTTGATCGCCAAGACTGCAGCCGTCACACGATGACGGCTCCCAATCGCTCGGTGTCATCCCCGCGAATGCGGGATCCGTAACCGCGGGGCGCAATCGTTGCGCGAGATGGTCACTCCGAGTCTTCGCCAAACCACGTCCTGTGGCTAATCGCGAACAGCGCAAGCGCTCGCGCTGAGATCCCGGGCTGGCGCTGCGCGCGCCCCGGGATGACGGTCGAGATCGGCGCCGCAGTTCGCCAAACCAGCTGTCGCTGGCGCTTTATGTCTGCTCAGCCTTCGCGAAGCGATCGTCCAGCGCGTAGCCGGCGCCGCGGACGGTGCGGATCGGGTCCTGCTCGCGGCCGAGATTGAGCAGCTTGCGCAGGCGGCCGATATGCACGTCGACGGTGCGCTCGTCGATGTAGATGTCGCGGCCCCAGACGCTGTCGAGCAGCTGCTCGCGCGAGAACACGCGGCCGGGATGCTCCAGGAAGAACTCCAGCAGGCGATATTCGGTCGGACCGAGATCGATCGGCCGGCCCGAGCGCGCCACGCGGCGCTTGTCGCGGTCGAGCTCGATATCGCCATAGGCGAGCACGGTGGCGAGGCGCTCGGGGCTCGCGCGCCTGAGCAAGCCCTTCACGCGCGCAAGCAGCTCCGGCACCGAGAACGGCTTGACGATATAATCATCCGCGCCGGTCGCGAGCCCGCGCACCCGTTCGCTCTCCTCGCCGCGCGCGGTGAGCATGATGATCGGCAGCTGCTTGGTCTCGGGGCGGGTCCGAAGCCGCCGGCACAGCTCGATGCCTGACAGGCCCGGCAGCATCCAGTCGAGCACGATCAGATCGGGAATGTGCTCCTTGAGGCGGGTGTCGGCGTCATCGCCGCGCATCACCGTCTCGACGTCATAGCCGTCGCCTTCGAGGTTGTAGCGAAGAAGCTCGGTGAGAGCTTCCTCGTCCTCAACCACCATAATGCGTGCGCCCATGTGGTCGTAGCTCCTTAAGTCGTCAGGTGTTCGGCACCGTCGTGGCGAAGGTCGTCATGTCGCCCTTCGGCCGCTTGTCGGTGATCGCCTGGCCCTCGATCATGTAGAACACGGTCTCGGCGATGTTGGTGGCGTGGTCGCCGATCCGCTCGATGTTCTTGGCACAGAACATCAGGTGGATGCAGAACGAGATGTTGCGCGGATCCTCCATCATGTAGGTGAGGAGCTCGCGGAACAGCGAGGTGCAGATGGCGTCGACTTCTTCGTCGCCCTTCCACACCGCCATCGCCGCCGGCAGGTCGTGCGCGGCATAGGCGTCCAGCACCGACTTGACCTGCTGCTGCACGAGGTCGGTCATGTGCTCCAGGCCGCGGAACAGCTTGAGCGGATGGAAATCCGTCTCCAGCGCCGCGACGCGCTTGCCCATGTTCTTGGCGAGATCGCCGATGCGCTCGAGATCGGTCGCAACGCGCATCGCGCCGACGATCTCGCGCAGGTCGACGGCCATCGGCTGGCGGCGGGCGATGGTGAGCACGGCGCGCTCCTCGATGCGCTTCTGCAGCGCGTCGAGCTCGACGTCGGTGGCGACGACGCGCTGGCCGAGCGCGACGTCGCGGCGGATCAGCGCGTCGACGGAATCGACGATCATGCGCTCGGCGATGCCGCCCATCTCGGCGACCAGGCGGGTGAGCTCCTGAAGGTCGCTGTCGAAAGCCTTTACGGTATGTTCAGAACCCATGTTCCGTCTCCTCAGCCGAACCGGCCGGTGATGTAATCCTGCGTGCGCCGATCGCTCGGCGACGTGAAGATCTTGCTGGTGTCGTCGAACTCGATCAACTCGCCGAGATACATGAAGGCGGTCTTGTCGGAAACGCGCGCCGCCTGCTGCATGTTGTGGGTGACGATCGCGATCGTGTAGTTCTCGGACAATTCCTGGATCAGCTCCTCGACCTTGGCGGTCGAGATCGGGTCGAGCGCCGAGCAGGGCTCGTCAAACAGGATCACCTCGGGCCGCACCGCGACGGTGCGGGCGATGCAGAGGCGCTGCTGCTGGCCGCCGGAGAGCGACAGGCCGGAGGCATTGAGCTTGTCCTTGACCTCGTTCCACAGCGCGCCACCGCGCAGCGCCTTCTCGACGCGGTCGTCCATCTCGGACTTGGAGATCTTCTCATAGAGACGAATGCCGAAGGCGATGTTCTCGTAGATCGTCATCGGGAACGGCGTCGGCTTCTGGAACACCATGCCGACCCGGGCGCGGAGCAGGTTGAGGTCGAGCTTGGGGTCGAGGATGTTGGTATGGTCGAGCAACAGCTGACCGTCGGCGCGCTGGCCCGGATAGAGGTCGTACATCCGGTTGAAGATGCGCAGCAGGGTGGACTTGCCGCAGCCGGACGGGCCGATGAACGCCGTGACGCGGTTGGTGCCGAGCGCCAGGTTGATGTTCTTCAACGCGTGGTGGTCGCCGTAGTAGAAGTTGAGGTTGCGCGCCGTGACCTTGGCGGGCGCCTCGGGCAGGGGCTGCGAGCCGGGATGAACGGTCGGTGCGCTGACGGAAACAGACATTTCACTCATTTTGCAGTCCTCTCGGCGCCAAGGATGCGCGCGCCAATGTTAAGGGCAAGCACGGTCAGGGTGATCAACAGCGCGCCGCTCCAGGCGAGTTGCTTCCAATACTCGTAGGGGCTCTGCACGAAGTTGTTGATGGTGACAGGCAGGTTCGCCATCGTCTTGTTCAGGCCGAGGCTGAAGAACTGGTTCGATAGTGCCGTGAACAACAGCGGCGCGGTCTCGCCGGCGACTCGGGCGGTCGCCAGCAGCACGCCGGTGATGAGGCCGGAGCGCGCGGCACGATAGGCGATACGCTTGATCACCAGCGAGCGCGGCAGGCCGAGCGCGCTGGCAGCTTCGCGCAACGGATTCGGCACCAGCAGTAGCATGTCTTCGGTGGTGCGCACGACGACCGGGATCACGATGACGGCAAGCGCCAGCGCGCCCGCAATCGCCGAGAAGCCGCGCATCGGCACCACCACCGCGCCATAGATGAAGAGGCCGATGATGATCGAGGGTGCCGACAGGAGAATGTCGTTGATGAAGCGGATCACCGAGGTCAGCTTGTCGTTGCGGCCGTACTCGGCGAGATAGGTGCCGGCGAACAGGCCGAGCGGCGCGCCGATGCCGACGCCGATCACGGTCATGATCAACGAGCCGACGATGGCGTTGCGCAGGCCGCCCTCGGTCGATCCGGGCGGCGGCGTGTCAGCTGTGAAGACCTGGAGGTTGAGCCCGGCCAGGCCGTTGTAGAGCAGCGTGACCAGGATCAGCGCGAGCCAGGTGACGCCGAAGGCGGCGGCTGCGATGCAGAGGCCGCGAATGATGATGTCCCAGCGGCGGCGGCGCGAATAGATCGGGTTCATGGCTTCACTTCCCGGCCTTGGTTTCGAGGCGCAGCAGCATCAAACGGGCGGCAGCGAGCACGAAGAACGTCAGCACGAACAGCAGGAGGCCGAGCAGGATCAGGCCGGACTGGTGCAGGCCGTCGCTCTCGGCAAATTCGGAGGCGATCGCCGCCGAAATCGTCGTGCCCGGCGCGAAGATCGACGAGGAGATCCGGAACGAGTTGCCGATGATGAAGGTCACCGCCATGGTCTCGCCGAGCGCCCGGCCCAGCGCCAGCATGACGCCGCCGATGATGCCGACGCGGGTGTAGGGGATCACCACGCTGCGGACGACCTCCCAGGTGGTGCAGCCGACGCCGTAGGCGGCTTCCTTCAGCACCGGCGGCACCGTCTTGAACACGTCGACCGAAATCGAGGTGATGAAGGGCAGCACCATGATGGCGAGGATCAGCGCGGCGTTGAACAGGCTGAGATAGGACGGGGGCCCTGCGAAGATCGCACCCAGCACGGGGACGCCGTCGAACACCCTGATCATGAAAGGCTGGAAGGTGTTGGCCAGGAACGGGCCGAGCACGAAGAAGCCCCACATGCCGTAGATGATCGAGGGGATGCCGGCGAGCAGCTCAACCGCCATGCCGATCGGGCGCCGCAGCCATTGCGGGCAGAGCTCGGTGAGGAAGATCGCAATGCCGAGACCGACGGGAATGGCGATCAGCATCGCGATGAAGGAGGTGACGAGCGTGCCGTAGATCGGCCCGAGCGCGCCGAGCACCGGCGGATCGGCCGAGGGCGCCCAGCGCTGCGTCCACAGGAAGGAGATGCCGAACTCCTGGATCGCCGGGAAGGCGCCGACGATCAGCGAGATGATGATGCCGCCGAGGATCAGCAGCACCGAGATCGCGGACAACCGCGTGATCCAGTAGAAGGTGACGTCGCCGAGCTTGAACGCGCTCAAGGCCTTGGCGCGATCATATGGACCGGCAGCATCAATCACATTGCTCTCAACAGCCATCTCAGCCACGCCGATCCCCTATACCCGTTTTATGTACGCTTGTTGTTGGTGGCGCGCTCCGGATGCGGCAGGAGGCCGATCCGGAGCGGAGATCTTGCAGCGCCCCGGAACCGTGTCCGGGACACATATAGCGCCTTAGCTCTTGATCTCGGCAGCCCAGGTCTTCTCGATCTGCTGGACGACGCTGTCCGGCATCGGAATGTAGTCGAGCTCCTCGGCCATCTTGCCGCCGTTCTTGAAGGCCCAGCGGAAGAACTTGATCGCTTCCTGCGCGGCCGCCTTGTCGGTGGCGGACTTGTGCATCAGGATGAAGGTCGCCGCCGTGATCGGCCAGGACTTCTCGCCGGGCTGCTCGGTCAGGATGACGTAATAGCCGGGAGCCTTGGACCAATCGGCGTTGGAGGCGGCCGCCTGGAAGGCCTCGACGGTCGGCTGCACCGGCTTGCCGGCCTTGTTGACGAGACCGGTGTGGGTGAGCTTGTTCTGCTTGGCATAGGCGTATTCGACATAGCCGATCGAGTTCTTGGTCTGGCTGATGTTGCCCGACACACCCTCGTTGCCCTTGGCGCCGACGCCGACCGGCCACTCGACCGCGGTGCCCTCGCCGACCTTGCTCTTCCAGTCCGCGCTGGCCTTGGAGAGATAGTTGGTGAAGTTGAAGGTGGTGCCCGAGCCGTCCGAACGACGGACAACGGTGATGGCTTCTGACGGCAGCTTCGCGCTGGGATTGAGCTTCTTGATCGCGGCATCGTCCCACTTGGTGATCTTGCCGAGATAGATGTTGGCCAGGGTCTCGCCGTCGAACACCAGCTCGCCCGGCTTCACGCCCTCGATGTTAACGACGGGGACGATGGCACCCATCACCATCGGCCACTGGACGAGGCCGTCCTTCTCGAGCTGCTCGGCCTTGAGCGGCGCGTCGGTGGCGCCGAAGGTCACGGTCTTGGCCTGGATCTGCTTGATGCCGCCGCCCGAGCCGATCGACTGGTAGTTCAGACCGTTGCCGGTCTCCTTTTTGTAGGCGTCAGCCCACTTCGAATAGATCGGGAACGGGAACGTCGCGCCGGCACCGGTGATGTCGGCCGCAAAGGCTACCGTCGTCGATGCGGCGACCAAGCCGGCAGCGACCATGGTTTTGAGGAAATTCATGCTGGTCTCCATACAGGGGAGCGAAGCGCCATCCGCGCCCGATCGCGCTCCCCGCGCCGCCGCTTTAGGGGCGGTCGGCTGTGCTTTTACGAAGGTTTCGTGACAGTTGGATGACGACACCAAGCAATTGAAATTGCTTGCGCTTCCGATCAAGCCGGAGTCTTGATCTGGGGAAAACAGGCGGTGAAAGTGGCGCCCTGCCTGGGCACGCTTTCGA
The DNA here is from genome assembly GCF_020194215.1 of Bradyrhizobium sp. BRP20. NCBI lineage: Bacteria > Pseudomonadati > Pseudomonadota > Alphaproteobacteria > Hyphomicrobiales > Nitrobacteraceae > Bradyrhizobium > Bradyrhizobium sp. BRP20. The sequence continues at coordinate 105,257 of NZ_JADYVY010000001.1, read as the reverse complement.
TCAAAAGGCGGCCGCGATGACGGTTAAGGATATGTTTCACCAACGATAACCCGAGCCCGGTGCCGCCTTGCGAGCGGCTGTCGCCGACGTCGACCCGGTAGAAGCGCTCCGTCAGACGCGGCAGGTGCTCCGGCGCGATGCCCGGGCCGAAATCGCGGACCATGACCCGGATTTCCTGAGTTCCGTCAGCGGCGGCGCTCGAGGTCAGCGACACGATGACGCGCCCGCCGGAGGCGCCGTATTTGAGCGCGTTCTCGATCAGGTTCTCGAACAGGCGGAGCAGCTCCTCGCGGTCCCCCGCGATCATCACCGGCGGCTCCGGCAGGTGGATGTCCACCTCGACCTGACGCTCGCGCGCCAGCGGCTCGAGCCCGTCGGCGACCTGACGGATGATCGGGACGAGATCGACCAGGGTGTCGGGCCGGACATGGGCCGACAGCTCGACCCGCGACAGCGACAAGAGATCGTCGATCAGGCGCGCCATGCGCGTGGCCTGGTTGTGCATGATGCCGAGGAAGCGCTCGCGCGCCTTGGGATCGTCCTTGGCCTGGCCCTGGAGCGTATCGATGAAGCCCGACAGCGCCGCCAGCGGCGTGCGCAGCTCGTGGCTGGCATTGGCGACGAAGTCGGCGCGCATCTCCTCGACCCGGCGCAGCGGCGTCTGGTCGTGGAAGGTCATCAGCATGCATTTGTCGGCGCCGCCGAAGCTGGTCGGCACCGGTACCGGCGTGATGATCAGCTCCATCCAGCGATCGACCGGAACATGATCGAGATAGGTCGCGCGCCGCGGCTCGGTGGTCGCGATGGCCTCGCGCAGCGCGGTGATGATCTCCGGCGAGCGCAGCGCGAACTGGGCGAGCTCGTTCTTGCGCAGCGCCGGCGCGAGCTGGGCGGCGGCGGCGTTGAGGTGGATGACGCGGCCGGCCCGGTCGAGCAGCACCGCCGGATCCGGCATGCCGGCGACCACCGCGGCCACCGCCGCGCTCTCGACCGGGTTGATGCGTCTGACGTCGTCGCGGGAGGTGGCGGGATCGTGCAGCCGCCACGGGATCAAGGCAGCCGCCGCGATGCAGAGGAACACGATTGCAGCGTGCAGCGCCGACAATTCGCCGAGCGAGACCACGACGGACAGCGCCAGCGCCGCGGCGATCAGGATGATGGTCGAGTGCCGCAGCCGATCGGACCAGGGCTGGGCGGAGGGAGAAGAGGGGGCGTCGATCGCCATCGGGGCGGACTTCTCCTGGGGACTGTCCTTTAAGGACCTGACACCGGTCAGGCGCCGCTGTCGCTGCGCTCTCTCACATAGGCGGCTTCAGGCGCCGGGCCGGGGTCCAGCTTGAGCGCCGCCTGTTGCAAGCGCTTCGATCGGGCGCCGATTATAACCTCTCGAAACGTCAGCAAGATTACAGATAAGACGAACGGAGACAGATAATAGAGGACGCGGAACAGGAGCATGCCGCCCAGCAGCTCCTCGCGGTCCATCTGCCAGAGCCCGACCAGCATGGCGGCATCGAACACCCCCAGGCCTCCGGGCGAATGGCTGGCGAAGCCGAGCAGGGTCGCCGAGACGAAGATCACCGCGACCATCACGAAGCCGAGATTGGGCTCGTCGGGGACCAGCACATACATCGCCAGCGCGCAGAAACCGAGATCGACGATGCCGATCGCGATCTGGAGCAGCGTCAGCGGGCCGCCCGGCAGCACCACCGTCCAAGGGCCGCGGCCGACTACCCGCGGCTGGCTCCAGACCCAGATCACGTAACCGATCAGCGCCACGATGATCATCAGCGCCAGTGTCCGGTTCAGCCAGACCGGCAGCTGGTCGATCGAGGCTGCCGCCTCCGGATGGTAGGCGATGCCGAGGCCGAGCACCGCGGCATTGCCCAGCCAGAAGGTCAGGCCGGCGAGAAAGCAGATTTTTGCGACGTCGATCGCGTTGAGCCCATAGGCCGAATAGATGCGGTAGCGCACCGCCCCGCCGGTGAAGACGGAGGCGCCGACATTGTGGCCGATCGAATAGCTGGTGAAGGCCGCGAGCGCGTTGATGCGATAGGGCACATGGGCATGGCCGATCGCGCGCGTGGCGAAGAGGTCGTAGAAGGTCAGCGTGAAATAGCCCGCAGTGACGAATAGCGCCGCCATCGCAATCTGGCTCGGCTCAGTGCTCTTGATCGCTTCGAGGACCTCGTTGAAATCGATGCCGCGCAGCATGTGGTAGAGCACGTAGCAAGCGATGCCGATGACCGCGATGCTGATCACGACTCCAAGCTTATGCAGGACTTGCTTCTGGCGCAGAAACGTCGTCGCCCTGCGTATGGCTTCCAGCATCTAGACCTCGAACAACGCTTCAGCGGCCAGGGTGGCCGGCGGACAGGCGGACGCGCAGGCATTCAACGAACCCTCGCCGCCGGCGCCGGAATCGCGCATGCCCCCTGCCCCTCCACTAGCGCGTTTTCGGCCGAAGTGGAATTCGCCAATTCGAACAAAAACACGTGCCTTCAATATTTTAGGCAGGGTCGCAGCTCCCAGTGCAGAATTTGGCGCTTTCGTCGGCAAGCCTTGGCGCGAATCTCCAGGCGATCCTGCGCAGGGGCCATGAAGTTTTGATGATTTCGGCCGCACAATGTTCCGTCACGCCTTAAGCCAACGTCAATCTATGGAGCCGGCCTGCCTGTTGAAAGAGGGGTGACTGGAGCGGCCAAATCCCGGTTTTCCAATGCGCCGAAAGGCCGCGGCGGAGCACACCCCGCCCCGCGCGTGAGGGTGCATAGCAACATCACACAGCGGCTGGCGGCGCGGTACGCGAGACCACCCGATCGCGCAGCCACGCTCCGATCGTGCCGCCGACGAGATAGCAGGCGAACATGATCAGGCCGAGGTCGAGCCAGTAGCCGAAGCGACCGGGGACCACATGGGTGAGAGAGGCCGCGACCAGGGCGGCGGCAAGCACTGCGAGCCACCGCGCAATCACCTTCGAGGTGCCGTTGCCGCGCTGGACCACCGAGATCCAGCCCATGCAGAAGCCCAGCAGCAGCGAGCCGATCAGCCAGCCCAGATGGAACGAGACGAGATAAGGCATCGTCACCTCACCAGAAATTCGATGCGGCGGTTCTGCGCCTTGCCTTCATCGGTGTCGTTGCCGGCGACGGGCTGCGTGCTGCCATGGCCGACCGCGGTGAAGCGGCTGGCAGGAAGGCCCGCCTTGACCAGATAGTCGATCACCGCCTGCGCGCGCTTTTCCGAAAGGGCCTGGTTGAAGGCATCCTCGCCATCGGCGTCGGTATGTCCGACGACCTCGATATTGGTGGTGGGGCAGCGCAGCGCAGTCTCGATGAGGCGATCGAGAATGCCGGCCGAGTCAGGATCGATGTCCGCGCGCCTGTTCGCGAAACGGATCTTGCCCTTGGTCAGAAGCTCCGAGAACAATTGCTGGCACACGGTGCCGTCGACCGGGCCTGCGGCGGGCTTCACCGTGATCTCCGGCTTGTACTGCCAGTTCTTCGGGAAGTCCTTGCCGAGGCCTGCGCGGATCTCGTTGGCGGCGCCCTCGTAGAGCGCATCGCCCGAGAGCTTCACCTCGCGGTCGGAGACGACCAGCGTGCCGGTCGACAGCCGCGACAGCGCGCCGAGCGCGGCGATAACAGCCGAGCTGAAGGAGCCGGGGGCGCCGATGCTGGCCTTGAGATTGTCGACGACCTTTTCGGTGAAAAACTTTCGCGAGGCGCTGGTGCCGATCGCGGCGTGGACGTTGTTGTCCGGAACATAGCCGGTCAGCGTCACCGTCGCAGCCACCGGATCCTTGTAGGCCTGGAAGATGTAGGGCGGCGCCTTGATCTCGTTGGCCGCAATCGAAAAACCCTCGGGCAGGTTCTTCAGCGCAGCCGCGATCGCCTCACGACCGCCGAGCTCGCGCGCCATGCCCGACAGATTGACCTTGGTGTCGGTGATCGTGATCTTGCCGTCCTTCAGCTTGCCGATCTGATCCAGCAGCAGCATCGCGGCGGCTTCGAACCGAGGCGGCGCCCCGCGCGCCAGTCCCATCTGGTCGGCGACCTCGACGCCGCCGACTTCCTTGCGGGCCGCCTCGGTCAGCCGGGCCCTCATCGATGGCAGCGGCGCGGAGCCCGACAGCGTCACCCGCACCACGTCGCGCTCGGCATTCCAGACGAAGGGCTTGGCCTCGGGAACGAGGCGGGTCCGGTCGTCGACCAGCCGCACGCCGGGCACGGTTTCGACCGCCATCACTGCGTCGCGGCGCCCCTCCTCGGAGAAGGCGTCCGCGGCCAGGCTGACGTCGCGGCCGTCGACCGCGATCCGGGTCTTGTCCAGAACGGTGTCCTTGAGCGCAGCCGAGCTGCGGGCCGACAGATCAGCCTCGACCGGTAAGGTATTATTCCAGGCCGCAAATCCCCACATGACGGCAAGGGGGATCAACCCCGGCCACCATTTGCTGGCCCACGAGAAAAGCTTCTGCATTCGACGACCCGACCTCTGGAAACGGAGACAAAACAAACCCTTGGCAGGCTGTCAAACCGGAAATGGCCCTGGTCCCAAGGCCCGGGTGGGACAATCGGAATAACTTTTTCTTCAAGGGTTCTTCCGTAAGTTGAGGCCGGAATGCCAAAGTCCCCCACCCGGTCATGAAACAACTGCGTAACAACGTCATCCGCGCCGGGCTGGGAGCACTCTATCTCAGCGGGGCGCACCACCTGTTGCGCCCGCTCTTGTCGGGCGTCGGCGCCATTTTCATGCTGCACCATGTGCGGCCGGCGCGCGAGGCCGCGTTCCAGCCGAACCGGCATCTCGAGGTCACCCCCGACTTCCTGCGCGCCACGCTGTGCCATTTGCGCTCGCGCGACATCGACATCGTCAGCATGGACGAGCTGCATGAGCGGCTGGTGCAGGGCCGGTTCGACCGTCGCTTCGCCGCCTTCACCCTCGACGACGGTTACCGCGACAATCTGGATTACGCGCTGCCGGTGCTGCGCGAATTTGACGCGCCGCTGGCGGTCTATGTCACGAGCGATTTTGCCGACGGCACCGGGCGATTGTGGTGGACGGCGCTGGAGGCCGTGATCGCCAAGGCCGAGCAGATCGACATTCAGATCGGCAATTCCGCCCTGCGGCTCGATGCGACCAGTGTCGCGGCGAAGCAAGCGGCATTCGACCGCCTGCACGACTGGCTGCGCGCGCTGCCGGGCGAGCAGGATCTTGCGCGCGAGATCGGGGCGCTGTGCAGGACTCACGGCGTCGACATGGAAGCGCAGTGCCGCGGCCTCTGCCTGTCCTGGGCCGAGATCAAGTCCTTTGCCGCCGATCCGCTGGTCACGATCGGCGCGCACAGCATCAGCCATTGCAATCTCGCCAAGCAGACGGAAGACATCGCCGCGCAGGAGATGGCCGCAAGCCGCGCGCGGATCGAGCAGGTGCTGGAGCGCCCCGTGCTGCACCTCGCCTATCCCTATGGCGACCGCGACGCCGCGGGCGCGCGCGAATTCGCCCTTGCCGCATCCGCCGGTTTCAAGACCGCGGTGACGACGCGGCCCGGCATGCTGTTCGCGGAGAACGCCGGCCACATGACCGCGCTGCCCCGCGTCTCGCTCAATGGCAATTATCAGGACGCGCGGATCCTGCCGGTGCTGACCTCGGGTGCCGCGACCGCGATGTGGAACGGCTTCCGCCGCATCGCGGCGGCGTAGGCCTCAATCTGCACTGGTCGAGGACAAGCGTGCCTTCCTTGACACCCCTCCCCGCTCCGCCCACAACCGGCGGCAACCAAGGGAGGGACGCATGTTCGACGATCTGTTCTCGCTCAAAGGCCGCATCGCGCTGGTAACCGGCGGCTCGCGCGGCATCGGCAAGATGATCGCGGCGGGATTTCTCAGCGCCGGCGCGGCAAAGGTCTACATCACCGCGCGCAAGGCCGGACCGTGCGAGGCCACCGCGAAGGAGCTCAGCGCGCAATATGACGGGGAATGCATCGCGCTGCCGATCGACATCTCGACCGTTGCCGGCGCCGAGCTGCTGGCCAGCGAGTTCGGGAAACGCGAGTCCCGGCTCGACATCCTCGTCAACAATGCGGGCGCCGCCTGGGGCGCGGAGTTCGACGAATTTCCGGAGAACGGCTGGGACAAGGTGATGAACCTCAACGTCAAGGCGCCGTTCTTCCTGACCAAGGCGTTGGCGCCGACGCTGCGCACGTCAGCGAGCGCGGAACGGCCGGCGAAGGTGATCAACATCGCCTCGATCGACGGCATCTTCGTCAATCCCGGCGAGACCTATTCCTATGCCGCGAGCAAGGCCGGGCTGATTCATCTGACGCGGCGCATGGCGGTGAAGCTCATCCCGGACCACATCGTGGTCACCGCAATCGCGCCGGGCCCGTTCAAGTCAGACATGAACCGCGCCGCGCGCGACCACGCTGACGAGGTTGCAACGCGCGTCCCCGTGGGCCGCATCGGCACCGACGAGGACATGGCGGGCGCTGCGATCTACCTCGCCTCCCGCGCCGGCGATTACGTGGTGGGAGCGACCATCGCGGTGGATGGCGGCATCGTCTATGCGAACCCGGGGATCAAGGGCAGCGGGTGGGACAGCGATTGATCCGGCGGGGCCCCGAACCAAAATGTCGAAAACAACCCCATGCACAGTAGAATGCGCTTTGATCGATAAGGGGTTTTTCGAGCGGCACGGAGACGATGATTGCAGCTGCGATGCGGTTGACACGTCGGGCAAAACACGTGCCGAGCTGGGGAGTGTACTCAGAATCCATCAGTATCGATGCAGGCACGGCGACGTCCGCTTTCCGTTCGAAGACGTGCATTGGCTGCCCCGGATGTGCGTGTCCGCTAAGGTCCGAACCGCGTGGGTTCGGCTCTCTGGCGACGACTTCCGTTCTCCAAAGGCGAACACCGTCGCGCCCAATCGGCATGTCTCGAACGGGCCCAGCCGGCGACATACTGTTGTTGCTTAGAGCAAAAGGCCCAACTGAAGGGCCTTTGTGTCAGAGAACCTGACGGTATTGCGCAGATTCAGCGCAGGCGCTATCGCGTCTAGACGCCTGGGCACGTTCACGGCGCGCTGAAATTCCCAGCACCGGTCGCGAAATCCTGGGGTAGACTGGTTGGGGTGCTCTTCGGGGGGATGCGACCAGGAGGCGCCCATGAATGTTGCAGCTTGGCTGCACGGTCTAGGGCTGGGGCGATACGAACAGGCGTTCCGGGAGAACGACATTGACGCTTCGGTCCTTCCCCGCCTCACGGGCGACGATCTAATCGGGATTGGCGTCGCCTCAGTCGGTCACCGCCGCAAACTGCTTACCGCTATCGCGGAGTTGCGTGACGGACCGACGCCGACGCCACTCCCTGTCCCGAGGGCACCCGCCTCGACATCGAGGTTGGCTTCGCAGCTTCCGGATGCTGAGCGGCGGCAGGTCACAGTGCTATTCGCTGACATCGCCGGCTACACCAAGCTCGCCGACGAACTCGACGCTGAGGAAGTCCACACCCTCCTTGAAAGCTTCTTCGATCTGGCCGACGCAAGCATCGTCGATCACGGTGGTACTGTTGACAAGCACATCGGTGATTGCGTGATGGCTGTCTTCGGTGCCCCGGTAGCATATGGCAACGATCCTGAGCGATGCGTCCAGGCCGCCCTCGATATCGGAAGCCGCATGCCGGTGGTCGCGGCCGATCTTGCCCGCCCTATTAGCGTGCACATCGGCATTGCCAGTGGCGAAGTCATGGCCAGCGGTACCGGCAGCACACGCCATGTTGAATACACTGTCACCGGCGAATCCGTAAACCTCGCCTCACGACTGAAGGATATGGCGCCCCCGGGCGAAATCTTCATTTCAGATTCGCTCTACCGTGCCCTGGCCGAACGGGTCGAGTGCTCCGACGTCGGTGAGCTCACCATCAAAGGGCTCGCAAGGCCGGTAAGAGTGTGGCGACTGCGCGCGCTTCGCAAACCGGCCCGCTCCAGCCGCCAAGCCTTTGTTGGACGGCACCGCGAACTAAGGGAACTCGAAGCGGCGCTCGTCCGGTGCCGGAACACGCTACGGGGCCGGACCATCTACATCCGCGGTGAGGCTGGCATCGGCAAGACCCGCTTGCTCGAGCAGTTTCGGACGACCGCCGAGAGGCAGAACTTCGCCTGTCACAGCGGGCTGGTGCTCGACTTCGGAATGGGCTCCGGCCAGGACGCAATCCGCTCTCTCGTCCGCAGCCTGCTCGGTTTGTCGGGCGAGAGCAGCGAGGAAGAGATCTCTGTTGCTGCTGAGAAGACCATTGCGCATGGCATGCTGGCTAACGAGCGACGAGTGTACCTGAATGACCTCCTCAACCTACCGCAGCCGACTGGACTACGTACGCTATATGACGCCATGGATAATCCCGCCCGCAACCGCGGTAAGCGGGCGACCGTCGCCGAACTCATCACCAACGCAAGCGGCCATCGTCCTCTGCTGCTGGCAATTGAGGACGTGCACTGGGCTGATCAGATGACCCTCGCTCATCTGTCGAACCTCGCTGAGACCGTCGCTGGATGTCCGGCGCTTCTGATCATGACCTCGCGGCTCGAGCGCGACCTGCTTCAGGAGGCTTGGGCACCGACGATTGCCGGCCTGCCAATGGTGACGATCGACCTCGGCCCGCTTCAGCCAACCGAAGCCAACCGGCTCGCCGAGGCCTATTTCGGCGCGGTAGGCGAGCTCGCCCAGCGTTGTGTCGAACGGGCCGACGGGAATCCGCTGTTCTTGGAGCAACTGTTGCGGCACGCCGAGGAAAGCGCCGAGGGCAACGTCCCGGGGTCGATCCGGAGTCTGGTACAGGCGCGCTTAGATCGGCTTGCACTCTCCGACAAGCGGGCGCTGCAAGCAGCCTCAGTTCTCGGCCAGCGCTTTACTGCGGAAGCGTTGGCGGCCCTGCTCGACCAGCCTGGCTGGAGTTGCGCCGGCCTGATGCGGCATCTCCTGGTGCGCTCGCAGGGCGATCACTTTCTTTTCGCCCACGCGCTGATTCAGGAAGGAGTCTACGATACGCTGCTCAGGAGCCGGCGCCGCGAGTTGCACCGCAAGGCGGCAGATTGGTTCAGGAGCCGTGACCTGATGTTGTGCGCACAGCATCTCGATCGAGGGGACGACGATGGCGCTCCCCGTGCCTTCCTGGAGGCAGCACGAGCGCAGGCTGCGGAGTACCGGACCGAACGGGCCCTACGTCTCGTCGAGCGCGGAGTAGCCTTGGCTAACAACCGGGCCGATCTAAGCGCGCTGCATCTGCTTCGGGGCGAAATCCTGCATGACCTCGGTCTAATCCCAGAATCGATTGCTGCTTTTGAGCAGGCCCTGGCAGTGGCCGATGCTGACATCGAGAGGTGTCAAGCTTGGCTCGGGCTCGCTGCCGGCCTGCGCGTGACCGATCGTTTTGACGAGGCTTTTGCGATGCTGGACAAGGCCGCGAGCGCGGCTATGGACGATCTTTCGGCGGCGGAGCGCGCGCGGATCCACCATCTGCGTGGCAATCTCTGCTTCCCCCTCGGAAGGCTCGTCGAGTGCCTACATCAACATGAGCTCGCTCTCGACTGCGCCCGTATAGCCAGTTCGCCAGAGCTGGAGGCGCGCGCGCTTGGCGGGTTGGGCGATGCTGAATACGCGCGCGGCCGAATGGCCAGCGCTCATCGGCACTTCAGCGGATGCGTGGAGCTGTCGCGCGGGTCTGGCCGCGGGCGCATCGAAGTCGCTAACCTCAGTATGGTCGCGCATACCCAGGTGTACCTCAACGATTTCTCCGAAGCACTCGCGACGAGCCATATGGCAATCGAGCTGGCGGCGCGGGTCGGACATCACCGTGCGGAAATCATCGCCCATAACGCGGCGTGCAACGTGTTTCGCACGACAGGCGAGTTTGCGCGTGCGAAGATTCATGCCGAGCGGGCGCTGCTCCTCGCTCAACGTCTTGGCGCCAAACGGTTTGAGGCTGTCAGCCTCAACGATCTGGCCATGGTCGCCCGCTCAGAGGCGAACAAGGCGGAGGCGATGGATCTGCTGCACCGCGCCTTGATGATCGGCCGGGAGACCGGAATGACCTTTGTGGGTCCGTGGATCCTGGGCCATCTCGCGGTCACAACCGACGATTCCGTTGAACTTCAAACAGCGCTGGCAGAAGGCGAGGATATTCTCCGCAAAGGCGCTGTCGCCCACAATCATCTGTGGTTCTTCCGATACGCGGTTGAAGCATCACTGCAGTCTCAGGATTGGAAGGGCGCGGAGCGCTATAGTGCTGCCCTGGAGGATTTTACCCGGACAGAGCCGCTACCCTGGGCCAATTTCTTTGTTCGATATGGACGCACCGTTTGTGCACTTGGTCGGGGTCGTTCCGAACAGGCAGCGACATGCCAACTTCGGGACCTGTTGGTAGAAGCCGAGCGCCTAGGCATTGGTCCTGCGCTTGGGCCGCTAGCTTTGGTCGAACGGCCCCAGCAAAACAGTCTGACGTGACTGTAGACAGAGCTGGCTGGCGGAGGTCCAAGGCGCATCATGAGACGTCATTTGAGCGATGACGTCCGCGATCATTGGTTTGCTAACGAACTTCGGAAGCCCCCACGATAGGAGCGACCTCAGACTTATTGACGATCGCTGTGTGCAAGAGGAGGAGATCATGCATGCCATTGCCACCGAAACGTTTATCGGCAACATGCGCGGCCCCGTCATCAGGCAAACGGATGCCGATTATGACGGTGTGCGAAGCCTCTACAACGGGATGATCGATAAGAGACCCGTGATGATTGCGCGATGCACCGACGTCGCTGATGTCGTCACTGCGGTCAATTTTGCGAGGCAGAACGATCTCGGGGTCGCGATCCGCGGAGGCGGCCACAACGGGCCAGGCCTTGGCAGTGTCGATGACGGGCTGATGATCGACATGTCGATGATGAAAGGCGTGCGGGTCGATCCCACTGCACGCACCGTCCGCGTCGGTCCCGGCTGCACGCAGGGCGACGTGGATCACGCCACGCATATTTACGGGCTCGCTGTGCCGGCCGGCATCGTCTCTACCACGGGTATCGCCGGCCTTACGCTCGGGGGCGGCACCGGATACCTCACCCGAAAGTATGGCCTGACCATAGACAATCTGCTTGAGGCGGATGTCGTGCTTGCCGACGGCCGTATTGTCACCGCGAACAAATCAGAGAACGCTGACCTCCACTGGGGCCTGCGCGGAGGCGGCGGCAATTTCGGTATTGTTACGAGCTTCCTGTTCCAGGCTCATCCGGTGAGCATGGTCTACGCCGGCCCAATCTTCTGGGATCTCAAGGATGCCCGGACCGTCATGCAGACGTACCGGCATTTCCTGCCTGGGGCGCCTGAAGAGCTTGCGGTCTTTGTCGGGTTAAAGACCGTTCCGCCGATGGAGCCGTTTCCGGCGGAACATCAGGGCAAGCGCGCCTGCGCGATCATCGCCTGTTACAACGGCGCGACAGCAGACGGCCAGATTGTCATGGCTAAATTGCTCTCTGAACTCCCCCCGCCGCTCTTCAACTGGATGGGCGAGATGTCCTATCCGGCCCTCCAGTCCATGTTCGATCCGTTCTTGCCGAAGGGCCTGCAATGGTACTGGCGCGGCGATTTCGTGAAAGAACTGACTGACGAAGCGATTGACGCCCATATCGCCCAGGCACACAAACTACCCAGTCCGCTCTCACTCATGCATCTTTACCCGATCGACGGTGCAGTCCGCCGTGTCGGCAAGAGCGACACCGCCTGGAGCACGCGCGATGCGACCTGGTCGATGGTTATCGCCGGGATCGATCCCAATCCGCAAAAGGCGGGCGAGATCACCCGCTGGACTAAGGGATACTGGGAGGCCGTGCATCCCTACTCGGCTAACGGTTGCTACGTGAACTTCATGATGGAGGATGGAGATGACAACAGACTCAGGGCCACCTACGGGGACAATTACGATCGTCTCGTCGCCTTGAAAGCCAAATACGACCCAACGAATTTTTTTCGCGTGAATCAGAACATCAGACCGCTGCACTTGTAGAGGGTGGCGGCGCGCGCCGTCATGCCCCGGCTTGCCCCCTTCGCTGAAGGCTTCGGCGGCCGAGCACCCTAATGGCCCCGGCGTCGCCTTGGCGGAGCCGGGACCAGGGCATCCGGTACGCCGCGGCGCCTCGATTCCATCACGACGGCCTCTGGAATACTAGGTCGCCCGGTCCCGGCTCCGCCAAGGCTACGCCGAGGCCTGCACGGACGCTTGGCACGCCGAAGCTTCAGCGAAGGCGGCAAGGCCGGGCGTGCGTAGCTAGCAGCCGTTACGACTCGATCTTCACGTACTCGAAATCGCCGGGCTTGTTGTCGATCCCGACCTTGGGCGGCGAGATCCAGGAGGCGAACTTGCCTTGCTCGGTGACGGGCTGCATCAGGGAGGTGATGAAGTCGCCGTCGCTGGCCGACGGCAGCCATTCGTCCTTGCGCCTGGCCCAGGTGGCATCGTCGATCAGGATGCCGTCGGGCGTCGCGTGCACGTCCTTGAACTCGCCGATATGGCGGTGGAAGGCGACGTTGGGCAGCGTCAGCTTGAAGTCGTAGCCGGCGGTCGAGATTACCTTGTTCCAGCGCAGCATGCCCTTGACGCAATCCTGGCTGTAATCGTCGCGCAGGCGCATGTTGAGTGCGGTCAGCGCCGGCTCGTCGACCAGCTTGACTTCGCCGTTGATCAGCTTGAGCACCGGATAGGTCGAATTCTTGAGCTGGTGATCGTCGTCGATCTGGGTCTCGTGATAGCGGCCCTTGATGCCCGCGTTGAACGCGTTGGCCGCGTTGGTCGAGACTTCCGAGCCGAACAGGTCGAGCGACAGCGTGTAGTGCAGGTTCAGCTTCTTCTGGATGGTCGGAAGATCGATCACGCCGAGCGCGCGGACCTTCGCGATGTCGGTGGGGTCGGTGATGCCGGCCGCGCGCATCGCATCGCAGGTGCGCTGCACGACGCGGGTGATCCCGGTCTCGCCGACGAACATGTGGTGCGCTTCCTCCGTCAGCATGAAGCGGCAGGTGCGCGACAAGGGATCGAAGCCGGACTGCGCGAGTGAGTGCAGCTGCATCTTGCCGTCGCGGTCGGTGAAATAGGTGAACATGAAGAAGGACAGCCAGTCGGGCGTCGCCTCGTTGAACGCGCCCAGCATGCGCGGCGCGTCGGCATCGCCGGAGCGGCGGCGCAGCAAATCATCGGCTTCTTCACGTCCGTCGCGGCCGAAATATTTTTGCAGCAGGTAGACCATCGCCCAGAGGTGACGGCCTTCCTCGACGTTGACCTGGAACAGATTGCGCATGTCGTACAGCGAGGGCGCGGTCTTGCCGAGATGGCGCTGCTGCTCGACCGAGGCCGGCTCGGTGTCGCCCTGGATCACGATCAGGCGGCGCAGCATGGCGCGATGCTCGCCGGGCACTTCCTGCCAGGCCGGCTCGCCATAATGCTCGCCGAACGGCACGACGCGGTTCTCTTCCTGCGGCGCCAGCAGGATGCCCCAGCGATATTCGGGCATGCGGACATAGTCGAACTTGGCCCAGCCGCGCGGATCGACGGAGTAAGCGGTGCGCAAATAGACCAGCGATTCCTGGAAGCCCTCGGGGCCCATGTCGCTCCACCAGTCCATGTAGCCGGGGTGCCAGCCTTCGAGCGCTTTCAGCACTTGGCGATCTTCGGCGAGGTTCACGTTGTTGGGAATCTTGGTCGAGTAGTCGACGTTCATGATGTTCATGTTCATGGCCGTGCTCCTTGTTTCTTGTCCCGGACGCTGCGCAGCGCGAAGCGGTGCGCTGCTGAGCCGGGACCCATTGTCTCGTCTTGCTGGGTCCCGGTTCTGCGCAGCGACACTTCGTGCCGCAGCGCGCCCGGGACACGAAAATCATCAAACCCGCGTCATATCGAATTTCGGTTTCTGGCCGCTGCCGTAGCGGCGCAGCGCGCCTTCCTCGCCGACCGCGTTCGGGCGCTGGAAGATCCAGTTCTGCCACGCGGTGAGGCGCGCGAAGATCTTTGATTCCATCGTCTCGGGGCCGACGAAGCGCAGGCTCGCTTCCATGCCGGTAAGGCTGTCGGGCGAGAAGCTGGCGCGCTCCTCGAGGAACACGCGGACCTCGTCGTCCCAGTCGATATCGTCGAGCGCGAAGGTGACGAGGCCGAGCTCCTCGGCCTGCTCGGCGTCGAGGCTGGTGCCGAGCGTTGCTTCGGCGCGCTCCAGGTCGGACGGATCGGCCTGGAAGCGCGATTCCAGCCGCGTCAGGCCGTGGCTCATCGGGTACGGGCCGAAATTCATGGCGGACAGCTCGATCGACGGCGGCGGACGATTGTCGCCTTGGCGGGTGCCGATCAGCATGTAGGAGCGGTCGGCGGCAAAGACGAGCTCGGCGAGCGTGCCGGCAAAGCAGGAGCCGGGCTCGACCAGCGTCACCAGCGTGCGCGAAGTGACGTCGACGCGCTTGAGCACGCGCTTCCAGTAATGCCTGATCTCGTTGACCAGCCAATGCGCCTTGTTGGCTTCGAGGAACGCATCGCAGGCGAGCACATGGGCGCGGTCGCCGTGGCTCTTGAAGACGAGCATCGCGATCTCGAGCTCGTTGATGCGTAAGTGAAGGATGGCGTCGTCGAGCTCGCGCGCCACTTGCAGCGGCCAGAACGAGGCGCCTTGCGCCATCATGCCGTCGATGTCGGCGGGCGGCGCGGTCTCCGGCGCCTTGATCGAGATGGTGGCGATGCGCGCGGTGCGATCGATATCGACGGTGACGAAGCCGTAGCGGATGCTGTTCTCGTCGATCAGGCGCCTGAGCGGCGTCAGCGCGATGCCCTTGCCGCTGCCCTTGCGCTTCGATTGGCCTGCGAATTCCTTGGCGCGCTCGGCGATCTTGGCCTCGAGCTTGGAGTTCGGCGCGATCTCGTCGACGAGGCGCCATTGCACGGCGCGCTTGCCCTTCACGCCTTCCTCGATGGTGCAGAAGACATCGGCGTGGTCGCGCCGCACCTTGCGCTTGTCGACGACCCGCGTGAGACCGCCGGTGCCCGGCAGCACCGCGAGCAGCGGCACTTCGGGCAGCGCGACGGCGGACGAGCCGTCGTCGGCGAGGATGATGTGATCGGTCGCGAGCGCGAGCTCATAGCCGCCGCCGGCGGCCGAACCGTTCACCACGGTGATGAAGCGCTGGCCGGAATTCTCCGACGAATCTTCCATGCCGTTGCGGGTCTCGTTGGTGAACTTGCAGAAATTCACCTTGTGGGCATGGGTCGAGCCCGCGAGCATGCGGATGTTGGCGCCGGCGCAGAACACGCGGTTCTTGGCCGAGCGCAGCACCACGACCTTCACCTGCGGATGCTCGAAGCGCAGGCGCTGGATCGCATCGGCCAGCTCGATGTCGACGCCGAGGTCGTAGGAATTGAGCTTGAGCTGGTAGCCCTCGAACAGGCCGCCATTCTCGTCGACGTCCATCGTCAACGTGGCGACGTCGCCGTCGACCGCGAGCTTCCAATGCTTGTAGCGGGACGGTTCGGTCTGGAAATCGATGAATGTCGCGCCGCCTGCGAGGCGCCGATCTTCCCCGGCCATGAGCCACCCTAAGCTTGGTTATGCATCTGGAGCGTTAGATGCACAATAGTGCATCTTACTGGGTTAGTCTAGCCCGAATCGCGACCTCATATGCACTTTGCTTCATCTAGGCGCGCGTGGGTTTCATGCAGCCTGAAGCCCTGGATCATCCCGCAAGGCGGCCTTTGCGAACTGCATGATGGCATCGAGGGTCGGCCCCGCGGCCTCGCGATGCGGGGAATGCGCCGCGCCGGCAATGATTTTCAGGTCGACCGGGCAGTAACATTCCTCCTGTGCGATCTCGGCCTGGCGCAGCGTGCCGTATTGATCATCTGTGCCCTGCACGATCATGACGGGCACGCGGATGTATGCGAGGTATTCGGAGATATCCCAATCGCGGAACTTTGGATCGAGCCAGGCGCCGTTCCAGCCGTGGAAGGCGTTGTCGACGTCCTTGTGCCAGCGCGCCAGCTTTGTCTTGAGGTCCGTGGTCTCGAACGTCGTCTTGATCGCGGCGATGGATTCGATCGAGATGTCCTCGACGACAAAATGCGGCGCGATCAGCACGAGCCCATTGAGGCGATGATCCTGATGCGCCCCGGCATAGATGGTGGCGATCGAGGCACCGTCGGAATGGCCGAGCAGGAGGCCGCGCTTGAAGCCGATCATGTCGAGCAGCTTCGGCAGCACGTCCAGCGCCTCGCGATGCATGTAGTCGAGCGGCCGCGGCAGTGCGACCGGGCTGGACTGGCCGTAGCCTGCGCGCGAATAGGCGAAGATGCCCGCGCCCGTGGCCTGCTGCAGCTTCTCTGGGAAATCACCCCAGAGGCCGACGGAGCCGAGGCCTTCGTGCAGCATCACGATGGTGGGCGCGTCGGGGACTAGCGGCGCGAACCATCTGTATTCGAGGCTGGCGGTACCAATGTCGAGGAAGCCGGTGGGGGTGAGATTGGTCATGGTCGAATTCCCATTCCTAGCCAATGCCGAGATGCCCACCCTCCCTGGAGGGGGAGGGTCGATTCACAGCGAGCGCAGCGAGATGTGAATCGGGGCGGGGTGACAGGCTCTCCGGAGAGGCAGTGCCCGTGTGGAGAGATCACCCCACCCCGCCACGCGTCTCGCTACGCTCGATCGCGTGCCGACTCTCCCCCTCCAGGGGAGGGTAAGCGAGCGCGTTCGCCGCCTGCACCATCAATGCGCGCCCTCGCGCAACTTGAACCGCTGGATCTTGCCCGTCGCCGTCTTCGGCAAGGACTCCACCACATCGATCCAGCGCGGATATTTCCAGGGGCCGATCTTCTGCTTGACGTGCTCCTTGAGCATCTCCTGCAAGTCCGTCGTCTTTGCGCCTGGGCGCAACACGACGAAGGCTTTCGGCTTCAGGAGGCCTTCTGGATCGGCCTCGGGCACGACGGCAGCTTCCAGCACGGCCGGATGCGTGATCAGCGCGCTTTCGACCTCGAACGGCGAGACCCAGATGCCGGAGACCTTGAACATGTCGTCGGCGCGGCCGCAGAAGGTATAGCGGCCCTCGGCGTCACGAATGTATTTGTCGCCGGTGCGGGTCCACGGCCCCTCGAAGGTGCGGCGGCTCTTGTGGCGCTGGTTCCAGTAGCCCTCGCCGGCCGAGGGCGCATCGACCAGGAGCTCGCCGACCTCGCCGTCGGCGACGTCCTGCCCGGCCTCGTTGACGAGCCGCACCGCATAGCCGGGCACCGGCTTGCCGGACGAGCCGTATTTGATGTCGCCGGGCGCGTTCGACAGAAAAATGTGCAACAGCTCGGTCGAGCCGACGCCGTCGAGAATGTCGACACCGAACCGTGCCTTCCAGCTGTGGCCGACGGATTCCGGCAGCGCCTCGCCGGCGGAGGTGCAGATGCGCAAAGCCTTGCCGCCGCGCTCGCTCTTCATGGTCTCGTCGTTGAGCATCGCGGCGAACAAGGTCGGCACGCCATAGAAGATCGAGGGATTGTAGCGATTCATCAGGTCGAACATGCGCGCCGGCGTCGGCCGCTCGCTGTTGAGGATCACGCTGGCGCCGACCGACATCGGGAAGGTCAGCGCATTGCCGAGGCCATAGGCGAAAAACAATTTCGCCGCGGAGAGACACACATCGCTCTCACGGATGCCGAGCACCTGCTTGGCATAGGTGTCGGCAGTGGCCTGCAAATTGGAATGCAAATGGCGCACGCCCTTCGGCATGCCCGTCGAGCCCGACGAGTACAGCCAGAACGCCGGCTCGTCCGGATGCGTCACGGCGGTGGTGAACTGATCGTTCTCGCCAGCGAGCTCTTCGGCAAGCTGCTTGTGGCCGTTCTGCTTGGCGCCGGAGACCACGACATGCTCGAGATCCGGCATGCGGCCGACAACGTCCTTGATGACGGGATAGAGCGCTTCGGACACGAACAGCACGCGCGCGCGGCAGTCGGCGAGGATGTAGGCGTATTGGTCCGCGGTCAGCAGCGTGTTGAGCGGCACCGGCACGATGCCGGCGCGGATCGCGCCCAGGAACACGATCGGGAAATCGACCGTATCCTGCATGATCATCGCCACGCGCTCCTCGCGGCGGACGCCGAGCCGGCGCAGCATGTTGGCGGCGCGCCGGGTCTGTTGCTGGAGCTCGCCATAGGTGAGTCGCGAGACGGTATCGTCGAAGGCGAGCTTGCTGCCCCTGCCTTCGTCGACGTTACGGTCGAGCAGCCAGGTCACCGCGTTATAGGATCCCTCGCTCACGGACATCTCCCCAGAATTTAGAATTATAATTCATAGAAAGACACCACGGCGGCTTGCTGTCAATGCCAGCAGGCACTATGTTTCATTAAAACGCGCCGCAGGACCCCTGTAAAGAAGACTCATGACCGAAAGTCCCGACGCCGAATCCCGCTTCCTCGAACAACTCGGCCAGCGTGTGCGCACCATGCGCGCGCTGCGCGGCATGTCGCGCAAAGTACTCGCCAAGGTGTCGGGAATTTCGGAGCGCTACATCGCGCAGCTCGAGAGCGGCAAGGGCAATGTCTCGATCGTGCTGCTGCGCCGCGTCTCCGACGCGATGGGCGCCCATCTCGAAGATTTGCTGCCCAGCGCCGATCCGACCCCGGACTGGCAGGTGTTTCGCGACCTCCTGCGCAAGGCGACGCCCGCGCAGATTGCTCAGGCCAAGGATCTGCTCGCCGGCGGCAGCGCAACCGCGCCCCGGCGCGCGCCGTTCTGCGGGATCGCGCTGATCGGCCTGCGCGGCGCCGGCAAGTCCACACTTGGGCGGATGCTGGCGAAGAGGATCGGCTGGAGTTTCGTCGAGCTCAACAAGGAGGTCGAGCAGCAGAACGGGCTCTCGGTCGCCGAGATCATCGCGCTGTACGGCCAGGAAGGCTTTCGCCGCATGGAGCAGGCGGCACTGCAACAGCTGCTCGCGCGCAACGAGCTGATGGTGCTGGCAACCGGCGGCGGCATCGTCTCCGAGCCCCTGACCTTCGATCAGGTCCTCTCCTCGTTCTACACGATCTGGCTGAAGGCCGAGCCCGAGGAGCACATGGCGCGCGTGCGTCGCCAGGGCGATCTACGCCCGATGGCTGATGATCGCTCGGCGATGACGGAGCTGCGCAACATCCTGCTCAGCCGCGAGCCGCTCTATTCGCGCGCGACCGCGGTGGTGGATACCGCGGGCCTTTCCGTCGATGCCGCCGCCGCACGCCTGATCGATGCGGTGCGGCCGGTGCTGCAGAACGAAGCCCGCAGCTTCGGCCTGCGCAGCGTGGCGCTGTAGCGATGACGTCCACCGACGTCGCCACCTCCATGTTCGAGCGGATCGGCGGCAGCGCCACGATCGACGCCCTCGTCGACCGCTTCTACGACCGCATGGACACGCTGCCGGAGGCGAAGATCATCCGCGCCATGCATGCGGACGACCTCGGCCTGATCAGGGACGTGCTGAAGCGCTATCTCACCGAATGGACCGGTGGCCCGCGGCTCTATACACCCGAGAAAGGTCATCCGCGGCTGCGCCAGCGCCATTTCGGCTTCGCCATTGGGGACGCCGAGCGCGACGCCTGGATGCTCTGCATGCGCGGCGCGCTGGAGGAGACGATCACGGACGCCGCCGCGCGCCAGGATCTCGACAAGGCGATAGCGGGCCTGGCCGACTGGATGCGCAACCGGCCGTGACGGGGCGGCAGCGCTTCGGCGCAATTCGACGGCGTGCCACGCACCGGGTCATTTGAGTTCCGCTGCGATCGCCTGCTAAGCTCCAGGCATGACCGACATGCTCTGCGACACCATACGCGTGGAGCGCGAAGTGACGGAGCGTTAGCGCGTGATGGACGCACCTCCCGATGTCATCCGTCGACCGCCCTCGCCGCGTCTTGCGCGGCTGATCTCCAGCATTTCCTTCTACCGCGAGCGCGGGATCGGCTTGGCCGCCTTCCGCCACGCCGCGCCGCTTGCACTGCCTCTGCTGGTGAATTTGGGAACGCCCTTCCGCATTGCGCTCGGACACCGACCGGACACCGCCGATGCGCGGCCGAGTTTCGCAGCGGGTCTGTTTCCTGGGCCGGTCGTGATCGAATCCGACGGGCGCGCCGAATGCGTTCAGGTCGATTTCACGCCGCTCGGGGCGTATCGCTTCTTCGGAGGCGCCGTGCCCGATCTGACCGCGCGGATCGTCGGGCTCGACGACATTCTGGGACGGCACGGCAGGGAGCTCCGCGCCAGGGTGGCCGAGGCGGCCGGCTGGCAGGGACGATTCGAGATCGTCGAAGACTTCGTGCTTCGCCGCGCCGTACACGAGCCCTCGCCTGAGGTCGCCTTCGCGCTGGAGACGCTGTGGCGAGGCGCGGGCGCGGTCAGGATCGCCGACATTGCCTCCGACATCGGCTGGAGCCGCAAGCATCTCACACGCCGCTTCCACCGCGAGATCGGCGCTCCGCCAAAGACGCTGGCCCAGATGCTGCGCTTTCATCGCGCTTGCGTCCTGGCCCGGACGGATGGCGCAGGCGGCTGGGCGGCCATTGCCGCGGACGCCGGCTATGCCGACCAGGCACATCTTGCTCGCGATTTCCGGATGTTCAGCGGAGAGACGCCGACCGGATGGGCCGCGCGGCTCGATGTCGTCGATTCACGCCTGATGCGGGACGGCGGGGGCTAGCGCCAAAACAGCGGCAAGACGGCGCGAGGCACGGTCAGGTCCCATTTGTTCAAGCCGGCCGCCATGATCCGAACTAGGGTCGGCTTCGCAACAAGCTTGCACCGAACCTGGAGAGTGTCATGAACCAGCCGAACGGCTACGAAGCGCCGCGCCTCTACCACACCATGCGCTGTAGGGATGCCGAGGCGATGATCGCCTGGCTGAAGAACGTTCTCGGCTTCACCGAACGGGTGGTGTACCGCAAGGAGGGCACGGTCGTTCACGCCGAGCTGGCGTTCGGATCGTCGATCCTCATGCTGGGCGCGCATCGCGACGACGCCTACGGCAAATTGGTTGGCGACATCGGCGGCCGGCGGACGGATGCCGTCTATCTGGCTGTCGATGATCCCGACGCGCTCTATGCGAAGGTGAAATCCGCTGGTGCAGAGATCGAGATGGAGCCCTACACGACCGATTATGGCAGCCGCGATTTCGCCGCACGCGATCCGGAGGGCGGGCTCTGGAGCTTCGGCACCTATTGGCCCAAGGTCGGCGAGCCGCCGCTCGCGGGATAGCGGGCGCTCGCGTCAAATACTGCTCCGCGGCCGAACCGTCTTGCTCGCTAGACCGACCAGTAATGCGGATGCGGGTAGGGCCGCGAGCGGTCGCCCCAGTCGAACGCGTCGCCATCGAACTCGCACGGGCCGCTGCTGAGTTCGTCCAGCGTCTGCTCGGTCTGGAACGCCTGCCGTGCTGGATCGTATTTCAGCGCGCTCCACTGCAGCGGATAATGGTGACGCGTACCGAGCAGCCCGCCGGTCTTGATCACGGCATAGGCGACCGTTCCGCTCATCTTGTCGAGCATCAACCGCTCGATCGTGCCGAGCTTCGTGCCGTCGCGTCCGTAGACGGCGACGTGCTCCACGCGATCACTGGGAACCATGGTGTGGTTCATGGTGTCCTCCCTGTTCTCGTCTGTTCACGATATTATAGCACCGGTTTCGCGGCGGCGGGAGCAGCTACAACTGCTGTAAGCGGCCCGCCCCGGCCACCAGAGCGTCACTTCAGCCGAATCGTGTCGACGCGACGGCACTGGACGCAATGATAAACGTGCTCCGCAGGCAGCGTGACTATTCCAGGTAGTGTCGCCAGGAACTTCATTGGCCGCCTGCATTTTGAGCAGATGAGGATCGGCGGATCGTCTTGGCGATCGGAACTCATACAATAACCGGGGCTGAGGCGCCCGCACGTTACTGCCGCGCTGCGGGCGCTTCATCCCGGGAGAACTACCGGCCTTGATCGGAATCCGATCGGCCCCGCTCGGCGCGCTGCTTCACGCCCGCGTGAGGCGACTTCTTCCGGACTGTTGCGACGACATCGCGCCGCCCCCGGACGAAGCCATTTTCCTCACCCGGCGAAAAACGCCGGAAAGGCAGGCGGTCTAGAATTCTCTGCATTGATCAACAACGGAGTTCGGTCATGTGGGGTCAACTTTTCAGCCTGATCTATCGCCTGTCCTGCCGGACCACCCTGATCGAGATCGGCACGCACCGCCTCGCGCGTTAGGTCCATGAAGCCCAAGGGAATTGGGTAAGATCGATTGACCAGATGACGGGGATTGCCATGAGCAAGCTGATCCTGATCGCCGCGATGTCGCTGCTCGCAAGCCAGGCCAATGCCGGAGGCTCGCGGAGCCTCAGCCTGGCGGCCAGCAATGCAAGCCAGCAGGCGGAACAGCCGGCCACCGCGACGCCAGTTCCGGCGCAGACGCCTCAAGCCCCGGCAACAACGAATGTGCCGACGGCGACCGCACCAGCTGCATCGACGGCGCCTGCCTCGGCAATTCCGGCCGCCACAACGTCGGCCCGGTCCGCAACGGCGTCGAGGGCCGCAACCGCCAAGCCGAAGCGCCGGCAGCCGTCCACCGAGGCGCGCGTGATCCGCGAGCTGCATCGGCACGGAATTTATTGGTGAGAGCTCACGTTATCCCTTCCGTCATTGCGAGCGCAGCGAAGCAATCCAGGATCTTTCCGCAGCGGCAGTCTGGATTGCTTTGCTGTGCTCGCAACGACGACGCGGCTGGAGCGGGGCTCAGATTCCCAGATATTTGTGCTGCAGGTCCGGCGCGGCCATCAGCTCGTCGGAGGTGCCGCTCCACACCGTCTTGCCGCGCTCGATGATGTAATGGCGGTCGCAGATGCGGGCGAGATGGTCGACGTTCTTGTCGACGACCAGGATCGACTGTCCGCGGCTCTTGAGTAGCGACAGGCAATTCCAGATCTCCTGCCGGATCAGCGGCGCGAGGCCCTCGGTCGCCTCGTCCAGGATCAGGAGCTTTGGATTCGTAATCAGCGCGCGGCCGATCGCGAGCATCTGCTGCTCGCCGCCGGAAAGCTGGTTGCCCATGTTGGACGCGCGTTCGGCGAGGCGCGGAAACATCACGTAGATCGCGGCGAGCGTCCAGGGATTATCGCTGTTGAAGCGATCCGCCGCGGCCGCGACCAGGTTTTCGCGCACGGTGAGGTTCGGAAAGATCTGCCGGCCCTCGGGCACGAGACCAACACCGAGTTTCGCAATCCGGTAGGACGGAAGCTGCCGCACCTCCGCGCCCGCGAAGCGAATGGTGCCCGCGCGCGCCGGCGTCAGGCCCATGATGGAGCGGATGGTGGTGGTCTTGCCCATGCCGTTGCGGCCCATCAGCGAGACCATCTCGCCCGGCTTGATCGACAGCGACAGGCCGAACAGCACCTGGGACAGGCCGTAGCAGGTCTCGATGCCGTCGACCTCGAGCAGTGTGTCAGCCATGATGCGTCACCACATGCTGATCGCCGAGATAGGCGCGCTTGACGTCCTCATTGGCCCGGATCGCGGCCGGGTCGCCGGAGGCGATGACGCGGCCATAGACCAGCACCGTGATGCGGTCGGCCAGCGCGAACACCGCCGGCATGTCGTGCTCGACCAGCACGATCGAGACCTCTTTCCGCAGCTCCTGGAGCAGCTTCACCATGCGCTGGGATTCGGTCACGCCGAGGCCGGCCATCGGCTCGTCGAGTAGCAACAGCTTCGGCTTACTTGCGAGCGCGACTGCAAGCTCCAGCTCGCGGCGTTCGCCGTGGCTGAGCCTGGAGACCACGATATCGGCGCGATGGCCGAGGCCGACGCGATCGAGCGCCGCCTGGGCGGCATCGCGCAGACCCTTCTCTTTCCGCGCATTGGCGAAGAATCGGAACGAGGTGCCGGCATGCGCCTGCGCCGCCAGCGCGACATTGTCCGCGGCGGTGAAGTCGAGCAGCAGCGAGGTGATCTGGAACGAACGCGCCAGGCCCAACGCGCAGCGGCGATAGGCCGGCAGATAGGTGATGTCGCGCCCCGCCAGCGAGACGCTGCCGGAATGCGGTTCGAGATGCCCGGTGAGCTGGCTAATCAGCGTGGTCTTGCCGGCGCCGTTCGGGCCGATGATGGCGTGCAGCTCGCCGGATGCGACGTCGAGCGAGACGTTGTCGGTCGCGATGATTCCGCCGAAGCGGCGCACCAGCTTTTCGACGCGGAGCAAGGGTTCAGCCACGGCCAGCCCTCCCGAGTGCGCCCATGATGCCGCCGCGGCCGAACAGGACGATGAGCAGCAGCAGCGGGCCCAGGATCAGCGCCCAATATTCGGTGATCTGCGACAGCAGTTCTTCCAGCAGCAGGAACACCATCGCACCCATGACCGGGCCGAACAGCGTGCCCATGCCGCCCAGGATCACCATCACCATGAGGTCGCCGGAACGGGTCCAGTACATCACGGCCGGGCTTACGAAATCGGTGTTGTTGGCGAGCAGCGCGCCGGCAAGGCCGCACATCGTGCCTGATATGACGAAGCAGACCAGTTGGTAACGCTTGGCCGGGAAGCCGATGGCCTGCATGCGCTGCTCGTTGGAACGCAGGCCCTGCACGACAAGACCGAAGCGCGAGTTGACGATGCGCCATATCAGGAGCATGACGCCGAAAAGGCAGGCGAGGCAGAGATAATAGAACTGCGTGCGGTTGCCGAGATCGATCAGGCCCGAGAAGTCGCTGCGCGTGTAGATGGTCAGGCCGTCGTCGCCGCCGTAACGGGCCAGGCCCGAGGCGACATAGTAGGCCATCTGGGCGAAGGCCAGCGTGATCATGATGAAGTAGACGCCACGGGTGCGCAGCGACAGCGCGCCGATCACCAGCGCATAGATCGCCGACGCCGCAATCGCGACCGGAAACTGGATGAAGCCGGACCCAACGCCTTCCTGCGCGAGCATGCCGACGGCATAGCCGCCGATGCCGAGATACGCGGCATGGCCAAAGCTCATCAGGCCCGCAAATCCCATGATGAGGTTGAGGCTCGCAGCCGCCAGCGCCAGGATGATGATGCGGGTGAACAGCGTCAGGATGAAGACGTTGCCGGTCAGCTGCGAATAGAGCGGCAGCAGCACGAGGCCCGCCAGCATCAGGGCCGTGACGGCCTTGCTCACGCTCAAACCCTTCATCGACGATTGGCCGGAAACAGCCCCTCCGGCCGCACTACCAGCACGATCGCCATCAGCAGATAGATCAGCATGGAGGACAGCGCGGGCGCGGCGGTGGATGCGGCGGCGCCGCTCAGCACCTGGCGGAGCAGGTTCGGAAGAAAGGCGCGGCCGAGCGTGTCGATCATGCCGACGAAGATCGCAGCGAGGAAAGCGCCGCGGATCGAACCGATGCCGCCGATCACGATGATGACGAAAGCGAGGATCAGGATGTTCTCGCCCATGCCGATCTGCACGGTCAGGATCGGCGCCTGCATCAGCCCGGCAAGGCCGGCGAGTGCGGCGCCCAGGCCGAACACCAGCGTGTAGAGCAGCTTGATGTTGATGCCGAGTGCGCCGATCATCTCGCGGTTGGAGGCGCCGGCGCGGATCAGCATGCCGATGCGGGTGCGCATTACGCCGAGATAGAGCAGCAGCGCGACCAGCAGCGCTACCCCAATGATGGCGAGGCGATAGGCGGGATAGTGAATGCCGGGCAGGATCGGCACCGGCACGGTGAGCCAGGCCGGCAGCGGCAGCGCCAGGCCCGCCGGGCCCCAGATCAGCCGCACGGCTTCGTTGAAGAACAGGATCAGGCCGAAGGTCGCGAGCACGTGGTCGAGATGGTCGCGGCCATAGAGATGCCGCAGCGCGCTCACCTCCAGCACGATGCCGAGCACGAGCGTCGCGCCCAACGCCATCAGCGCGCCGAGCAGGAAGCTGCCGGTCCACGCCGCGAAGGTGGCGGCGAAATAGGCGCCCATCATATAGAGCGAGCCGTGCGCGAGGTTGACGAGATCCATGATCCCGAACACCAGCGTCAGGCCCGCGGCGAGCAGGAACAGCAGCAGACCGAACTGCAACCCATTCAAGAATTGTTCGACGACGAGCAGCATCAGGACTCTTTCAGGCGCATACAGACGCGCGCCGATGTTCGAACACTGTCGCCATCAGTGAAAGAGCTCCCCCTGCCTCTTCAAGGCCGAAAAATGGGTAATGGCAGTATCGTTCCGAGGCAAGAGCGATTCGACATCAAACATGCACTTTGTTGCATCTCGGCACGTGCGGCCGGGACGCGCCCCGCAATGCAAAAAAGCTGCCGCGCGGCATGAGGCAACCTGCCGCAGCGAAACGGCATCACCCTCTCACCGGCTGGCGGTGAGAGGGTACGATCGTCGTAAAATCGAGCAGGGCTGCGTCTAGTGCGACGTCATCTGCCGGGGGAGCTCGTCCGGCTCGGCGAGAACGCTGTTGGCCGTCGACGCCTCCAGGGCCGCCATCCGAAACAGATAAGCGAGCGTCGTCAATCCGGTGTCCTCCGCCATTTGCGCCAGTTCGAGCGCCATGTCGGACATGTAGCCGAGATCCTCGTCTTTCATTTGCGCCATGATCTGGCTGTCCCGCATCACGTTCGACATCTCAGGCGCTCTTTCGTTGCGCGGCAACATGACCGCAGAGGTTGGCACGGGCGATGGCATCGAGACGAGGGCCGTCCTGCTGCACGACCGAAGCCGTGCCGATCCGATGATGCAGGGCATCGAGCGTCTCCCGACGAATGTCGATGGTCGCCGCCATGGTCCATGCGTTCTCGACCAGAGCCGGTAGGCCGAGCGGCGTCACGACGAAGCCGGCTTCGTGGAAGCGCGGCAGCCACCAGGTCTCCATGATCGCGCTGACCTGCGCGATTCCCTGGTCGAGGCAGAACTCCTGCACCGCAGCCATCAGTTGCAGGTTGAGCGCGCCGTCGCGGCGATCGCGCACGACGAAGTAGCGCGACCATTCCCACACTAGCGGATCGGCGGGCCAGCCGCGAACCGCCGCCAGATGCGGAAACACCTCACTCATCATCGAGGGCTTGGTGGTCGGATAGAGCCGATGACCGCCCACGACGCGGCGGCCTTCCAGCGCCAGCAGGTAGACGGTGTCCTCGTCGTCGTAGGAATCGATCTCACGGCCATCCGGCCTGCGCAGCGTCTCCCAGCGCCGCTCCTCGACAAAGATGTCGTGACGCAGCCGGAAATGCTGCTCGATTATATCTTCATAAAGGTGACGATTTACCGCGGAAACTGCGTGAATCATGAAACCCCCCATTCATCCTCATGGGGGGAGATTCTGCGAAAAGACGCAGCTTCGGTATTGGGAAATTTCCCAGTAAGGCGGCTTAAGGATTGATGATCTTGTTCCGAATCGCCAGCGCGACCGCATGCGTACGGTTGACCGCGCCGAGCTTGCGCGCAGCAGTTGCAAGATGCTCTTCGGCGGTGCGCTGGGTGATGTGCAGGATCTCGCCGATTTCCCAGGCCGACTTCCCCTGCGAAGCCCAGGCGATCACCTCGCGCTCGCGCGGGGTGAGGCGCGTCGACAAATGCGGCATCGGCTCTAGCAGGCGGCGAATATGGTCGAAGCCATACATCGCCATCAGGTGCAGCGCCGGCTTGCTGCGCGCATTGAGGTCGAGATGGACGCCGCCGAGCGAGACCGCAGCCTCGTAGCCGGTGAGCCCGTGGATCGGCACGATGAAGCCGCGCGACATGCGGAACTCGCTGGCACGGTTCATCACCTCGGCCGCATTCGGCTCGAGTTCCGCATCATAGGGCGCTTCCGACCACTCGAACGGATTGACCGACTGCCGGCACAACCGCACCACGGGATCGAAACGATCGTAGTTTTTCTCGGTGTAGAGGCTGAACCATCCCGCAGGCCAGCGTTTGGCGAGCACCATCTGCGCAAACTGCTGATCGGGATTGGGCAACCCCGTCACGATGATGGTTTCGAAGCCGAAGCGACCGAACGCCGCTTCGAGCGCGTTCATGGCCTCTGGTACCTTGCGGTAGGTCTGCAGGCCTTCGATGAAGTCGAGCGCCTCCCGGCCATAGTCTACGGCGGACATCGTACGTTTCCTGACCCTCGCGCTTCCGTATAGCACGTATTCACAGACCGCCTCAATTCGCTGTGGCCGTAGTTTCCCGGTGCTCATGCGCTCTGAGGATTTAACTACTTGTGGCAGAATTGACGCCACGATACACCTGAGAACATCCGAAGCGGGAAGCCAACGATGGAAGACGAGGACATCGCCCTCAACAGCGTGCTCGGCCTGGAATTGAACCGCGTGTTTTTTGCCGTCCGCGAAACGGCGAACAAGCAGAAGATCATCGAGTTTGCGCGCGAGGTGCTGCAGAGCGAGCGCGCGGAGCTGGCCGAGAGCGTGTCGCCGGAAGGGCCGGCGAGCTAGAACGCCGTTGCAAAGACGACGCCGGAGCAACAGATCGCGTCACGAGGACGCCTCTCCATCTGACCGCGCGGGTTTTAGTCGAAACACTCTGACCGCGAATTTTGGCTTCCCTTCTCCCCTTGTGGGAGAAGGTGGCGCGAAGCGCCGGATGAGGGTCTCTCTCCGCGAATCCAACTCCCATTTGAAGTCGCGGAGAGAGACCCCTCACCCGTCTCGCCGCTCTGCGGCGATCCACCCTCTCCCACAAGGGGAGAGGGAAAGCGCCAGCCTCCGACCACATCGGCGCACACTTGCCGCTGGATGACAGCGCATCTCTCGTGAGATGATCGCCGCGATCTCTTGTCGATGCCAGGGACGGTTCAAGGCCATGATGACGCTGCGCCAGGTCGAAGTGATCCGTGCCGTGATGGTGACGGGCACCATCGGCGGTGCGGCGAAGCTGCTCAACGTCTCGGCGCCGGGGATCAGCCGCCTCGTCAAATACACCGAGCGCTCGCTCGGCATCCGCTTCTTCCAGCGCCAGAACGGGCGCTACTTCCCGACGCCGGAAGCGGAGAACATCTTCGAGCAGATCAACGGCGTCTACAAGAAGGTCGACGACCTCTCCGAGATCATCTCCAAGATCGGCCGCGGCGGCCTGTCGGAGCTGCGCATCGGCTCGGTGCCGAGCATCTCGCAGGTGATGGTGCCGCGTGCGATCGAGCGCGTCCGCCGCCGCTATCCCGATCTCGGCATCGACATCAACATCCTCAAGCTCGAGGAGGCCATCGACTACCTGATGCTCGGCCGCGGCGAATGCGTGGCGATGAGCTATCGGCTCGAGCATTCCGGGCTCGACTTCATGCCGCTCGCTTCGGGCGAGCTCTATTGCATCGTGCCGCCCGGCCACGAGCTCTCCGGCCGCAAGCAGGTCTCCGCCGCCGAGATCACGCGCTATCCGCTGATCGGCATCGATCCCAACGACCCCTACGGCCGGATCATGGCCGGGATCTTCGCGCGCCACCGGCTCGACTACAACATCACGATCCGCGCGCGCTTCGGCACCACCGTCTGCGCGCTGGTGAAGGCGGGACTCGGCATCGCCATCATCGACCAGTTCACCGTCGCCCATGGCGGCTATCCCGGGATCGAGCTTCTGAAGATCGCCGAGCCGACGCGGTTCGAGACCTACATCGCAGTCAAGCGCGGCACGCCGCTGTCGCTGCATGCCGAGTATTTCATCGAGGCCCTGCGCGCCGAGATGCGCGCGGTCGAGCCCTCCCGCGGCAGTGGCAAGACCGCCCCTGCCCGCGGGCGGAGGAAATAACATGATGTTAGGTTTGCCAGATAAAAGGGTAATTGTGTTAGGCGGGGGAAAGGCTATCGTCGCAGCTGGAATTGCACGGATTTCCCCGCTAATGGCCGGGGCCGGACGCTCCCTTGAGACGATAGCGAACCATGTCGAAACGCGGATACGCCGCCAGCAAGAAGCTCCTCACCGGCCTGATCGGCACCCCGATCGCGCATTCCGCCTCGCCCGCCATGCATGAGCGCGCCGCCGAAGCGCTCGGCCTGCGCGGCCATTACCAGCTTGTCGAGGTCGCCGGGGCCGATGCGGCCGGGCTGCGCATGATGCTCGAGGGCGTCCGGCGGCTCGGCTTTGCCGGCGTCAATGTCACCTACCCCTACAAGGAAGCGGTGGTGCCGCTGCTCGACGCGCTGGCGCCGGGCGCAGCCAGCATGGGCGCGGTCAACACCGTCGTGGTCAGGGATGGCCGGCTGACCGGCCACAACACCGACACCACGGGTTTTGCGCGGGCGGTGACGCCATTGCTGGCGCCCTCCGGCAACGCCATCGCCCTGATCGGCGCCGGCGGCGTCGGCAAGGCCATCGCGTTTGCGCTGGCGAGCCTGAACGTGGCCGACATCCGCATTTTCGACAGCGAGCCGGCGCGCGCCGAGAAACTGGCCGCCATGCTCGCCCCGCGCGGCGCCCGCGTTGCCGCCAGCGTCGAGGATGCGCTCGAGGGTGCGACCGGTCTCGTCAACGGCACGCCGGTCGGCATGCTGCCGAACCGTGACACGCCGGTGCCGGCGAGACTGCTCAGGGCGGACCTATGGGTCGCCGACGCCGTCTATTCGCCGCTGATCACGCCGCTGCTGGCCGCAGCGCGAGAGAAAGGCGCGAAGATCATGACCGGCCGCGACCTCGCGATCTACCAGGCCGCCGACGCCTTCGAATTGTTCACAGGCCTTGCCCCATCCACCGAGATCATGGGAGAGGCTTTCGACGCCGTGATGGCAGCGCGCAGCGCCGCCTATCAGGCAGCTTGAGGCGAAGCGGCCGGATACAAGGCCGCTTGCAAGATTTGAAACGGGAGGAGAGGACGATGAAATCAACGCTAGTGGTGGGCGCATTGCTCACCGTCATGACCGCAACGGGCGCCTTTGCCCAGGCGATCAAGCTCGCCAACGTCGCGGAGCTCTCGGGCGGCGGTGCCACCGTCGGCACGAACTGGAAGAACGGCATCGACCTCGCGATCGAGGAGATCAACGCCAAGGGCGGCGTGCTCGGCCGCAAGCTCGAGGTCAGCCACGCCGACTCGCAGTCCAACCCCGGGGTGGCGCGCGCCCAGGTGCAGAAGGCGCTCGACGCCGAGCCCTATGTGCTGCTCGGGCCCGGTTATTCCGGCTCGGTGAAGGTGACCGCGCCGCTCGCGGCCGAAGCCGGCATCGCGCAGATCATGGGCGGCGAAGCCGCCGAGCTGACGCAGACAGGAAACAAGTTCCTGTTCCGCACCTCCTTCGGCCAGCAATCCTCAATGCCGAAGGTCGCAAAGTACATCCACGACGAGATGAAGGCGAAGACCGTTGCGGTGGTCTGGGTCAACAACGATTTCGGCCGCGGTGGCCGCGACGTCGTGGTCAAGGAGCTCGACCGGCTCGGCTCCAAGGTCGTCGCCGATCTCTCCACCGAAGCGGGCCAGGCCGACTTCGCCGCCGACGTCGGCAAGATCAAGGCCGCCAATCCCGACGCCGTGTTCGTCTACCTGAACGAGGAAGAGAGCGCGCGCATCCTGAAGGAGCTGAAGCGCCAGGGCGTCACCGCGCCGCTGATGGGCGAGACCACGCTGATCGGCCAGAAGGTGATCGAGCTCGCGGGCGATGCCGCCAACGGCGCGCGCGGCCATGTCGGCCTCACCACCGACGCGCCGGTCGATCTGGTCAAGGCGTTCCGCGAGAAGTTCTCCAAGAAGTACAATTACGTCCCCGATCATAACGGCCTGAAGGGCTACCTCGCCGTCTACATGGTGAAGGCGACCACGGAAAAGATGGGCAAGGTCGACCCGAAGAAGTTCGCCGACACGCTGCACGGCCTCACCATCAAGGCCGCGGACGAGCCGGGCATTTTGATGGACGTCACCTTCAGCGACACCGGCGACATCGACCGCCAGAGCTTCCTGGTCGAGGTGGTCGAAGGCAAGCAGGTGGTGAAGCAGGTGCTGCCCAAGGTGAAGTGAAGCGTGGCCCTTCTCCCTCGCCCCGCTCTACGCGGGGAGAGATCTTTCGTCTCCCTCTCCCCGCCCCTTCGCGGGGAGAGGGCGGGGTGAGGGGCTGCTTCCGCGACGACGGTGACAATCGAGTACGCGGAGACAGCCCCTCACCCCAACCCTCTCCCCGTAAGTACGGGGAGAGGGAGAAGAAAGAGAGCGGGGAGAGGGAGAGGAAAGAGGGGAACATGTCCAACCTATTCGATCTACTGGTCGCGGGGCTCGCCACCGGCGCCATCTACGCGCTGGTCGCGGTCGGCTTCACGCTGCTGTGGCAGACCTCGCAGACTATCAATTTCGCGCAAGGCGAGTTCGTGATGCTGCCGGCGTTCCTGATGCTGGCCGCGATGCATGTGGGCGCGCCGTTCTGGCTCGCGATCATCGTCGGCATCCTGCTCTCGCTGATCCTGCTCGGGCTCGCCTTCAAGATGCTGCTGGTGGACCCGATGATGCGTCACGGTGTGCTACCGCTGGCGATCGCGACCATGGCGCTCGCGATCGGCATCAAGGAATCGGTCAAGCAGTTCTACAGCGCGGAGGCTTCGCCCTTCCCCTCGATCATGCCGACCGGCGACATCTCCGTCCTCGGCCATGCGGTGTCGCTGCAGAGCATCGGCGTGCTCACTGTTGCCATCCTCGCCGTTCTCGGCCTGACCACGCTGCTGAGCCGTACCTCGCTCGGCCACCAGATGCAGGCGGCGGCGCAGAACCCGACGGTGGCCCGCATCATCGGCGTCCCGGTCGAGCGCATGATCCTGCTGACCTTCCTGATCAACGCCTTCCTGGTGGCGCTGGCCTCGCTGCTGATCACACCGATCTACCTCGCAAAATTCTCGTCCGGCGAGGTGCTGGGCCAGGCCGCCTTCATCGCCGCGATCGTCGGCGGCTTCAACCAGGTGCGCGGCGCCATCGCCGGCGGCCTGCTGATCGGCGTACTCGACAATCTCGCGGCGGCCTATGTCTCGACGCAGTATCGCGCCGCCGTGCCGATGATGTTCCTGATCGCCGTCATCCTGTTCCGGCCGCAGGGCTTGCTCGGCCGTGCCGAGGAGCGCACCGTATGAGCGGCATCGCCAAACCCCTGAAGATCGCGCTCGGCCTTGCCATCATCGCCGCGCTGATCATCGTCCCCATGAACTTCAACCGCTACGGCCTGTTCATCCTGAGCCAATGGGCAGTGATGAGCATCGCGGCCATGGGGCTCAATCTCACGCTCGGCTATGCCGGCCAGGTCTCGCTGGCGCAAGGCGCCTTCGTCGGCATCGGCGCCTATGCCGCCGCGATCATGACCACACATGGCTGGCCGCTGCCGGCGGCGATCCTGGTGGCGATCGTCTTGAGCTTTGCGATCGGCTGGGTGCTCGGCTATCCCGCACTGCGCGTGCAGCACCATTACCTCGCCTTCGTCACGCTGGCCTTCTCCACGCTGGCCTTCCTGGTGTTCCGCAACGAGAGCTGGCTGACCGGCGGCATCTACGGCATCTCCAACATCCCACGTCCGCACATCTTCGGCATCGCGACCAACAAGCCGCTGCCGTTCTACTATGTCTGCCTCGGCTCGCTCGCGATCGTCTCGCTTGCGGTGTGGTGGCTGATCCGTTCGCCCTGGGGCCGTGCCTTCATGGCGCTGCGCGAGAATCCGTTGCGCGCGCAATCCCTCGGCGTCGATACCCGCCGCTACACGCTGATGGCCTTCGCGATCGGCTCGGCACTCGGCGGCGTCGCCGGAGCGCTCTATGCGCCGCTGACGCAATATATCGATCCCGTGCCGTTCAACCTGTCGCTCTCGCTCGACCTCCTGCTGATGGTGATCGTCGGCGGCGCCGGCTTCTATTTCGGTCCGTTCCTGGGAGCGATGATCGCGGTGCTGCTGCCGGAATGGCTGCGCTTCACGGAAGGCTACTACCTGATGCTCTACGCCGTCGCCGTGATGCTGCTGCTGATCTGGTCGCCGACCGGGATTCTCGGAATCCTCGACCGATATCTCGCCGAGCGCCGCACCAAGGCGGCGTCCGCGCTGCGCGCCGTCGCAAAGTCGCGCCTGGAGACGGCGCAATGAGCGCGGTCCTCGAAGTCACCGACATCAAGAAGAGCTTTGGCGGCATCCACGCCGTCAACGGGGTCTCGTTCGACGTGCGCGAGGGCGAGATCCTCGGCCTGATCGGGCCGAACGGCTCCGGCAAGTCCACGCTGTTCAACTGCATCCTCGGCCAGCTCACGCCGACCGGCGGCGAAGTCAAGCTCGACGGACAGGTCGTCACGGGCCTGCGTCCCTCCGAGCTCAACAAGCTCGGGGTCAGCCGCACCTTCCAGCTGTTGCAGGTGTTCCCAAAGCTCTCGGTGCGCGAGAACCTGATCCTCGCCGGACAGGAGCACCAGGGCAACATGGCCTCGCGCCTGGTCGGCCGCTCCGATGCCGGGCTGACGGAGGCCGCGAACCAGATGATCGGCTTCTTCAAGCTCGACCATCTCGCCGACGAGCCGGCTGGGGGTCTCTCTTATGGTCAGCAAAAACTGCTCGATGCCGCCATGGCCTTCATGGGGGGCTCGCGCCTGGTGCTGCTCGACGAGCCAGCCGGCGGCGTCAACCCGTCGATGCTGGCGGACCTCAAGGAGCGCCTGGTCGCGATCAACCGCGAGAAGAACGCCACCTTCGTCGTGATCGAGCACAACATGGAGTTCGTGATGTCGCTGTGCTCGCGCGTGATGGTGATGGCGGAAGGCAAGGTGCTGGCGATGGGCCGGCCCGACGAGGTCCGCAAGAACCCCGCCGTGATCGAAGCCTATCTCGGACATTAGGAGCGCCTAATGAGCGATCCCATTCTCTCGGTCCACAATCTCGTCGGCGGCTACGGCAAGATGACGATCTTGAACGGCACGACGTTTGCCGTTCCTCCAGCCACGATCACGACGATCATCGGTCCGAACGGCGCCGGCAAATCGACGGTGTTCAAGGCCATCTTCGGCCTGCTCAAGCTGCGCGAAGGCAAGATCAGCTTCGCCGGCCGCGACGTCACCAATTTGAGCCAGCGCGCGCTGCTCAACGCCGGCATCTGCTACGTGCCGCAGGGCCGCAACATCTTTCCCGAGCTGTCGGTGCGCCACAATATCGAGCTCGGCGGCGTCGCCGCCGACAAGGGCCTCGACCTGCCCAAGCGGATCGAGGCGGCGCTCGACCTGTTTCCCGCATTGCGGCGCAAGTCCGCGCAGCAGGCCTCGACGCTGTCCGGCGGCGAGCAGAAGCAGCTCGAGATCGCCCGCTCGCTGCTGCTCGAGCCGAAGCTGGTGCTGGTCGACGAGCCCTCGATCGGTCTGTCGCCGCTGATGGTGCAGCAGACCTTCGACATCCTCAAGAGCTTGCGCGATCGCGGCGTCACCATCCTGATGATCGAGCAGAACGCGCGCTCGGCGCTCGAGATCTCCGACATCGGCATCGTGCTCGAGCTTGGCCAGACCCGCATGGTCGATGACGCCAGGCGCATTCTGAACGATCCGCGCATCGGGCAGCTCTTCCTCGGCGGCGCCATGGAGGAGAGCGCGGCATGAGCGCGAAGATGCGGATCGCCGTGGCCGGCGCCGGCCTGATCGGCCGTCGCCATATCGAGTTGATCGAGTCCTCCCGGGATTGCGTGCTCGCCGGCATCGCGGACCCCTCGCCCGCCGCGAAGGAATATGCGCTGGCGCATGGCGTGCCCTGCTTTGCGGACCATCGTGCCCTGCTCGCAGAAGAGAAGCCCGACGGCCTCATCATTGCGTCGCCCAACACGCTGCACTTGCCGATGGCGCTCGACTGCGCCGAAGCCGGCGTGCCGGCATTGATCGAGAAGCCGGTGACCGAGACGGTTGCCACCGCGCAGCGCCTGTGCGCGGCGGTGAGACGCACCGGCGTGCCGATGCTGGTCGGCCATCATCGGCGGCACAATCCCATCATCAAGTCGGCCCGCGAGGCCGTGACGAACGGAAAGCTCGGCCAGCTCACGGCCGTGGTCGGGCTGTGGCTCCTCAAGAAGCCCGACGATTATTTCGAGGTCGCCTGGCGGCGTGAGGCAGGCGGCGGGCCACTGCTGATCAATCTCATCCACGACATCGACAATCTCCGCTTCATCTGCGGCGAGATCGTCGAGGTGCAGGCGCTGACCTCGAACAAGGTGCGCGACTTCGCGGTCGAGGACACCGCCGCGCTGCTGCTGCGCTTCGCCAACGGCGCGCTGGGCACGGTAACCGTGTCGGATGCGACGCCGGCGCCGTGGAGCTGGGAGCTCTCCTCAGGCGAGAACCCGGCCTATCCCAGGCAGGACCAGCCCTGCTACATCTTCGCAGGGACGGCGGGTTCGCTCTCCGTGCCGAACATGGAGCTGTGGTCATACACAGAGCAGCCCGGCTGGTACGCGCCGCTGTCGCGCGCGACCATCGCGCCGCCCGCGTTCGATCCGCTGGTCGAGCAGCTCCGGCATTTCTGCGCAATGATTGCCGGCCGTGAACAGCCGCTGATGTCGGTCGAGGACGCGATGGGAACGCTCGCCGTCGTCGAAGCCGTCAGCGCGGCCGCGCGTACCGGGCAAACGATCTCGCCGGGGCAGATCATGGAGCAGGCCGCATGAACAAGCGCTCGATCGCCACCGTCTCCCTCTCAGGCAGCCTCGACGAAAAGCTCCGCGCCATCGCCGCCGCGGGCTTCGATGCGGTCGAAATCTTCGAGAACGACCTGCTGTCGTTCGGCGCCGGCCCACGCGATATCGCGAAGATGTGCACGGACCTCAATCTCGAGATCTGTGCGTTCCAGCCGTTCCGCGATTTCGAGGGCATGCCGGAGCCGCAGCGTGCGCGCAACTTCGCCCGCGCGGAGCGGAAGTTCGATCTGATGCAGGAGCTCGGCACCGATCTGTTGCTGATCTGCTCCAACGTCTCACCCGCCGCGCTCGGCGGCATCGACCGCGCGGCTGACGATTTTCGCGAGCTTGGCGATCGCGCCGCGAAACGTCGTTTGCGCGTCGGCTATGAGGCGCTGGCCTGGGGCCGCCACGTCAACGATTACCGCGACGCCTGGGAGATCGTGCGCCGCGCCGATCATCCCGCGATTGGCGTCATCCTCGACAGCTTCCATGCGCTGGCACCTGGCTTTCCGACCCGCGCCATGGCCTCGATCCCCGGCGACAAGATCTTTCTGGTGCAGCTCTCCGACGCGCCAAGGCTCGAGCTCGACATCCTGTCATTGAGCCGGCACTTCCGCTCTTTCCCCGGCCAGGGCGACCTGCCGGTCGGCGCGTTCATGGCGGCGATCGCAGCGACCGGCTATGCCGGACCGCTGTCGCTGGAAATCTTCAACGACCAGTTCCGCGCCGGCTCAGCCGCACAGACCGCCGTCGACGGCCTGCGCTCGCTGATTCTGCTGGAGGACCAGCTCGCACCGGACTGGCAGAATTTCGCCGGCAAGGCGCTGGCCCCGAAGGCGAAGAGCCGCGGCACCGGCTTCATCGAATTTGCCGTCAACGAGAGCAAGGCCGCCGAGCTTGGCCGCCTGTTCTCACAGCTCGGCTTCCGCAAGAGCGGCCAGCACCGCAGCAAGGCGGTGGAGCGCTGGTCGCAGGGCAAGGTCGAGCTCGTCATCAATTGCGAGACCGACGGCTTTGCGCATTCGCACTATGTCACCCACGGGCCCGGCGTCTGCGCCATCGCGCTCGACGTCGACGACGCCGACCGCGCCATGCAGCGTGCCGAGACGCTGAAAGCGCGCACCTTCTACCAGCCGGTCGGACCGGGTGAACTCGAGATTCCCGCGATCCATGGCGTCGGCGGCAGCCTGCTCTATTTTCTCGACCAGGCCGGCAAGAACTGGGACACCGATTTCGAGCCTCTTGCAAGCGATTCAAGCGCCGATGCGCTGGTCGCGGTCGACCACATCGCGCAGTCGATGCCCTATGACGAGATGCTGACCTGGCTGTTGTTCTACACCGGCATTCTCGATCTGAAACGCCTGCCGCAGATGGAGATCGCCGACCCCAGAGGCCTCGTGCAGAGCCAGGCCGTCATCAACGCCGACCAGAGCCTGCGCTTCGTGCTCAACGGCTCCTCCGCCAACCGCACCCTGCCGGCACGCTTCATCTCGGAGTTCTTCGGCTCGGGCGTGCAGCATGTCGCCTTCGCGTGTCAGGATATTTTTGCGACCGTCGCCGCGATGCGCCAGCGCGGCGCGGGCTTCCTGGACATCCCCGACAATTACTACGACGACATCGAAGCCAAATACGATCTTTCGCCCGAACTGATGGCGCAGCTGCGCGCCAACCACATCCTCTACGACCGCGAGGGCGACGGCGAGTTCTTCCAGGTCTACACCCACATCTTCGACGAGCGCTTCTTCTTCGAGATCGTCGAACGCAGGAATTATCAGGGTTTTGGCGCCGCCAACGCCGGCATCAGGCTCGCAGCGCAAGCGCGCGAGGTGCGCCCGGCAAGCATGCCGAGGGTGTAGGCAATTCTGCTTCCCCTCTCCCCTTGCGGGAGAGGGTGGCTCGCCGCAAAGCGGCGAGACGGGTGAGGGGTCTCTCTCCTCACGGACAATCTTGCAAGGGGAGAGAACCCCTCATCCGGCGCTTCGCGCCACCTTCTCCCACAAGGGGAGAAGGGGGCTACGTCGCTTGTGGCTCACTTC
The DNA here is from genome assembly GCF_020194215.1 of Bradyrhizobium sp. BRP20. Taxonomy (NCBI): domain Bacteria; kingdom Pseudomonadati; phylum Pseudomonadota; class Alphaproteobacteria; order Hyphomicrobiales; family Nitrobacteraceae; genus Bradyrhizobium; species Bradyrhizobium sp. BRP20. Next base: position 66,631 of record NZ_JADYVY010000001.1, on the reverse strand, counting down.
ATCTTGCACTTCTCGTGGAAGCGATCCTGATCGTTCTCGACGATGGTGGCGACGGTCTTCAAGGCGAGCTGGCCTTCGGAATCCTTGACCACGTCCTGCAGATAGAAGTTCTGGATCGGGATGTGGTTGTTGCCGAACTTGAACGCGCCGCGCACCGACTTGAAGTTGGCCTTCTCCATCTCGGCCTTCATCTCGTCCTTCTTGGAGGTGTCTCCCTTCACGGCGACGACGGCGCTGTTGATCAGGTTCGCGGCGTCATAGGACTGTGCGCCGTAGAAGGTCGGGCGCAGGCCGGGGTACTTCTTGCGGTAGTCGGCGACGAAGCGCTTGTTCTGCTCGTTGGGGAGGTCGTTGACCCATTGCTGCGCGCCGGGCACCCCGAGCGCATTCTCCTTCTGGAGCGGCAGCGAGAGCTCGTCGATGGTGAAGGCGGTGTAGAGCGGCATCGTGCTCTTCAGCCCGGCCTGTGCATATTGATTCAGAAATTGCACGCCAGCAGCACCCGGGTAGAACACGAAGATCGACTCGGCGCCGGAGGCACGCGCCTTGGAGAGCTCGGCGGAGAAGTCGAGCTGGCTCGGCCACACCGTATATTCCTCACCCACGACCTGACCCTTGAAGGTGCTCTTGACGCCGGCCAGCATGTCCTTGCCGGCGGCATAGTTCGGGCCGATCAGGAACACCGACTTGACACCCTTCTGGTTCATATAGGTGCCGACCGCCTGCGGGGTCTGGTCGTTCTGCCAGGAGGTCGAGAACACGTAAGGCGAGCACAGCTCGCCCGCGAGCTGCGACGGCCCGGCATTGGCCGAGATCAGGAAGGTCTTCGAATCGACCGCGGTCTTGAGCGAGGCGAGCAGCACGTTCGACCAGATATAGCCGACGATGAAGTCGACCTTGTCGGACTGCACCAGCTTCTCGGTCTTCTGCTTGCCGACGTCGGGCTTCTGCCCGTCGTCCTCGTAGAGCACCTCGACCGGCTTGCCGGCCATCTTGCGGCCGAGATGATCGAGCGCGAGCTCGAAGGAATTGCGCATGTCGTTGCCGATCACGGCGGTCGGGCCGCTGAAGGTCGAGACGAAACCGATCTTGATGGTGTCTCCGGCGAATGCCTGATTTGCCAGCACCAGCGCCGCTGCGCCCGCCAGCCAGAATGCCGTCCTCATAACACTCCCTCCTTAATTATCGGTCCTGGAAGAGGGGTGATCGCCGCTCCAGGCCTGTCTCTATTGAACGCAAAATCTGTCGCGCCGCCAATGGCTCAGCGCCCGCCCTGCACCATATTTCGCCCCGATCGGAGATGGCAAGAATTATAATTCTACTCACCTCGGCCGAGGCCGGCCCAGGGCCGGTCCGGGAGGCCGCGGCGCTTTTTCGAGCCGGATCGATACATCGGGCCTATGCGACGATTGATGACCTCTATTGGACCGCGGCGCCCAATCCGCACTTAAATGAAGGCGAGCAGCAGCGAGATTCGAGGGTTAAATCATGGCCGCAAATCCCCATCGCGTCGTCATCGTCGGCGCCGGCTTCGGCGGGCTGGAGGCGACTTACCGGCTTGCGGGCGCTCCCGTCGAGATCACGCTGATCGACCGCCGCAATCATCATCTGTTCCAGCCCCTGCTTTACCAGGTCGCGACCGCCTCGCTCGCAACCAGCGAGATCGCCTGGCCGATCCGTCATCTCATGCGCGACCGGCGCGAGGTGACGACGCTGTTCGCCACCGTGAGCGGCGTCGATGCCGAACGACGCTGCGTGCTGATCGACGACGGCAGCGAGGTGCCCTACGACACGCTGGTGCTGGCCACGGGCGCGCGGCACGCCTATTTCGGCCACGATGAATGGGAGCAGTTCGCGCCCGGCCTGAAGACGCTGGAGGATGCGACCACCTTGCGCCGGCACATCCTGGTGGCGTTCGAGCGCGCCGAGCGCGAGATCGATCCGAAGCGGCGCGCAGCACGGCTGACCTTCGTGATCGTCGGCGCCGGCCCGACCGGCGTCGAGCTCGCCGGCACCATCGCCGAGATGGCGCATCACACCCTGCCCGCCGATTTCCGCAACATCGACACGCACAAGGCCCGCGTCGTGCTGATCGAGGCCGGCCAGCGCGTGCTCGCCGGCTTTCCCGACGAGCTATCAGCCTATGCGCAGGCCTCGCTGGAAAAGATCGGCGTCGAGGTCGTGCTCGGGCAGGCCGTCACCGAGATCAATCGCGAGGGCGTCGTGTTCGGCGGCAAACTGCTCGAGGCCAAGACACGGATCTGGGCCGCCGGCGTGCGCGCCTCGCCCGCTGCCGAATGGCTCGGCGCAGCGCACGATCGCGCCGGGCGCGTGCTGGTCGAGGCCGACCTCACCATATCAGGCCATCCCGAGATCTTCGCGATCGGGGATACCGTCAGCATCAACGCCTGGGACGGCAAGCCGGTGCCCGGCATCGCGCCGGCCGCCAAGCAGCAGGGCCGTCACGTCGCGGAGACCATCAAAGCGCGCCTGCGCGGCGCTGCAGCGGGTCCGTTCCGCTATAAGCATTCCGGTAACCTCGCGCAGATCGGCAAGCGGCTCGCAATCATCGATTTCGGCAAGATCAAGCTGCGCGGCACCATCGCGTGGTGGATCTGGGGCATCGCCCACATCTACTTCCTGATCGGCCTGCGCCACCGCCTCAGCGTCGCGCTGAGCTGGCTGTGGATCTACGCGCGAGACCAGCGCGCAGCGCGGTTGATCACGCAGGGGTCGAGCAAGGTGGTGTAGTCTTACTTCCTTCTCCCCTTGTGGGAGAAGGTGGCATAGGCGGCCTTCGGCCGCCGTTCTTAAGAACGCCGAAGCGAGCTTCGGCTACGGCGCCGGATGAGGGGTTCTCTCAACTCTCGCGATTGTTCGTGAGGAGAGAGACCCCTCACCCGGCTTCGCTTCGCGAAGCCACCCTCTCCCACAAGGGGAGAGGGTGCAATTGCGCGCTCGCCGCTCCTACTTCACCAGCTCGCATCCGCCCTCCGCCAGCGGGCGGAACGCCTGGTCTGCGGGAATCGTCGCGACCAGCTTGTAATAATCGTACGGATATTTCGACTCCTCCGGCTTCTTCACCTCAAACAGGTACATCGGATGCACGACGCGACCGTCCTGACGGATCGCGGTGTCGCCGAACAGCTTGTCCTTGCCCTTGAACTTCTTCATCTCGGGCACGACCTGCTTGGCATTGTCGCTGCCGGTGGCGGCGACGGCGTTGAGATAAGCGAGCGTGGAAGCATAGACTCCGGCCTGATTGCCGCTCGGCATCTTGCCGTTCATGCCGGGCCGTGCAGCAAAACGCTTGGCGAACGCGCGGGTATCATCGTTCATGTCCCAGTAGAAGGCTTCCATGAGCTGGAGGCCCTGCGCGACCTTGATGCCCATGCCGTGAACGTCGTTGATGAAGAGCAGGAAGGCGACGAGCTTCTGCCCACTCTGCTGGATGCCGAATTCGGCGGCCTGTTTCACCGCGTTGATGGTGTCGCCGCCGGCATTGGCGAGCCCGATGACCTGCGCCTTCGAGCTTTGCGCCTGCAGCAGGAAGGACGCGAAATCGGAGGTGCCGAGCGGATGCTTGGACGAGCCGAGCACCTTGCCGCCGTGACCCTCGATGTATTTCTGCGCCTCCGCCTCGATGCCCTTGCCGAGCGCGTAATCGACCGTGAGGAAATACCAGTCCTTGCCGCCGCGCGACACCATGGCGGCTGCGGTGGTGTTGCCGGTCGCCCAGGCATCGTTGACCCATTGGATGGTGTTGGGCGAGCACGCCTTGCCGGTCAGATCCGAGCTCGCCGTCGATGATGCCAGGAAGGTCATGCGGCTGTCGCGCAGAAGCGCGTTGATGGAAAGACCGACGGCCGAGTTCGGCACGTCGACGATGGCGTCGACGCCTTCGACGTCGAGCCATTTGCGCGCGATGGCGTTGCCGACATCGGCTTTGTTCTGGTGATCGGCATAGACGATCTCGACCTTGATGCCCTTGCCGCCGCCGTTGAAATCCTCCGCCGCCATCCGCGCGGCCTCGACCGAGCCCATGCCATTGGTGTCCTGGAAGATGCCGGAGATGTCGTTGAGCACGCCGATGCGCACGACGTTGTCCGATATTTCGGCGTTGGCCGCGCCGGTCACCAAGCTCGCAGCCAGCGCGAGCGTCCACTTCAGATGTTTCATCATTCCCTCCCTGTTTGATATTTTGAAGATCCGACGGCTTGGCAGATCAGACCTGCCGCTCTGGCAACTTCAGGACGAGCCCATCGAGATCGGGCGTGATCGTGATCTGGCAGGACAGCCGGCTCGTCGGTCGCCGCTCAGCGGCGGTGCCATCGAGCAGCGCATCCTCGTCGTCGGCCATCGCAGGCAGGCGCGCGAGCCAGCTCTCGTCGACATAGACATGGCAGGTCGCGCACATCGCGTTGCCGCCGCATTCGGCCAGAATGCCGTCGAGGCCGTGACGGGTCGCGGCCTGCATGGCGCTCTCGCCGCCTGCGGTCTCGACGCGATCGGACTTGCCGTCGGGATGGATGAAGGTAATGGCAGGCATCAAGCTCCTCGTCAGGCCGGGGTGATCGTCACAGGCAGGCTGTCGAGCCCGCGCAGCGTGTTGTTGAAACGGCGCTTCGGCTCGCCCGTGATCTCGAGCCTTGCGATGCGCCGGGCCAGCGCGGTCAGCATCACTTCGCCTTCCAAGCGGGCGACGAGCTGGCCGACGCACATGTGGATGCCGGAGCCGAAGCCGACATGGCCGGAGGTGCGGCGGGTGATGTCGTACCTGTCAGGGGCATCCCAGCGCCGCGGATCGCGGTTGGCGGCGGCAAGGAACATCAGCACCTTCTCGCCCTCGCCGATTCGCGCACCGGAGATCTCGACCTCACGGGTGGTGGTGCGGAAGAAGGTCTGCACGGGGCTCTCGAAGCGCACGGCCTCCTCGAAAGCACCGCGTGCGAGCGTGAGGTCGTCGCGCAGCCGCTGCCATTGATCAGGAAAGCGCGCGAGGCAATACACCGCAGCGCCGATGCCGTTGACTGTCGTGTCGAGTCCGGCCGACAGCAGCGAACGCACCAGCAGCGGCGCTTCGGCGGCCGTGATGGCGCCCTCGTCGACCCGTGCATGGATGCAGGCGCCGAAGCCGCCGGGCGCCAGATTCTCGCGCTGGCACTGCTCGGCGACATAGGCCTGATGCGGCGCCGATCGTTCGATCGCCTGCTGGCGCAACTGGTTGGGTGGGCCGAACGCGTTGAATACCACGCTTGCGTAGGGAATCAGATGCTCGCGCCCTTCCGGTTTCAGGCCCAGCGCATCCGGAAAGATCGACAGAGGATAGGCCTCGGCGAGATCCGCGATCGCATCGAAGCTGCGCATCTGCAGCAGGGCATCGACACGCGCCTCGGCCGCCTCGGCAAAGCGTCCTGCTTCATCACGGTCGGCGACAACACTTTTGACAGGACGGCGCGGGTGCGGGTGTGCGCCGGCGGATCGGCCTCGAGGATCAGGCTCGGCGGTCGCCACGGCGCCTCCTTCTTGAAGTCGGAAAGGCCGACGCCGCGGCTGGAGCAGAAGGTTGCGGGATCGTTCAGCACAGCGTGGACCTCGGCATAGCGCGCCACGCCATAGACGTTCCACTTGTCGAGATAGACCACGGGGCCGGCTTCCCGCAGCAGCTCATGCGCCGGATAGGGGTCGGCAAAAAAGCTCATGTCGAAGGGGTCGACGTCGAGATGCGGGACACCCGATCCCGCGCAGCCGGATGCGGTCATGGAAGACCTCCCTCATTTTGATCTTGTGAAAGGACGACGCATGCCCTTAGGTCTTTGGGCCCGCCGCGAGTCAGAAACCCGATATGCCGCCGTCCTCGACCAAAGCCCGCCACAAGCCCGCGCCCCATGATGCAGGGCCGACGCTCGATCTCGACCGTTACGTCCCGGCGTTCATCACCTTCATCGCCAACAAGCTCTCGAACAGCGCGACCGCGTTCTATCAGCGCGAGTTCGGTGTCAACGTCACCGAATGGCGGATCATGTCGCTGTTGGCGATCGAACCCGGCATCCCGGCCTCGCGCATCTGCCACGTCATCGGCTTCGACAAGGGGCCGGTGAGCCGGACGCTTGCCGGCCTCGAAAAGCGCGGGCTGGTGTCGATCCGCACCGACCCGAACGACGGCCGCACCCACTCGATCTCGTTGACGGCAAGGGGCCGCGCCACCCATGACAAGGTGATCGTCGCTGCGTTCGAACGCGAGCGACGGCTGTTGTCCTGCCTCAGCAAGGACGAACGCGAGGTGCTGATCGATCTCTTGCGCCGGCTGCACGAAAATCTCGGCGCAGTCACCGGCAGCGTCGACACCTGACGGGTCGCGCGCGGCGCGCAAGCTCCCGTCACTCCCGATCATGCGCCGGCATTTGCCGACGGCACCCCTTCTGCCGCGCATTGCTTCCTCCAGAAAAGAACGCGGCGGTTCGCCCGCCGTCATCTCTGTCTGGAACGGTTCGCACAGATTAGTTGCTTAGGCAACAAAAGAATCGGCAGGATATTGCGACAGGGTTGTTGGCGTATCCCACTCGTCATTCCGGGGCGCGCGTAGCGCGAACCCGGAATCCATCGTGCACCACCCCTACGGTGAAATGGATTCCGGGCTCGCGCCAAGAGGCGCGCCCCGGAATGACAGCGGAGTGTGGCGTCGCTAACTCGGCCTTTACAATCCGATCCACTCACCCGACGCATCATCGTTCAGCCGCGCTACCGCATCGGCGCGGCGCGTCAGCACGGCGCGCTGGTTGATGTAGCCCTTGTCGGTGATCTCGCCGCCGTCGACCGACGGTGGCTCGGCGAGCAGCAGCGCGCGGGTGGCGTGTCCGGACGAGTTGGCGCTCTGCTGTTTCAGCTTCGCCAGACCCTGCGCGATGGCGCTGCGGACCTTGTCGTGTGCCAGCACGTCGCTGGCCGCCGCCGTTTCGGGCAGACCGGCATGGGCGCGGCAGGCCACGATGTTCGGAAACACGAGGAAACGCACCTCGTCACCGCCGTGGCCGGCGACGACGATGTCCTGAGCCAGCGGCGCCAGCGCGGCGATGCCGGCAACGCGCAAGCCGCCGACGCTGACCCATGTGCCGGAATTGAGCTTGAAGTCTTCGGCAACGCGGCCGTCGAAGAACAGGCCGCGCTCGGGGCGCGCGCTATCGGCAAGCTTCACCGCATCTCCGATCAAGTAAAAGCCCTCCTCGTCGAACGCTTGCCTGGTCAGCTCGGGTGCCTTCCAATAGCCGGGCGTGACGTTGGGGCCACGCACCCGCACCTCCAGCTTGTCGCCGGAGGTGACGAGCTTCAGCTCGGTGCCGGGAATGGGCACGCCGATGTTGCCGGAGCGCTCGGCGAGAAAATGACAGTCGGTGGCGAGCGGTGAGGTTTCCGTCGAGCCCCAGGCCGAGACCATCGGCAGCTTGCGGCCGACCGTCTCGAGCGAGAGCTCTTCGAGAGCATCCCACAGATTCTGCGGCAGCGCGGCCCCGGCATAGAAGGCGAATTTCACCTCGCCGAAGAAGCGGCGGCGCAATTCCTCGTCGCTGCGCAGCGCGGCGATCAGCATGTCGAAGCCGCGCGGCACGTTGAAATAGACCGTCGGCATCACGCTTCTAAGGTTGGCGAGCGAGGTCGCGAACAGGCCGGGCGCGGGCTTGCCGCCGTCGATGTAGAGCGCGCCGCCGTTGCGCAGCACGAGGTTGAAATTGTGGTTGGCGCCGAAGGTGTGGCTCCAGGGCAGCCAATCGAGAATGACGAGATCGCGGCTCCGTTCGAGGAAGGTCCAGGTCTGCGCCTTGGCCTGCTGGCTCGACGTCAGCATGCGCTGGGTGTTGATGACGGCTTTCGGCGTGCCGGTCGAACCCGAGGTGAACAGGAATTTTGCGATCGTATCAGGCGTCACCGCGGCGAAGGCTCTTGCGACGTCAGGCGTCTCGGGCGTTGCCGCAATGGCGTGGAACGCGAGCGCGTCGACGTCATCGGCATTGCCGCTGATGATGTGTGCGCTGTGCAACGGCTTGATGGCGGCCAGCGCTGGCGCGAACGGCTGGAGCGCAGAGACGTAGATCGCGCCCGGATCGAGCAGCGCAATCATGCTCTTGAGCTTGTCGAAATCTTTCGACATCAGCGAATAGGCCGGCGAGATCGCCGCCAAGGGCACGCCGACATGCTGGGCGGCGAGCGCGAGCAGCGCATGATCGATGCTGTTGTCCGAGAGGATCGCGACGGGGCGGTCCGCGCTGAGCCCTTGCGCCAGGATCCAGGACGCGGCGGCGCGCACCTTCCGCAGCGCCTGCGCATACGTGACGGTGGTCCAGGGCATTTCGACGTTGCCGCGCTCGGCCAGGAAGATCGCATCCGGCCTTTGCTGCGCCCATTGCTCCAGCCAATCGCCGGTGCAGCGCGCAGTCTCGCCGAGAGGCTCGGGCGAGCGCAGAACGATGCTGCCGTCGGGCCGATGCTCTGCGACGGTCCTTGGCGTTGCGAACAGGCCTGCAACGTCACCATGTGAGGCGACTGTCATGTGTTTCCTCCTCCATCCCGGTTACAGGATCGACCGCGGCCTCGTTCCGGGCTGCTTTGGCCTATAATGTTGGGCACGCCAATTGTTGTCGTCAACAACAATCTTTCGCTCCGGGTCCAAGGGCGCTAGGGTTGCGCGACAGGAGACACGACGTGACAGCCACAGCATCCCGGGCCGACGGCCGCCACGCCCCGCGCAAGCGCGCCGGCAACGGCGCAGCACCACGCGATGGTGCGGACGACGTCGGCCTCGACGCGCTGGCCGGCCACGCCGGCTATGCAGTGCGGCGCTTCCAGATCTGGATCTTTCAGGACTTCATCAAGACGCTCGGCGAGGTCGACATCAGGCCGACGCAATATTCGGTGCTGACCGTGATCGGCGCCAATCCGGGCCTGTCGCAGATGGCGGTGGCAAAACGCCTCGGCATCGAGCGCGCCCGGCTGGTGCACCTGCTCGACAGCCTCGAGCAGCGCAAGCTGGTGAAGCGGATCAAGTCGAAGCAGGACCGGCGCTCGCATGCGCTGCACCTCACCGCGCAGGGCGAGACGGCGCTGACGAAATTCAAGCGGCTCGCGGCCGAGCACGAGCGGCACGTCGAGGCGAAGATCGGCAAGGAGAACCGGGCACAGCTGCTCCGGATCCTCTCCGGCTTCACCTGATCCCGGCTGCCTATGATTTGGGCAGATAGGTCACTGAGGCGACTGGCCGTGCGCCGGCCGAAATGTCCCCCAAGCCACTGATCGCACGATAAGATCCGGCACGATCATCCTGCCCCGATTCTGTACACAATGGCACATCGCTTGCTTCGCTCCGGGCGAAGTCGAATTGCCGGAGTTTTGCCGCCATGGGGGCCGAGCAGCCTGAAACGATCGCCGCGATTGTGGCCGCGCACCGCGCGGGGACGCTGACGCCGGCAGAGACGGTCGCGCGGACCTATCAGCGCATCCGCGATCACGACGATCCTGCCGTGTTCATCAGCCTGCGCGACGAGAAGGACGCGATCGCGGAAGCAGAGAAGCTCGCGGCCCAGGCGGATGCTGCCAGCCTGCCGCTTTACGGCGTGCCGGTCGCGGTGAAGGACAATATCGACGCGCTGGGCTTCCCTACCACCGCGGCCTGCCCGGCTTTCTCCTACACGCCGGCACACGACTCGACCGCGGTGGAACGGCTGCGCGGGGCGGGGGCGATCATCATCGGCAAGACCAATCTCGACCAGTTCGCGACCGGCCTCGTCGGCGTCCGCTCGCCCTACGGCATTCCCCGGAATTCGATCCGCGAGGATCTGATTCCCGGCGGCTCGAGCTCGGGCTCGGCCACCGCGGTCGGCGCCGGGCTCGTGCCGTTGTCGCTCGGCACGGATACCGCCGGCTCGGGCCGCGTGCCGGCGATGCTCAATAACATCGTCGGGTTGAAGCCGAGCCTCGGCATGATCTCGACCGCAGGCCTGGTGCCGGCCTGCCGCACGCTCGACTGCATCTCGGTGTTCGCACTGACCGTGGACGATGCCGCACTCGCGCTGTCGGTGATGGCCGGCCCCGACCAGGCCGATCCATTCTCGCGCGACCGGCCGTTCGGCGCGATCACGCCGATGCCGGCAAACCTGCGCTTGGGTGTGCCGCGCAACGGCCAGCTGATCTTCTTCGGCGACAAGAAAGCGGAAGCCGCCTACAACGATGCGCTGAAGCGATGGACCGCGCTCGGGGCAAAGCTGGTCGAGTTCGACCTCGAGCCGTTCTACGAGACGGCGCGGCTGCTCTATGAGGGCCCCTGGGTCGCCGAGCGTTACCTCGTGATCAAGAACCTGCTGGCGTCCGCGCCAGACACGATCCACCCCGTCACGCGGGAGATCACCGCGGCCGGCGCGCGGCTGACCGCGGCGGAAACCTTCTCGGCGCTCTATCGCCTGCAGGGCCTGCGCAAGATCGCCGAGCGCACGTTCGCCAACATCGACGCGCTGGTGCTGCCGACGGCGCCGACGGCCTATACGACCGCGCAGGTGCTGGCCAATCCGATCGAGCTCAACAGCCGGCTCGGCACCTACACCAATTTCGTCAACCTGCTCGACCTCTGCGGCCTCGCCGTGCCGGCTGCGATGCGCAGCGACGGAATTCCGTTCGGCATCACTCTGCTGGCGCCCGCAGGGCGCGACGCGCTGCTGGCCAGCATCGGACGGGTGTTCCATGGCGACACGAAACTGACGGTCGGCGCGAAGGGTGTGGCGCAGGCCCCGCTCGCGCCCCTGCCCGCAAGCAGCGACGACGAGATTCCGATCGCGGTGGTCGGCGCACATCTGTCCGGCATGGCGCTGAACGGCGAGCTGACGGCGCTGAACGCACACATGATCGAGGCCACCAGGACGGCCGCCGATTACAAGCTCTATGCACTCCAGACCACGCCGCCGAAGCCGGGCATGCTGCGCGTCGAGGCCGGCCAAGGCGCTGCGATCGAGCTGGAGATCTGGTCGCTGTCGTCCTCCGCCTTCGGCAAGTTCGTCAACGCGATTCCCGCGCCCATGGCGATCGGCACGATCAGGCTCGCCGACGGCCGCAGCGTGAAGGGATTTTTGGTCGAGCCGGAAGTGCTGGGCGAAGCTCGCGACATCACCGCCTATGGCGGCTGGCGCAAGTTTATGGCTGAAGCTACGACGGCGTAGACAGCGACCGCGGCCTCACGCCGACTTGCGCCAGGCGGCTTCGTTCTTCTTCTCGTAATCGTCGAACGCCTTGACGAGGCCGGACAGCACCTCTGCGGACGTTTCGAACATCGCGGTGAGCTGGGGCTCGTCGACCTTGCGGATGTCTTCGCGCAGATGCGTCACCGTCTCCTGTAGACGCTGCTTCATCTTCTGGGTGTGATGGCGCGGATCTTTCTCGGAGGAGGCCATGGTGTTTTCTCCTTATCGGATCGATGGGAGGAAACGATCGGTGCAAAGCCGGGTTCCTGAGAACCGACGCCTCTCCTTCACCTCGTGGTGAACACGCAACTCACACCGACACCGCGTAGATCTCGTACTCCCCGCGCACCAGCTCGATATGCGCGCGCATGGCGGCGGCGGCGCCCTGCTTGTCGCCGCGCATGATGGCGACGACGACGCGGTCGTGCTCGGCTTGCGACTTGGCGAGGCGGCCGAGGTTGCGGAACTGGGCGCGGCGGAACGGCTGCACGCGCACGCGGGTCGCGAGCGTGATCTCGGCGATGTAACCGTTCTGCGAGCCGGCATAGATCGCGTTGTGGAAGCGCTCGTTGACCTCGTGGAAGCGCTCGGGATTGCCGGTGTAGCTCAGCACCCGCAGCTCCTCGTGGACGGCCTCCAGGCCGTGACGCTCCGCCGGCGACATGCGTTCGGCGGCAAGACCGGCGCACAAGGCCTCGAGCTCCGCCATCGCCTCGAACATGCCTTTCAGCCGCTCGACGGATGGCCGCGCCACCACGGCGCCGCGATGCGGCCGCGCCTCGACGAGGCCGCTCGCCACCAATTGGCGCAGTGCCTCGCGTACCGGCGTGCGCGAGACGTTGAAGCGCCGCGCGATGTCGGTCTCGTCCAGCGGCGAGCCCGGTGCCAGCGTTCCCCGCACGATCTCGTCGGCAAGCTGCAGCCGCAGCTCCTCGGCGCGCGTGACCTTCAGCAGCGACGGCGATGCACGGTCGACGCGCGGCACCACCGGCTCGGCCGGCAATGCGCCCTGCGGAAGATCATCAAGCGTCATACGGTCTCTTTCGGCTCGTCGATGATGCTGACATGAGCGGCGACGACGCGCCAGCCCTCCGGGAAACGTATCCACGTCTGCATCTGCCGGCCGACCTTGCCGGGAGCCGTATCGCGATAGAACAAGGTGGACGCCACGGCCGTGTCGCGGCCATAGCTGGTGATCACGGTTTTGGCGGTGCGGCGGTTCAGCCCGGCCGGCGAGCGCGCGGCACGGAAGCCGCTGATCGCCTCGTAGCCATAGAGGTTCTCGCCGATGCCGTAGCGCAAGGTGCGCGGATCGTTGCGGAAGAGCTCGCCGAGCACGGCGACGTCGTTGCTGACGAGGGCTTGCTCATAGCGCTCGAACGCGGCTTTGACTTCCGCGATCACCTCGGGGAGATCGATCTGCATCTTAGAACCCTCTCGGCGCGGGCGCAGCGACGACGCCCATCTTCTCCAATGCGTGCGCGACGCGCAGCGCGATGTCCTCGCGCCAGGGCGCACAAATGATCTGCACGCCGATCGGCAGCGGCTCGAGCGGCACGGGGACCGCGACCACCGGCAGGCCGATGAAGGAGATCGGCTGGGTGTGGATGCCGATATTGGCGCGCACCGGCAGCTCGACGCCGTCGAGATTGAAATTGACCTGGCCGAGCTTCGGCGCGGTGCAGGGCGTCGCCGGCGCCAGCAGCACGTCGACCGATCGAAAGATCTCGGCAAGCTGCGCGCGATACCAGCGGCGGAATTTTTGCGCGCGGTCGACCAGCGAGGCCGGCACCATGGCGCCCGCGATCAGCCGGTCGCGCACCGCCGGGTCGAAATCGCCAGGGCGCTTGCGCAGGCGATCGAGATGGAGCGAAGCGCCTTCGGTGGTGGTGATGACGTAAGCCGCCGCACGGGCGCGCGATGCTTCGGGAACATCCACCACTTGCGTCGCGCCCAGCGCCTGGGCGACGCGGCTGACGGCTTCGACCGCTTCCGGAAACACGTTCTTCTGGAAGTGTCCGCCGGCGATCGCAACGCGCAGGCCGGAGATGGACTCATCGAGCCGCGGCGTGACGGGCTCCAACCCGCGCGTGGTGCAGGCGCCGTCGTCGGCATCCGGACCCTGCATCGCGTCATAGGCGAGCGCGAGATCGGCGACGGAGCGCGCGAACGGGCCGAGATGATCGAGGCTCGCCACGAACGGGAAGGAGCGCGCACGTGACAGCCGGCCATAGGTCGGCTTCAGGCCGAAGATGCCGCAGAAGGACGACGGCACGCGTATCGAGCCGTTGGTGTCGGAGCCGAGCGCGATCGGCACCAGCGCGCCGCCGACGGCGCTGCCCGAGCCGCCGGAGGAGCCGCCGCTCATCCGCGTGGTGTCGTGCGGATTGCGCGAGGGACCGTCGTGGATGTTCTCGCCCGTGAAATCGTAGGCGTATTCGCCCATGTTGAGCGCACCGACGAGAACGGCGCCGGCCGCCTCCATCCGCTCGATCAAGATCGCATCGCGTCTGGCGGGCGCGAGGTCGCGGTTGATCTTCGATCCGGCGCGCGTTGGCAGGCCCGCGACATCGAACAGGTTCTTGACGGCGAAGGGGACGCCGGCGAGCGGACCGACTTTCCTGCCCGCGGCGATGTCGGCATCGATCGCGCGCGCTTTCGCCCGGGCTCGTTCGGCGGTGACGTCGGTGAAGGAATTGAGGATGCCGTCATGATGCTCGATGCGCGCGAGCGCAGCTTCAGTGGCATCGAGCGCGGACATCTTGCGCCCCGCAACCGCACTTGCGATCTCGGAGGCCGTCATCTCTGGCTTGGCGGACATGGCGTCAGGCCGTGAAGATCGGCGCCGGCTCGGTCTCGTCCGGCAGCGCGAATTCGTCGACCAGACGGCCAAGCCGCAACGAGACCTCGAGGTTGGCGCGCACGGCAGGCCGCCAGGCCTCCTCGATCGGCAGCGCCAGCGCCTTCGATACGGCGTCGATATAGTCGTCCAGGGGTTCGGCCATCACGCTCTCAAGCAATCAGTGCAGTCTTAGTGTGTCGGCAACGGCGGATGCGGGATCGCCGTCAGCAGCTCCTTGGTGTAGTCGTCCTTGGGATCGCCGAGAACCTGCTCGGAAGAGCCCTCCTCGACGATCCGTCCGGTCCGCATCACAATGACACGATCGCACAACAAGCGCACCACGTTCAAATCATGCGAGACGAACAGATAACTCATACCTAGCCTCGCCTTGAGGTCCTGCAGCAGGTTGAGGACGACAGCCTGCACGGAGACGTCCAGCGCCGCGGTCGGCTCGTCGAGGATGACGAGCTTGGGATGCAGCGCGATCGCCCGGGCGATACCGACGCGGGCCTTCTGGCCGCCGGACAATTGATGCGGGAAGCGGTCGAGCAGATTGTGCGGCAGCCCGACCATGGTGGCGAGTTCCTCGCAGCGGGCGCGGAGCGCGTCGCGGCCCTTGATATCGCCAAGCTGCATGATCGGGTCGGCGATCGCGCGCGCGGCGGTGAAGCGCGGGTTGAGGCTGTCGGTCGGGTCCTGGAACACCATCTGGATGCGGCTGCGCTGCGGCAGCCGGGCGAAGGCGGCAGGCTGAATGCCGCCGATGTCCTCGCCGTCGAACTGGATCAGGCCGGAGGTCTGGTCGAGCAGGCGCATCACCATCATCGACGTGGTCGATTTGCCGCAGCCGGATTCGCCGACCAGACCGACGCTCTCGCCATGACCGATCGCAAAGCTGATGCCGTCGACGGCGCGGAACACGTCGGGCTCGACGGGAGGCTTGCGGCCGAACAGCTTGCCGAGCACGGCGGTCGCGCCCTGGCGGGGATATTCCTTGACGAGCTTTTCAACGCGGAGGAGGAGCTGATCGCTCTTCCCTTCGCTTTGAGAAGCGTGCTGGTCAGGCGCGGCGACAAGGGATGCAGATGTGGCTGCGCCCTCCTCGTCCGGCAGCAGATCGCGCAAGCTCACCCCGAGCCGCGGCGTCGCGCGCATCAGCTTCTTGGTGTAGGGGTGCTGAGGGTTGGCAAAAATGTCGGCAGCCGTGGCGGTCTCGACGACGCGGCCCTTCTCCATCACGACGACGCGGTCGCAATAGGCGGCAGCGAGGCCAAGATCGTGCGTGATCAGGATGGTCGACATCGCGCGGCGTTTGGTCAGCTCGACGATCAGGTCCATCACCGCTTTCTGCGTGGTGACGTCCAATCCGGTGGTCGGCTCGTCGGCGATGAGCAGCTGCGGATTGCAGGCGAGCGCCAGCGCAATGACGACGCGCTGGCACATGCCGCCGGAGAGCTCGAACGGATAGGCGTGATACCGCTCGCGTGGGCGGGCGATCTTGACCTGCTCCAGCGCCTCGATCGCCTTCTCGCCGTGATCGGCGACCTGGGCCTGCTGCACATGGGTGCGCAGCACGTCCTCGATCTGGTCGCCGACTTTGCGGATCGGGTTCAGAGCGGCGCGCGGGTTCTGGAAGATCATCGAGACTTCGCGGCCGCGCAAGTCCCGCATCTGGTCTTCTGTCGCCGCCTTGACGTCGATGCCGGAGAACATCACCGAGCCCTCGGCGATCTTGCCGGCGCGGTCGAGGATGCGCATCACCGCGTAGGAGGTCACCGACTTGCCGGAGCCGGATTCGCCGACGATGGCGAGCGTCTCGCCCTTGGCGACGGAGATGTTGACGTGCTGCACCGCCTTGACGATGCCGCGTCGGGTGGTGAATTCGACCGTGAGATCCTGGACGTCGAGCAGCGGCTGGGCGGTCACGGACGGCTCCCGTCACTTAAACGGTCGAAAACAACCCCATGCACAGTAGAATGGCGACTGAAATCATTGGAGAATTTCTGACCTACGTCTGCCATCACGTCCTCCGCTGGGGATCGACGATATCGCGCAGGCCGTCGCCGAGGAGGTTGAAGCAGAACACGGCGATCATCAGGGCAAGGCCTGGGAAGAGCGCGATCCACCATTCGCCCGACACCATGAAGCCCGCGCCTTCGGCGACCATGATGCCCCATTCGGCGGTCGGCGGACGGACGCCGAGGCCGATGAAGGAGAGGCCGGCGGCGTTGAGGATGGCGTAGCCCATGGTCAGCGACATCTGCACGATCATGATCGGCATGATGTTCGGCAGGATATGCACCAGAAGGATGCGGAACTCGCCGTTGCCTGACAGACGCGCGGCCTGCACGAAGCCGGCATTGCGGCGGACATTGGCTTCCGCGCGCGCGACGCGGGCATAGAGCGGGAAGTTCACGATCGCGGTGGCCAGGATGATGTTCTGCACGGTGTTGCCGAGCGCGGCGACGATGCCCATCGCCAGCACGAACAGCGGGAAGGCCATGATGGTATCGGCGATGCGGCCGACGATGCGGTCGGTCCAGCCGCCGAAATAGCCGGCCGCGATGCCGGCAAGGCCGCCCATCAGGAACACCAGCGCGACCGAGGCGATCGCGATGAAGAAGTCGAGGCGCGTGGCGACGATGACACGGCTGAAGATGTCGCGGCCCAGCTGGTCGGTGCCGAACCAGTGCGCCGCCGACGGCGGTTTCAACGCAGCGGCCGTATCCGAGGCGAGCGGATCGTACGGCACCACGTAAGGGCCGAACAGCGCGGCGAACACGATGATCAGGAGCAGCGCAAAGGCAAAACCCGTGACCTTGTTCTCGCCGAGGACATAGCGGGTCTGCTCGAGTACCGCGACGAGGCCTGACGTGCGGGCGGGACCGACAGGTTCAACAGCAGGCGCAACGGAGCTCATAACCTACCCCTCCAGCCTGACGCGCGGGTCGATCACGCCGTACAAAATGTCGATGATCAGATTGAGCAGCACGTACATGACGGCCATGGTCAGCACGAAACCCTGCACCGGCGCGAAGTCGGAGGAGATCAGCGCTTCCACCGCGTAGGAGCCGATGCCCGGCCATGCGAACACTTTCTCGACCAGCACGTTGGCCCCCAGCAGGAACGAGAACACCATGCTGAGCGTGGTGATGACCGGCAGCATCGCGTTGCGGAACGCGTAGGTGACGATCACGGTTGCCGGCGACAGGCCGCTGGCGCGCGCGGTGCGGACGAATTCGGACGCGAGCACCGCGAGCATCGAGGCGCGGGTCATGCGCGCGATCGGCGCCAGCGAGAAGATTGCGAGCGTCGTTGCGGGAAGAATGAGCTGGCTCAACGCCGAACGGAACGCCTCGAGATCGCGCGCGATCAGGGTGTCGATCAGATAGAAGCCTGTCACCGTCGGCGGCGCGCTGTAGAACACGTCGAGACGGCCGAGCGGCGCCGGCGACCAGCCGAGCCGGAAATAGAAGACATAGACCAGCACGAGGCCGGTGAAGAACACTGGCAGCGACACGCCGGCCGTGGTCGTGATCCGACAGAGATGGTCGATCCATGATCCCGGCCGCGTTGCCGCGAGCACGCCGAGCGGAATGGCGATCGCAACGGACACGAAGAGGCCGAGCAGCGTCAGCTCGGCTGAGGCCGGCAGGCGGTTGCGGATCTCGGTCGCGACCGGCTGGCCCGTCGTCAGCGAGTTGCCGAAATCGCCATGCGCGAGATCGTTGGCATAGCGGAAGAACTGTTCGACCAGCGGCTTGTCGAAGCCGAGTTTTTTCCGGATCTGCTCGACGGCTTCCTTGGTCGCGGCAGGGCCGGCGAAGTAGGCCGCGGGATCGCCCGGCAGCGCGCGCGTCAGCAGGAAGGTGACGATGACGACGCCGATCAGCGAGGGGATCGCGAACATCAGGCGCTTGCCGATCATGGTCAGCATGGTGCTCGCTCCGCTCGCGCGAATGGCGAATAGCGAGTGGCGAATGGATATTCGCTCCTGTCGACCATCACGTCCCCCTACTCGCTATTCGCCGCTCCCTATTCGCTTTCCTCACCCCTTCGCCATCGCGCGATAATCGAGCCTGCGGTGGAACCAGTATTGGTAGCCGCTGATGTTCTTCTGCATCGCGACGTTGACGAACGGCTGATACAGCGGGATGCGCGGGACGTCGGCGAAGGCGAGATCGACGAAGCCTTTCACGTCGGCATCGTAAGCGGCCTTGTCGCCGGTGGCGGCCGCCGTGCGCGCACCGTCGATGAACTTGTCCATCGCCGCCGACTTGTAGCTCATGGTGTTGAAGACGGAATTGTTGCCGTGATAGCACCAGTAGAAGAAGTATTCGGGGTAATCGAGCCAGCCCGAGAACACGTTGGTGAACAGCGGCATCTCCTTCTTGTTGAGCTCGGTGCGCCAGTTGGCACCGGGCACCTTGTTGATGGTGGTCTTGATGCCGAGCTGGGCGAGGCTCTCCTGCACCAGCACGCAGAGCGGCTCGTTGACGCCGGCGAAATTGAGATCGAACGAGATCGTAGTCTCGAAGCCGTTGGCGTAACCGGCCTCAGCCAGCAGCGCCTTCGCCTTCTCCATGTCGGTGTTGTACTTGTGCGGCTGCGGCCAGGCGACTTCGGTGGCCTTGTCCTTTGCGCCGAACATGGGATTGCCGAGGCCGAACAGCACGGCGTCCATGATCTTCTGATACGGCAGCGCATAGGCGATGGCCTGTCGCACCTTGACGTTATCGAACGGCGGCTTGGTGACGTTCATGCCGATATACTGGATGCCGTTGGAGAACGGCAGCGACACCACGTTGAGCTTGCCGTTCGCCTTCATCTCCTGGAAATCCTTGAACGGCAGTTCATAGGAGATGTCGGCATCGCCGCGCTCGAGCAGTGCACGGCGGTTGCCGGCCTGCGGCACCATGCGCCAGATCACGCGCTTGATCTTGGGAAGCGGACCGCCGACCCAATCCTCATTGCGCTCCATGATCACCTCGGTGCCCGCGGTCCACTTCGTCACCTTGTAGGCGCCGGAGCCGGCGGTCTGCTGTTTTGTAAACTCGAGGCCCCAGGGATCCTTCTCGCTGGCATTCTTCTTCACCAGCTCGGAATTGACGATGCAGGGCACGATCACGGCTAGATCGGGGATCGTCAGCTTGTCCTTCTTCAGGAACTCGACGCGCACAGTGTGATCGTCGACCACGACGAATTGCTCGGCCTTGGTGAGCGAACCCGCGCTCATCTGGAAGGTCGGGAAGCCGCCGACGCTGACGGCGCGGTCGAGCGACCATTTCACGTCTTTCGCGGTAACAGGCGCGCCGTCGTGGAATTTGGCGTTCTTCTTCAGCTTGAAGGTGACCGACATGTCGTCGATCTTCATGTCGTCGGCGAGCTCGCCCTTGAACTTGTCACGGTCGTAATAGGGCACGCCGCCGGGACCGCTCTTCATCTCATGGCTGATCAGGCGGTCGTAGCAATTCCAGGAGACTTCATAGCCGGGCACGTTGGTGCCGATGCCATGGATGTCGAGATTGTTGGGGCCGCCTTCCGAGACGATCAGCAAGGTCTCCGAGCGGGCATCGGCCTTGGCTGAGGAGATCACGGACGGCATGGCCGGAAGCGCCGCGCCAGCGGCCAACCCGGAAACGGATTTGAGGAAATCGCGGCGCTTCATGAAATCGCTCCAACACAAAGGTTTTTGGCTGGAACTGGATTCGCAAGGTTTGTGCCAAGGCTTAACGGAGGACTAAAGTCCATCTAAGCCGCTAATATCACAAATTATTCCTGTTCTCAGCACTCTGCACCGCAACGCGCAATTGCATACAAAGACGCACAATTGCGTAAAACTTAGGCTGATCGACTCGAGGGATCATTATGGAGGCAGCCGCCGGCGCTCGCCCCGGCCCCCCAGAGTCATTCCGGGGCGATGCGCAGCATCGAACCCGGAATCCATCGGGCGGCAGAACGCGCGGCACAATGGATTCCGGGCCCGCCGCTGCGCGGCGCCCCGGAATGACGGAGGGGGCCCTCAGTTGGGCCAGATCAACTCCTGCAGCTCGATCAAATCATCCGCCCGCTCCTGCCAGCCCTCGATGCAGATGTGCGCGTTGAGGTCACTGGCGCGGTGCAGCAGCATCAGGGCCATCAGGCGGCGCTTGAGCGTCGCGTCCAGCCTTGCATAGCCGAAGCCTTCGAGCAGGCTCTTCACCCTGCCCGGACGGCCCGCCGCCATGAAGGCGCTGGGGCCGAGCAGATCGTAGTCGCGCCACCCTGTGAGCACGTCGCCGAAATCGAACAGACCTGCGAGCGACCATTGGCCGTCATCGCAGGCGAGCAGGAAGTTCTCGGGAATGTATTCGCCGATCAGGATCACGGGCGGCGCGTCCATCGGGATCAGCTTCGGGGCGTCACGTAGGAGATCGTCGAGGCCTTCGAGGAATTTTGGTGCGAGGCCGAGACGCGTGTGCCGCGCGCGGCAGCCCTGCATCTGGGCGCGCATGAACGCATCCCAGCGCGGCTCGATGGACGCGAGCTCCCCGAGCGGAACGCGCTGCACGGCGGCGATGGTCTCCCCGATCTGGAGCAGCAGGCGCTCCTTCTGCGGCTCCGGCAGTGATGGCCAGACCTCCGAACCCAGCGTGCCGGCGAGGCGCGTGATGACGAGATAGGGCCAGCCGTCGCGCATCCCCTCCGCGACGATCTCGGGGATCGGCAGGTGCAGACGGCCTTTGAGCTGCGTCAGCGCGGCGCGCTCCGAGACGAACTGCGCTGCGAGCAGCGGCGGAAAGATTTTCAGGATCAGCCTGTCGCCGAGGCCGACCACGAGATTGGTGCCGGTCGCAAACACATGCGGCGAGCCGGCATCGAGGCCATGTCTGCGTGCGATGTCGAGAGCGACCGGCAGCCATTGCGCGGAGGCGGAGCGGAAGGCGCAGAAGCTTGCGGCGTCGGTGAAGGGAGGCAGCTGTTGCGGCGTGATTGTCATCTGCACTCGCGTATCGAATGCAGGGGCAACTTTGGTTGACGCGGTGCAAGCCAAGGAAACGGTGCACCTCTCCCGCTTGCGGGGGAGGTCGGCGCGAAGCGCCGGGTGGGGGCTCTCTCCACGTGGGGACACTCTCCGCAGACTTCAGACAATCCCAACGTGGAGAGAGCCCTCTCCCCAACCCTCCCCCGCAAGCGGGGGAGGGAGCGCACCTCGTTCGCAGCGGCGGCGAGACCTAATCGCAACACACCCTACCGCTCGGGACTGGCGCGCTCGAACTGGCGCAAGAGCTTGTTGCCGCGCTCGACGGCGGAATCGAGTGCTGATTGCGCGCTCTTGTGGCCGGCGAAGGCCTGCTCGAGCTCGTCCTCGATCACGCCGCGGATCAGGATGAAGGAGCCGAGCCGGATGCCCTTGGAGTTCTCGGTCGGCGGATTGAGCGTGATCTGCTCGAACGAGATCGCCGAGCCCGGATTGCGCTCGTAGAAGCCTTGCGAGCGCGTCAGCTCGAAGGCGGCGCGGGTCACGGGGAGATAGCCGGTGTTCTGGTGCCAGGCGGCCTGCACGCCGGGCTGGGACAGATAGGCGAAGAAGCGCGCCACGCCCTTGTATTCCTCGCGCGGACGGTCGCGCAGCACCCACAGCGTGGCGCCGCCGATGATCGAGTTCTGCGGCGCGCCCTTCACGTCGGGCCAATAGGGCATCATGCCGTAGCCGATCTCGAACTTCGAATTCGCCTTGATGTCGGCCCGCGTGGCCGAGGAGCCGATGAAGATGCCGCATTCGCCTTTCTGGAATCGCGGCTCGGCCGACTGGCCGCGGCCGCTATAGTCGAACAGTTTTGTCTTTTGCCACTCGGCAAGCTGGCCGACGTGCTTGACCACGATCGGATTGTTGATGGTCAATTCCGCATCGAGGCCTGCAAAGCCGTTGGTGCGGGTGGCCAGCGGCAGATTGTGGAAGGCGGCGAAATTCTCGACATGGATCCAGGACGGCCAGGACGTGGTGAAGCCGCAAGCAGCGCCGCGGTCGCGCAGGCGCTTGGCGACCGCTCCCAGTTCCGGCCAGGTCTTCGGCGGCGCCTCCGGATCGAGGCCGGCGTCGCGGAACATGGTCTTGTTGTAATAGAGGATCGGCGTCGAGGAATTGAACGGAAAGGACAACAGATTGCCGGCCGCATCGGTGTAATAGCCGGAGACCGCGGGCAGATAATCACTGAGCGAGAACGGCTCGCCCTGGTCCCGCATCAGGCTGAACACCGGATAGATCGCGCCCTTGGCCGCGGTCATGGTGGCGGTGGCGACCTCGTTGACCTGGACGATGGCGGGCTGGGTGCGCGAGCGGAAGGCGAAGATCGCCGCCGTCACCGTCTCGGTGTAATTGCCCTTGTAGACGGGCACGATGCGGTAATCGGATTGCGAGGCATTGAAGTCGGCGGCGAGCTTTTCCAGCTGCCGGCCGAGCTCGCCGGACATGGCGTGCCACCAGGCGATCTCGGTGGCAGCCCGCGCAGGGGCGGCCAATGCGAGGGCCGCAAAGGCGGCAACGAGCTGCAAAAGGCGCAAGGCTGACATCAGGATGGCTCTTCCCAGGCCGCGGTCGACGTGGCGGCTGTCCTGCTTAAGGCCCGGCAGTGGCCGTTTCAACCGGGAATGAACGCCGGCCGCGCCGCACAATCAGCCCGCTGGCCGGGGGCGGGGTGGGACTTCCCTTAACTTCTGCTGGAGCCCCGTTCCGATCGGAACGGGTTCTAAATTATTAATTTGACGGGTTTTCTTTACGCGAACCGGTATCCACTTCGCTTGAAAACGCTTTAGATTGCATTGAACCTTTTCCTTCCGCCATAGACTCCACCACTGAGGGGTTGAGTGTGCCAGTGTTGAGCCGTGCCGAACTCTCGCGGACCGGGGTGATCTTCGTCGCGCTTCTGCTTGCCGCGGTCTCGTCGAGCATGCGCGCGACGAGTGCGGTTGCGCGCGAATTTCGCGCCGCCGACACCCAGGCCGAAGATTACCCGACCGTCCAGGCGCTGCGCTACATGGGCTCCCTGATCGCCGAGCGCACCAAGGGCCGCCACGAGATCAAGGTGTTCCACTCCCGCCAGCTCGGGGAGGAAAAGGAGACGATCGAGCAGACCCGGGCCGGTGCGATCGACCTCAACCGGACCAATGTCGCCCTGATCGGCAATTTCGTCCCGGCGATGAACGTGCTGGCGATGCCGTTCCTGTTCCGGTCCATCGAGCACATGCAGAAGGTGCTGGACGGACCTGTCGGCAGCGAGATCCTCGGTAGCTTCGAGCCCTACGGCTTCGTCGGGCTCGCCTTCTACGATTCGGGTGCGCGCTCGATCTATAACGGGGTCCGCCCGGTGAAGACCATCGCGGACCTCAAGGGATTGCGGATCCGCGTGCAGCAGTCGGAGTTGATGAGCCAGATGATGCGCGCGCTCGGCGCCGAACCGGTCGAGCTGCCCTACGGGCAGGTGCTCACCGGGCTTGCCAACCATCTGATCGACGGCGCCGAAAACAACTGGCCATCCTTCGTGACCACGAACCATTACAAGCATGCCGGCCATTACACGCTGACCGAGCACACGATGAGCCCGGAGGTGCTGGTGATCTCTCTGAAGGCCTGGAACAGCCTGTCGGCGGAGGAGCAGACGATCTTTAAGGAGGCCGCGCAGCGCTCCAGCCGGTTCATGCGCGAGAAGTGGCGCGACCTCGAGGAACAGTCGCAGCGCAAGGCGCAGGAAGCCGGCGTGACCATCATCAGGGACATCGACCGCAAGCCGTTCGAGGACGCCATGGCCGCAATCTACGCCAAGGCCGCGCGCGACCCCGCGGCGGCCGCGCTGATCGAACGGATTCGCAAGGTGGAGTGAGGCCTGTTGGCTGCGCTTGGACATAGCGATCACGCGGACAAGCCACCCGGCCCGATCGGGCAGCTGCGCGCGCGCATCGTCGGCCTCTTACGGGCGGTGCCGATCCGCTGGCGCATCCTGTCGATTGCCGCGCTGAACTCCGCCGTGGTCGTGGTGCTGGTGGCGATGATCTGGAACGGCGCCAAGGTGCTTGGCTCGGCCTGGGACGATGTGCGCCAGGTGCGCGAGTCCGACCGGATCCTGGCGCTGCTCGAAAGCGAGACCGGGCGGCTGCAGAACCTGATCCACCGCTACATCAACCAGCCGAGTCCGGACCTGTTCGCCGAGATCCTGTTGCTGCGCGAGGCGGTGCTGGGCACGCTGACCAATCGCGCCGCCAAGGACCCGATGCTATCGGGCTCGGTCGAGGAGCTGGAGCGCACCACCGACCGCTTCCTCAACGGCTTCGGCGAGCTGCGCAGCGTGCAGTCCACCATCGCCAAGACCTATGAGGAGCAGGTGCAGGGCCCGGCCAGGGACATGGCGGGCCTCTACTCCATCATCGAGGGTGCCACCGGCCATCGCGACGCGCTGATCTGGCCCTCGCTCGGCAAATCCCGCGAAGCCTTCACCGCGATGCTGGTCGCGGCCAATTCCTATTACCTGTCGCAGTCGTCGGGCGCCGCCGACGACGCGCGCCGCCATACCGAGACGATCGAGAGGACCATCCCGGTCATGATCGATCTCGCCGACAACGACCTGCAGAAGATGGCCTTGCGGCGGCTCGCGGCCCGCACCGCCGCACTTCGCGAGGGTTTTGCAAAACTCTCCGAGCAGCTTGCGAGCCGCACTGAGCTGCTCCGCAACACCATCGACGCCAGCCAGGCCGAGGCGATCGGCGCCATCGACGACCTCTCGACCAAGATGCGCCAGCGCGAGCAGAAGGCGCAGGAGGTGTTCGACCGCACGCTGGCGGACATCTCACGCCGGGTGCTGTCGATCGCGGTGATCTTCCTCGGCATCATCCTCACCGCGGGCGTCCTGATCGCGCTGTCGATCCGCCTGCCGCTGCAGCAAATCATGACCGCGATGCGCGCGATCACGCTCGGCGACCTCGACCGCGAGGTGCAGGGCACGAAAGCGCGCGACGAGGTCGGGGCCATGGCACGCGCGGTCGAGGTATTCCGCGAGAACGCGATCGCCAAGCGCCGGACCGAGGACGAGCTGCGCGCGTCCAAGGAGAAGGCCGAGAGCGCCCTGCTCGAGCTCAACACCGCGCAGCAGAACCTGATCGACGCCGAGCGGTTGGCCGCGCTCGGCGGCCTGGTTGCCGGCGTCGCGCACGAGGTCAACAACCCGATCGGCATCAGCCTGACGGTGGCTTCGAGCTTTGCCCGGCGCACCGAGATTTTCGAAGCCCAGCTCAAGGGCGAGGGCGGCCTGCGCCGCTCACAGCTGGAGGAATTCGTGCAGTCCTCGCGCGACGCCTCGCAGCAGCTCGTCGCCAATCTCCAGCGCGCCGGCGAGCTGATCCAGTCGTTCAAGCAGGTCGCGGTCGACCGCTCCCATGCCGAGCGGCGGCAGTTCTCCTTAAGCGAAGCCACCGACCAGATCATCGCCAGCCTCAAGCCCGTGCTGAAGCGCTCGCCGATCACGCTGGAGGTCGACGTCCCCGAGGGGCTGCTGCTCGACGGCTATCCCGGCTCCTACGGCCAGATCCTGACCAACCTCTTCCTCAACGCCGCCAACCACGCCTTCGCCGACGGCCGCGCCGGCCGGATCGCGATTTCGGCGCGGCCGCGCGGCACCGAGGACATCGAGATCAGCTTCTCCGACGACGGGGCCGGCATGACCCCGGACGTGCAGCGCCAGGCCTTTGACCCTTTCTTTACCACCCGGCGCAATGAAGGCGGCACGGGACTTGGCCTTCATATCGTCTATAACCTCGTCACCCAGCAGCTCGGCGGCCGGATGATGCTGGAATCCAAGCTGGGACAAGGCACTACTTTTCGCATTATCATGCCCCGCGTCGCCAAGGGCGGCGCGCAAAGCACAGAAAGTGACGGATCTTCGCAATGGCCGAACAGGACGATGTCCTCCACCTGATCGACGACACCGGTACCGCGTCGGAGGACAGCAACGCCCGGAAATGGAAGATCGCCGTCATCGATGACGATCCCGCCGTGCATGACGGCACGCGTTTCGCCCTGTCGGACTACAGCCTGAACGGCCAGAGCCTGGAGATCCTGTCGGCCTATTCCGCGGCCGAAGGGCGCAAGCTGATGGCCGAGCACCGCGACGTCGCCGCCGTGCTGCTCGACGTCATCATGGAGACCGACGTCGCCGGCCTCGAGCTGGTCGAGTTCATCCGCAACGAGATCCGGAACGAGACCGTGCGCATCATCCTGCGCACCGGCCAGCCCGGCCAGGCGCCGGAGCGGCGCGTCATCGTTCAGTACGACATCAACGACTACAAGGCCAAGACCGAGCTCACCGCCGACAAGCTGTTCACCTCGCTGACCGCGGCGCTGCGCTCCTATCAGCAGCTCGAGCGCATGGTGCAGACGCGGCGCGGGCTGGAGATCATCATCGATGCGGCGTCCACGCTGTACGACTTCAAGTCGATGCAGCGGCTCGCCGAGGGCGTCCTGACCCAGCTCGCTTCGCTACTCAACGTCGATTGCGCCGGCATCCTGGTGCTGCGCGACAATGGCGGCATCGATCCCGAGCTCTCGGTGCTCGCCGGCAGCGGCTGCTACAGCCGCTTCATCGGCACCACCTCGTCGAAGGCGCTCGACCCCGAGCTGCGCGAGATGGTGGAGGCCGCGTTCCAGCGCCGCAAGAACGAGTTCGCCGACCATCGCAGCGTGATCTATTTGCGCACCGGATCGGGCCGCGAGGTCGTGGTGCTCCTCCAGGCCGAGCGCGAGCTGTCGGAGACCGACCGTTCGCTGGTCGAGATCTTCTCCTCCAGGCTCTCGATCGCCTTCGACAACGTCATCCTCTACCAGCAGCTGCAGGACGCCAATACCCAGCTGGAGGACCGCGTCGCCCAGCGCACCCGCGCCCTGATGCAGGCCAACCGCCGCCTCTCGGCGCAATGGTTGCGGCTGCAGCGCGCCAACGGCTTCAAGAACGAGATCCTGGGCACCGTCGCGCACGACCTGAAGAACCCGCTCGGCGTCATTCTCGGCCGCACCGAGATGCTCAAGGAGCTGATCTCGACCGGCGCCTCGGAAAGCGGGATCGTCGCCCAGGTCGACCACATCCGCGACGCCACCAAGCGCCTGACCACGATGGTCGATCATTTGATCTCGGACGCGATGGCCGATGCCTTCGACATCACCATCCGCCGCGAGCCGGTCGACGTCGCCGCCCTGGTCAAGGAGGTCGCCGAGGCCAACCAGCCGCTCGCGGTCAACAAGCAGCAGGCGATCAGCGTCACCGCGCCGCCCAACATCGTCACCATGTGCGACACCGACCGCATCCGCGAGGCGATCGACAATCTCATCAGCAACGCCATCAAATACTCGCCGATCGGCGGCAAGATCGACGTCACCGTGGTCCACGAGGGCAGCGACACCATCGTCAGCGTCAGCGACGAGGGCGCCGGGCTGTCGCCGGAGGACCTCGGCCGGCTGTTCGGCCGGTTCCAGCGGCTGTCGGCCAAGCCGACTGCCGGGGAGAGCTCGACGGGACTTGGTCTCTCCATCGTCAAGCGTATCATCGACATGCACGGCGGCGAGGTGACCGCCGAGAGCGAGGGCCCCGGCAAGGGCTCGACCTTCACCATCACCCTCCCTGCGACTGAAGCGCCGTGATGTCAAAGCCCATGATGCAAAGCCCATGATGCAAAGCCCATGACCCAAAGCCAGCACATCATGATCGTCGACGATGAGGCTCCGGCCCGGGAGATGGTCGGCGATTACCTCAAGATGCACGGCTTCACCGTGACGCTGTGCGACGGCGGCAAGTCCTTGCGCGCCGCGATCCAGGGCAGCATGCCCGATCTCGTCGTGCTCGACCTCAACATGCCCGAGGAAGACGGGCTCTCGATCATCCGCGACCTCAAGAGCCGCATCAACGTGCCCGTCATCATGCTGACGGCGACCGCGAGCCCGATCGACCGCGTCGTCGGCCTCGAGCTCGGCGCGGACGATTACGTGGCGAAGCCCTGCGAGCTGCGCGAGCTGATGGCGCGCATCCGCTCGGTGCTGCGGCGGAGCGGACCGGCCAAGGCGGCAGAGGCGCCGGCGGCGAAGTCGGACAAGGAGCAGCTGGTGCGCTTCGGCACCAAATGGCTCGACCTCGAAGCGCAGGCCTTGCGCGACGACGAGGGCAACGAGCATCCGCTGACCGCATCCGAGTTCGGGCTGCTCAAGGTGTTCGCGGCCAATCCGAAGCGCGTGCTGTCGCGCGAGCGCCTGCTCGAGCTTGCCAACGCCCGCGACGCCGAAGCCTTCGACCGCGCGGTCGATCTGCGCATCATGCGCATCCGCCGCAAGATCGAGCCCGACCCGGCCAAGCCTGCCGTAATCCGCACCATCCGCGGCGGCGGCTATCTGTTCTCGCCGCAGGGCGAGAAGGCGTAGGGCGAGCGGCACAACCCGCTCTGCCGTAGCCCGGATGGAGCACAGCGCAATCCGGGGGTGCTGTAGCCGCGGATGGAGTTGCCCCGGATTTCGCTGCGCTTCATCCGGGCTACGAGATTATCGCCCCCGGGACGACAGCGGTAGGTGCGGCGCGACCAAACGCAATCCTCCTAAATTCGTTCCGCGGCGCGCCCGTCCGGCCCCGAATCCCCACCCCCGTATTTTCCGTACGTTGAAATCACAAGGTTTTTTGCCCCGAATGTTTCGTCGCACCCTGTCCGGCGAAACAATTTGACGGCGCACGAAACCATTTTCCGCTTTTCGTGCAGACGTCCCGAAACGTTGGCTCATTAACACTTTGACCCAAGGAAACGCCGCTCGGTTGCGGCGCTACGGGGAGCCAAGTCCATGCCGAACGTCATTGCCATCAACGCCCAAGCCAGCCAGAGCATCATTGCCGCTCAGGCGACCTCGGACGACATGCTCCTCGCAAGCATTGCCGACGGCAACCGGACGGCCATGCACATCCTTTACTGCCGGCACAATGTGCGGGTGTACCGATTCATCCTGCGCATCGTGCGCGACGCCACCACGGCGGAAGATCTGGTCAGCCAGGTGTTTCTGGACGTGTGGCGGACCGCCGGCCAATTCCAGGGCCGCTCGCAGGTGTCCACCTGGCTGCTCTCGATCGCCCGCTTCAAGGCGCTGACCGCGATGCGCCAGCGCCGCTTCGAGGACATCGATCAGGAGGACGTGCGTCAGATCCCTGATGGTTGCGACACGCCGGAGACCTCGCTCGACCGCAGCGACACCAGCGCCATCCTGCGCGCCTGCGTGCAGAAGCTGTCGCCGGCGCATCGGGAGATCATCAACCTCGTCTATTACCACGAGAAGTCGGTGGAGGAGGTCGGCCAGATCATCGGCATCCCCCAGAGCACGGTGAAGACGCGGATGTTCTATGCGCGCAAGCAACTCGCAGATTTGCTTAAGGGCGCCGGCGTCGACCGTTTCGCCGCTTAACAACAATTTTTTCAAGGGGATAGGACCTCCGTTTTGGCCCTCTCCCCGGACACGGAAGCGTTACCACCGACGAAACAATTGAAACAAACGACAACATCAGGCGGAAAAACTTCCCTTCTATAAAGCTCCCATACGGTTTCGTTAAACCTCCCAAGACCTCCAGCGACCCGGACGATGCCCCGTCCGGGTCGTTTTTATTTGGGCCTGAGTGGTTGCCGGCTCCGCGGTCGGTGCGCTCCCTCCCCCGGTTGCGGGGGAGGGCTGGGGAGAGGGTGTTTCCGCAACGGGGCACTCCCCCCAGAGGAAAGAACCCTCACCCGCCGCACTCTGCGAGTGCGCCGGCCTCTCCGGCAAGGGGGAGAGGCGGGAGCCCGCGGCCACCGTGCTCTGCAAAGCAACAGCCCCCGTCACGAAGCCGTGACGCTGCGTAACGACCGTCCCACCGCACGCGAACAGCCCTCGTGACCTCCCTCACGAGTGCCTCATGCTCGACCTGCTCTTTGCTCTCCTCGCCGGCATCCTCACCATCGCGGCGCCCTGTACGCTGCCAATGTTGCCGATCCTGCTCGGCGCCTCGATCGGGCGCGCGGGGCATCTGCGACCCGCGATGATCGCGCTCGGCTTCGTCTTTTCCTTCTCGATGGTCGCGCTGGCGCTCGGCGCGATCACGCGGGCCTTCGATTTCGATCCGAACGTGCTGCGCGAGGCGGCAGCGGTCCTGCTGCTCGGCTTCGGCCTGTTGATGCTGTGGCCGGCGCCGTTCGAATGGCTGTCGCTCCGGATCAACGGCTGGCTCGATCTCGGCAACATCGGCGCCACGCAGCGCGAGGGCGCGCTCGGTGGGCTGATCCTCGGCACCACCTTGGGACTGGTCTGGACGCCCTGCGCAGGGCCCGTGCTCGGCTCGATCCTGACGCTGGTGGCGACGTCGAAGAACGTTGCCTGGGCCGGCACGCTGCTGGTCGCCTATGCCATTGGCGCTGCGATCCCGATGCTGGGAATAGCCTACGGCGGACAGGCCGCGACCACGCGCGTACGCAGCCTGGCCCGGATCTCACCGCGGCTGCAGCAGGGCTTTGGCGTCGTCGTGATCGGCTTCGCGGTCGCCGCCTATTTTCAATACGACACGCTGATTGTGGCGTGGCTCACCGGCTTCTACCCCACCGGCCAGATCGGCCTGTGATCCCACCTCATCTTCACCGGAGGACGCTTTCCATGACTCTCAAGCTGCTCGCAATGTCTGCTGCACTGATCGGCATCACAGTGATCGGCGCCGTCATCCCCGGCATCTGCGACGAGGCCGCACGCGCCGCGCCTGTCGTCACCGCCGCCGCGAACCAGCAGGCCGCGCCCGACTTCACCGGCATCACCAACTGGTTCAACTCGAAGCCGCTTCATATCGCCGATCTCCGCGGCAAGGTCGTGCTGGTCAATTTCTGGACCTATGGCTGCGTCAACTGCGTCAACACGTTGCCGCATGTCACCGGCCTCTACGCCAAGTACCGGGATCGAGGCCTCGTCGTGGTCGGCGTGCACACGCCGGAATTCCCGTTCGAGCGCTCCGCCGCCAACGTGCAGGCCGCGCTGAAGCGCCATGGCATCACCTATCCGGTGGCGCAGGACAATGAGTCCAACACCTGGAACGCCTATCGCAATCAATATTGGCCGGCGCAATACATCGTCGACCAGAGCGGCAAGATCGTGTTCCAGCACGCCGGCGAAGGCAGCTACGACGAGATCGATCGCACGGTGGCCAAGCTGCTGAACGCGAGCAGCTGACGCCGCGCAGCCATCGCGCGGCGGCAGTTGTCGCCCTTGTTGCTTGACTCCACGGAGCCGTCCGTGGAGTTTCGCAACCGACGCAATCAGCCGCCCGCAATGGACGCGACCACCAGCACCGACATCCGCCTTCGTGAAGGTTCCTCGATCGCGCAGCGGCTGGTCGTGGCCGGCTGTGCGGCTGCCGTCGCACTCTGCTTCACGCCGGGACTGTTCACGAAGGACGTCCTGGAAATCGCGATATCGTCCGTGGCGCTGCTGGTGGGGGCCGGGTTCGTCGTCGGCATCATGATGGCGCCGGCGGTGGTGTGGATCATCACGCCGGACGAGATCCTGATCGGCCGGCAGCGGCCGTTCGGAAAGCTCCGGACGCGCCTCGTCGGCAAGGACGAGATCGCCGCGCTACAGGTCCCCGGCAGCAAGCGGGTGAAGGCCCGCTTCCAGCTCGTCTTCACCCTAGCCTCGGGCGAGCGGCTGACCTCGCCGCCGATTTCCGATGTCACCCATGTCCGCGACACCGTGGAGTGGATCGCGGCGCATTTCGACGTTCCCAATGTCGAGGCGCCGAGGAACCCGCTCGATGCCAGCAATCCCGAGATGCATCTCGGCGAGCCTCTCGAGGCGTTTCCTGCACGGGAGATCCGCATCGTCGCACTGATCGCGGTGGCTTTGTCCGCGGCCCCCTATGCTTACAAGCTGTGGCGCGGCCTCTCGCCGAGCCATGTTGATATCCTGCTGCTGCCGCTGGGCGCGATCGCCGCATTCGCCGTCTATCGCTATGCCAACCTTGCGACTGGCGCGTTCTGGATCATCGGGCCGAACGATATTCGCGTCGAGCGCCTGTGGGGCGACGGCAGCCTGCGCGCCGACCGCATCGCCGGACCCGACGTGAAAACGATCACGGTCGAGCGCCGCGGCCGCTCCGAGGACGAGCATTGCATCGTGGTGATCCGGCTGCATTCGGGGCGGCGGTTTCGCAGCCCCCGCATCGGCTCGCGCGTCGAAGCCCGCGCCGTCGCGGCGGAGATCGTGCGGCGGCTCAGGATCCCGGCGGAGAGCGACAAGATTTAGCTGGCGCAAATTGTCGACCTCGATCTCACCACGCGTTCGATCTAAGCCTCTCCCGCTTGCGGGAGAGGTCGCCGCGTAGCGGCGGGTGAGGGTTCTATCCTCTGGGGGAGTGTCCCATTGCGGAAGCACCCTCTCCCCAACCCTCCCCCGCAAGCGGGGGAGGGAGCGGACCACCACTGCGGTACCACCTATGCTTTTCGCGCCATCCCCTGTTCGTGGCATTGCGCCGAGCCCGTCAAAAAACCAAAGCATTCTCGTGACATGCCAGGAGGGCGCGCCATCAACTTGCCATGAACTTGCCCCTCAGGTTTGATGGTTCCGAATGATTTGCGCTGTGTGGCAGCGGGGAGAGCTTGAATGACGGATTTTCGTCGCCTGACCGGGATTTTCGTGGCTGCGATGGGACTGGTGCTGTCCACACCGCACGCCTTCGCCCAGCAGCCGGACCGCGGCGACGAGCCGGGCCTGATCGCCGATGACGGATACCAGCTCGAGCCGGAATGGCAGAAGCAGGTGGTCTACTTCCGCACCACCGAACCGCCGGGCACCATCATCGTCTCGACGGCCGAACGTCACCTCTATTTGGTGCAGCCCGGCGGGCGCGCCATCCGCTATGGCATCGGCGTCGGCCGCGACGGTTTCCAGTGGCAGGGGCTGGTGACCATCACCAACAAGAAGGAGTGGCCGGACTGGACGCCGCCGCCGGAGATGATCCAGCGCCAGCCCTATCTGCCGCGCTTCATGGCCGGCGGACCCGGCAATCCGCTGGGCGCCCGCGCCATGTATCTCGGCACCACCGTCTACCGCATCCACGGCACCAACCGACCCGACACGATCGGCACCAAGGTGTCCTCGGGCTGCTTCCGCCTGGTCAACGCCGACGTCGCCGACCTCTACGATCGCGTCCCTGTCGGCACCAAGGTGGTCATCCGGCAGAAGCCCGAGCTCTAAGGTTCATGATCCCGGCATGATTGCTTCGGACGGCCGCAGCGTGCCTTGCGCCAACGCGGTCGTCCGGATCCGGATCATGCACTCCGTCCTCGCCTGATTCCTTTTCCCGATTTTTCGAGAGAGCAACATGATGCGCACTTTTCGTGGCGGCCTGCTGATCGGGGTCGCCATCGCCGTGCTGGTCGCCATCGGCGCGATCATTTACGAGTTTTACGACACCCGCACCCTGAGGCGCACGGTTCGCCGCGGCGAGGTGCTGTGCGGCGTCAACAAGGGCCTGCCGGGCTTCTCGATCCCCGACGACAAGGGCAACTGGACCGGCTTCGACGTCGATTTCTGCCGCGCGGTGGCCGCTGCGATCTTCAACGACCCCGGCAAGGCGAAGTTCGTTCCGCTCGACGCCAACGAGCGTTTCAAGGAGCTGCAGAGCCGCAAGGTGGACATCCTCTCGCGCAACACGACCTGGAGCATGGCGCGCGAGCTCGACTACGATTTGTATTTCCCGGCCGTGGCCTATTACGACGGCGTCGGCTTCATGGTGCCGCGCACGCGCAACAAGGAGACCTCGCTCGACCTGGCAGACAGCAAGGTCTGCGTGCAGAACGGAACCACGACGACACTCAACGTCGCCGATTACTTCCGCATCAACAACATGAAGTATGAAGAGGTGAAGTTCGATAACCTCAACGACGTGGTGAAGGCGTACGACACCGGCAAGTGCGACACGTTCTCCGCCGACGTTTCTCAGCTCTATGCTCTCAGGCTGAACCTGACGAAGCCCGGCGACCACATGATCCTGCCGGACATGATCTCCAAGGAGCCGCTCGCCCCCGTGGTGCGCCAGCGCGACGACGACTGGATGATGATCGTGAAGTGGACGCTTTACGCGATGATCAACGCCGAGGAGCTCGGCGTGACCTCGGAGAACATCGACGAGGCCTTGAAGTCGAAGAAGCCGGAGGTGATGCGCCTCGTCGGCACCGAAGGCCGCTACGGCGAGCAGCTCGGCCTCACCAAGGACTGGGCCGCGCGCATCATCCGCCACGTCGGCAATTACGGCGAGATGTACGATCGCAACATCGGCGAGAAGTCGAAGCTGAAGATCCCGCGCGGCATGAACCAGCTGTGGAACGCAGGCGGCGTGCAGTACGCACCGCCGATGCGGTAAGGGGTGTCTCCGGCGAACGTCGTAGGGTGGGTTAGCCTTGCAATTGCGCTAAGCGCAATTGCTCGGCGTAACCCACCATGCTTCCGCGTTTGCCGGACGAAGATGGTGGGTTACGCACTGCAGATGCGCTTCGCGCTTCTGCAGTGCTAACCCACCCTACGAGAGCATCTCAATACCCCCGCGCGCGCGCCAGCTGCTCGGTGTGGTAGTTCGCATCGCCGAACAGCTCCTCGCAGACGCGGGCGCGCTTCATGAAGAAGCCGATGTCGAACTGGTCGGTCATGCCCATGCCGCCGTGCATCTGCACGCCTTCCTGCACCGCCCGCGTGGCGGTGGTGCCGGCGCGCGCCTTGGCGACGGCGACGGCGGGTGCGGCCTTGGCAAGGTCGGCATCGAGCGCCTGCAGCGCCTTCATGGTGGCGGCACGGGTGATCTCGATGTCGATGTAGAGCTCGGCGGCGCGATGCTGCAGCGCCTGGAATTCGCCGATGAGCTTGCCGAATTGCTTGCGGCTCTTCAGATACTCGACGGTGCGGCCAAACACCTCGTCGCTGAGGCCGACCATTTCGGCGGCGACCGCGCCGCGGCCGATATCGAGCACGCCATCGAGCAGGCCGGCCGCCTGGTCGACCTCGCCGAGCACGCTGTCGGCGGTGACCTCGACATTGGCGAACTCGATCCGCGCCGCATTGTGCGCATCGACCATGATGGTCCGCTCGATCGCAATGCCCTTGGCCTTGGGGTTGACCAGGAACAGCGTCAGGCCCTCGCGTTCGCCGGCAGAGCCCGCGGTGCGCGCGGCGACGATGAGGAGATCGGCGACATGACCGTCGACCACCAACGCCTTGGCGCCCGATAGCTTGAAGCCGTTGCCGGCGCGCGCGGCCTTGAGGCTGGTCTGCAGCGGGCGATGCTTGGCGCCCTCGTCGATCGCGAGCGTCGCGAGCAGCGAGCCGTTTGCGATCTTCGACAGATATTCCGATTTCTGCGCGGCATTGCCGGCACGGGTCAGCACTGATGCCGCCACCACTGACGTCGCAAGGAAAGGCGATGGCATCAAGGTGCGGCCGATCTCCTCCATGATGATTCCGGCCTCGACAAAGCCGAGACCGCTGCCGCCGAACTCTTCCGGCACGAGCAAGCCGGCAAAACCCAGCTCGGCGAAGGCATGCCAGAGCTCCCTGGAGAAGCCGGTGGGGTCCTTGCTGTCGCGCAAGTGACGCAGGTGCGACACCGGCGCCTTGTCGCTGATCAGCCCGCGCGCGGAGTCGCGGAGCATGGATTGTTCTTCGGTGAGGACGAGGGCCATGTGCGTGTTTCCGATTCGAAATCTATCTGGTTCGTCATTCCGGGATGCGCCGCAGGCGCAGGCCCGGAATCCATCGGGCGGCAGAGGGGGAGGATGAATGGATTCCGGGCTCGCGACTTCGTCGCGCCCCGGAATGACGGAAACCTCACGCCCCCGGCAGGTCCAGGATGCGCTTGGCGACGATGCCGAGCATGACCTCGGACGTGCCGCCTTCGATCGAGTTGGCCTTGGTGCGCAGCCAGGCGCGCGGGCGGGCGCCCTGCCTGGAGCGCTCGCTCTCCCATTCCAGCGCATCGACGCCGCCCGCCGACATCAGGATCTCGTGGCGGCGCTTGTTGAGCTCGGTGCCGTAATATTTCATCGCCGAGGAGAACGCCGGATGCGCCTGGCCGGCCTTGGCGAGATCGACCGCGCGCTCGGCGCAGGCCGCCAGCGCGGCTTCATCGACGTCGAAGCTGGCGATCTTCCCGCGCAGCATGGCGTCGTCGAGCCTGCCCTGCCCATCGGTGCCGACTGAATCGGCCGCGATCTGGCCGAGCGGCCGGCCGACGCCGCGCTCGCCCATCCCCGAGATCATCGCGCGCTCGTGCTGGAGCAGATATTTCGCGACGTCCCAGCCGCGGTTGATGGTGCCGACGACATGCGACTTCGGCACGCGGACATTGTCGAAGAAGGTCTCGCAGAACGGCGAGTAGCCCGAGATCAGCAGGATCGGCTTGGTCGAGACGCCCTTCGAGGCCATGTCGAACAGGATGAAGCTGATGCCGTCATGCTTCTTCGCGGCCGGGTCGGTGCGGACCAGGCAGAAGATCCAGTCGGCGTAATTGGCGTAGGACGTCCATATCTTCTGGCCATTGATGATGAAGTCGTCGCCATCGCTCTCGGCGCGGGTCTGGAGCGAAGCGAGGTCGGAACCGGCGTTCGGCTCCGAATAGCCCTGGCACCAACGGATCTCGCCCGCGGCGATCTTCGGCAGATGCTCCTTCTTCTGAGCCTCGTTGCCGTACTTCAAGAGCGCCGGCCCGAGCATCCAGATGCCGAAGCTCGACAGCGGCGGCCGGGCGCCGATCCGCGCCATCTCGGCGCGCAGCACCTTGTGCTCGGCCGCGCTCAAGCCGCCACCGCCATATTCCCGCGGCCAATCCGGCACGGTCCAGCCCTTGTCGCGCATGCGCTCGAACCAGATGCGCTGCGGCTCGGACGAGAATTTCGCGTTGCGTCCGCCCCAGAACACGTCGGCATCGGACGTTGCGGGCTTGCGCATCTCCGGCGGGCAATTGGCTTCTAGCCAGGCGCGGGTCTCGTTGCGGAATGTTTCGAGATCGGCGGATTCGGAATCGCTGGTTTTGAGATCGGTCATTGGTCGTTTCCATCACCCAACATTCGAATTGTTGCCAGCGAGTCTGGGCCAAGCCCCCGCGGAATTCAACCACTTATCGGTTATAGTCATTGCTGCGGCGAGCTTTGAAAACAAAGAGGAAACGACAATGCGCCTAAAACTTCTTTCGCCTGGCGAAATGAACGAGAGCCAGCGGCAGACCTATGACGAGTCGATCGCCGGCAAGCGCGGCAAGCCGCCGCCTCCGATGATGGCTTGGCTCAATAGTCCCGAGATGGCCCGGCACGCCACGCGGCTCGGCGAGGTCATGCGCTTCGACACGATCTTCCCGGCCAAGCTGTCGGAGATCGCGATCCTGGTGACGGCGCGGCACTGGACCGCGCATTACGAATGGTACGCGCACAAGCGCCTCGCGCTCGCCGGCGGCATGAAGGGCGAGATCATCGATGCGATCCGCGACCGCCGCACCCCCGATTTCGACGATCCCATGGGGAAGATGATCTACGATCTCGCGAAGTCGCTGCACGAGGGCCACGGCGTCGAGAAAGGTCTCTACGACGAAGCGGTCAAGCTGCTCGGCGAGCGCGGCGTCGTCGAGGTCATCGGGCTGTGCGGCTACTACACGCTGGTGTCGATGACGCTGAACACGTTCGAGTTCGGCCTGCCCGAGGGCGAGGTGTCGGAGCTGGCTTAGTTTCCCATTCAGAAACGATGGGTTTCGAGTTTGGCCGTAGCACTGGCTCCAGCGGGGCTTACGTGCATGTTTTCGAGGGAGCATTCACATGTCGCAAAGCCCCACCATTCCTGCCGGCACCAGGATCGGCCACGTCCACCTCAAGGTCGCCGATCTCGATCGTGCGCTCGGCTTCTATTGCGGCGTGCTCGGCTTCGAGCTGATGCAGCGGATGGGCTCGGGGGCGGCCTTCATCGCGGCCGGCGGCTATCACCACCACATCGGGCTC
Source organism: Bradyrhizobium sp. BRP20 (assembly GCF_020194215.1). Lineage (NCBI taxonomy): Bacteria > Pseudomonadati > Pseudomonadota > Alphaproteobacteria > Hyphomicrobiales > Nitrobacteraceae > Bradyrhizobium > Bradyrhizobium sp. BRP20. The sequence goes on along the minus strand of NZ_JADYVY010000001.1, from coordinate 28,540 downwards.
AACACTTGGGAGAGCAAGGGCGGCTCACCGCCGCCGCCTGATGCGACCGGGCTCTATCACACCGCGATCCTGTTTCCGACGCGCCCTGCGCTGGCGGATGCGCTGCATCGGGTGCTCACGGCCGGGATTGCGCTCGATGGCGCCAGCGACCATGGCGTCAGCGAGGCGCTTTACCTGCGTGATCCCGACCAGAACGGCGTGGAGCTGTATTGGGACAAGCCGCGGGAGCAATGGCCGTTCGGGCCTGACGGGAAGCTCGCGATGTTCACCAAGCGGCTGGATGTCGAAGCGCTGTTGCGGCAGCGGCAGGGGTGAGATGGGCCCGGCGCCACCAGCGCCGTTGCCCACCCTGCATGCGCTGCGTGATCAGCGCCCTGCGTCCATGTCCCCCGCCTCGCGCTGGCCGCTGAGCCAGAGCGCGAGCAGGGTCCAGAACGCGCCGGACAGCAGATACGCACCCGAGGCGATGACGCCAAGATTGGTGGCGAGCAGCAGTGCGACCAGCGGGGCGAAGCCGGCGCCGAACAGCCAGGCCATGTCGGAGGTCAGCGCCGACGCCGTATAGCGATAGGCCTGCCGGAAGTTCGAGGCGATAGCACCGGAGGATTGGCCGAAGGACAGGCCGAGCAGGATGAAGCCGATCACCATGTAGATGGTCTCGCCGAACGCGCCGGCGTCGAGCAGCTGCGGCGCGAAGCCGCTATAGACTGCGATCGCGATCGCCGATCCCATCAGCAGCGACTTGCGCCCGACGCGGTCGGCAATGATGCCGGAGGCCACGATCGCGGCGACGCCGAACACGGCGGCGACGATCTCGATGATCAAAAAGCGCACCGGGCTTTCGTGGGTGAACAGGAACACCCAGGACAGCGGGAACACCGTGACCATGTGAAACAGCGCGAAGCTCGCCAGCGGCGCGAAGGCCCCTAGCATGATGTTCTGGCCTTCGCGCGCGACCGTCTCTGAGATCCGCGCCGGCTGGAGTTCGCGGGTCTCGAATAGCGTAGCGTATTCTTCCGTCGTCACCATGCGCAGACGCGCGAACAGCGCGACGACATTGATGGCGAAGGCGACGAAGAACGGATAGCGCCAGCCCCAGTCGAAGAAGTCATCGGCCGAGAGGAGGCCGGCGAAATAGGCGAACAGCGCGCTCGCCACGATCAGCCCGAGCGGGGCGCCGAGCTGCGGCACCATCGCGTACCAGCCGCGCTGCGAGGCCGGCGCATTCAGCGCCAGCAGCGAAGCCATGCCGTCCCAGGCGCCGCCCCAGGCCAGACCCTGCGCGATGCGCGCCAGCGCCAGCAGCCAGATCGCGGCGACGCCGATCTCCTGATATCCGGGCAGGAACGCGAGCGCGACGGTGGCGGTGCCGAGCAGGAATAGCGCCGAGATCAGCTTGGCCGTCTTGCCGTATTCCCGGTCGATCGTCATGAAAATGACGGTGCCGATCGGACGGGCCATGAAGGCCAGCGCGAAGACCATGAAGGAATAGAGGGTCCCGGTCAGCTCGCTCGCGAACGGAAACACCAGGCGCGGAAACACGATCACCGAGGCGATCGCGAAGACGAAGAAGTCGAAGAATTCCGAGGTACGGCCGATGATGACGCCGATGGCGATCTCGCCGGGACTGGCCTGGTCGTGGCCGTGCTCGCCCGTGTGGAGGTTTGCCATTGCGGGGGTCTGTGCCGTCGCCATTCGTGCGCCCTTAACGTCCTGAAAACCAAAGCTGACCGCCCGGCGGGGCGCCAGGCAATCTGACCCTGTCTGGCGCAAGCTCCCGCACTGCAACATTGGACAAATTGTCCAATGTCCGGATTGTTGCGCCGCAGCTACCGCTTGGCCCCGCAAAGGAAACTCATTCTCATAAGGCTCGGCCCGTGTCTCGTCTCAAGATCCTGGCGCTACTACCTCTGGCTGCTGCGCTCAGCGGCTGCGACTATGTCGTGCTGGCGCCAGCCGGCGATATCGCAGCGCAACAGCGCGACCTCGTCATCATCTCCACCATCCTGATGCTGCTGATCGTCGTGCCCGTGATGGCGCTGACGGTGCTGTTCGCCTGGCGCTACCGCCAGTCCAACACCGAGGCCCGCTACGAGCCGGACTGGGATCACTCGACCAAGCTCGAGCTGGTGATCTGGTCGGCGCCGCTTCTCATCATCATTTGCCTGGGCGCGCTGACCTGGATGGGCACGCATCTGCTCGATCCCTATCGCACCCTCGGCCGCATTCATGCCGAGCGCGCGGTGGACAAGTCCAAGGCCCCGCTCGAGGTCGACGTCGTCGCGCTCGACTGGAAGTGGCTCTTCATCTACCCGGACTACGGCATCGCCACCGTCAACGAGCTCGCAGCTCCGGTCGATCGCCCGATCACCTTCCGCATCACTGCGTCCTCGGTGATGAACTCGTTCTACATCCCCGCGCTCGCCGGCCAGATCTATGCGATGCCGGGCATGGAGACCAAGCTCCACGCCGTCGTCAACCACGCCGGCACCTACAAGGGTTTTTCGGCGAACTATAGCGGCGCCGGCTTCTCCGGCATGCACTTCAACTTCAAGGGGCTCGACGACAAGGGTTTTGACGCCTGGATCGCCAGCGCCAAGTCGGCCGGCGGCTCGCTCGGCCGCGCCGAATATCTCCAGCTGGAGAAGCCCAGCCACAACGAGCCGGTGCGGCGCTGGGGCACCGTCGATGCCGATCTCTACCGCCTGATCCTCAACATGTGCGTCGAGACCGGCAAGATGTGTCAAAGCGAGATGATGGCGATCGACGCCAAGGGCGGCAACGGCCATCAGGGCCTGAACAACACCCTGCCGCTCGCCTACGACAAGTATGCCCGCCGCGGCACGGTGCTCGGACCCGAGCCGACCTTCGTCGCCGGCACCTGCACGCCGGATGCGCCGCAGGGGCAGACCACCGCCTCGATCAAGGCTCCGACCGATTTCGCGCCGCTCCTGGGTGCCGGCCTGAAGCGGCCGTCGTTCACGCCGCTGAAGTCCTCGTCCTTCTTCCTCGGACAGCGTCCCAAGTCCGATTCCTGAAGTCAGATTCCTAAAGAGAACGCGCATGTCTCCTGACCTTCTCAAGCTCATCTTCGGCCGGCTCGGCCTCGAATCGCTGCCGCTGCACGAGCCGATCGTCGTCGGCACGTTCGTGGTGGTCGCGCTCGGCGGCGCCGCGCTGCTCGGCGCCCTCACCTATTTCCGCCTCTGGGGCTATCTCTGGCGCGAATGGTTCACCACGGTGGACCACAAGCGCATCGGCATCATGTACATGATCCTCGGCATCGTGATGCTGCTGCGCGGCTTTGCCGACGCGCTGATGATGCGCGGCCAGCAGATGCTCGCGTTCAACGGCTCCGAAGGCTATCTCAACGCCCATCACTACGACCAGATCTTCACCGCCCACGGCGTGATCATGATCTTCTTCGTGGCGATGCCGCTGGTCACCGGCCTGATGAACTATGTCGTGCCGCTGCAGATCGGCGCGCGCGACGTCTCGTTCCCGTTCCTGAACAATTTCAGCTTCTGGATGACGGTCGGCGGCGCGGTGCTGGTGATGGCCTCGCTGTTCATCGGCGAATTCGCCCGCACCGGCTGGCTGGCTTATCCGCCGCTGTCGAACATCGGCTACAGTCCCGACGTCGGCGTCGACTATTACATCTGGGCGCTGCAGGTCGCCGGCGTCGGCACGACGCTATCCGGCATCAACCTGATCTGCACCATCGTCAAGCTGCGCTGCCCCGGCATGACCATGATGAAGATGCCGGTGTTCACCTGGACCTCGCTCTGCACCAACGTGCTGATCGTCGCCTCCTTCCCGGTCCTGACCGTGGTGCTCGCGCTGCTGTCGCTCGACCGCTACGTCGGCACCAACTTCTTCACCAACGATTTCGGCGGCAGCCCGATGATGTACGTGAACCTGATCTGGATCTGGGGCCACCCCGAAGTCTACATCCTGGTTCTCCCGGCCTTCGGCATCTTCTCCGAGGTCACCTCGACCTTCTCGGGCAAGCGGCTGTTCGGCTACACCTCGATGGTCTACGCCACGGTGGTCATCACCATCCTGTCCTACCTCGTGTGGCTGCACCACTTCTTCACGATGGGCTCGGGTGCCAGCGTCAACTCGTTCTTCGGCATCACCACGATGATCATCTCGATCCCGACGGGCGCGAAGATGTTCAACTGGCTGTTCACGATGTATCGCGGCCGCATCCGCTACGAGCTGCCGATGATGTGGACCATCGCCTTCATGCTGACCTTCGTGATCGGCGGCATGACCGGCGTGCTGCTCGCGGTGCCGCCGGCCGACTTCGTACTGCACAACAGCCTGTTCCTGATCGCGCACTTCCACAACGTGATCATCGGCGGCGTGGTGTTCGGCGCGTTCGCCGGCATCAACTACTGGTTTCCGAAGGCGTTCGGCTTCAAGCTCGATCCGTTCTGGGGCAAGATGTCGTTCTGGTTCTGGGTCACGGGCTTCTACCTGGCCTTCATGCCGCTCTACGTGCTCGGCCTGATGGGCGTGACCCGCCGCCTGCGCGTGTTCGACGATCCGTCCCTGCAGATCTGGTTCATCATCGCCGCGATCGGTGCCGTGTTCGTCTTCCTCGGCATCCTCGCGATGCTGATGCAGTTCGCGGTCAGCCTGCTCAAGCGCGAGCAGCTCAAGGACGTCACCGGCGATCCCTGGGACGCGCGCACGCTGGAATGGGCGACGTCCTCGCCGCCGCCGGACTACAACTTCGCCTTCACCCCGGTCGTTCACGACAATGACGCGTGGTGGGACATGAAGCGGCGCGGCTATCAGCGTCCGCTCACCGGGTTCAAGCCGATCCACATGCCCAGCAGCACCGGCACCGGCATCATCCTCGCCGGCTTCGCCACCGCGATGGGCTTTGCTCTCGTCTGGTACATGTGGTGGCTCGCCGCCCTGAGCTTCATCGCGATGCTCGCCGTCGGGATCGGCCACACCTTCAACTATCACCGCGACTTCGACATTCCGGCTGACGACGTCATCCGGACCGAGGACGCGCGCACCAAGCTGCTCGCCGGAGCCAAGTAAATGACTGCCGCTGTTCATCCCTCGCAGACCGGCGAACCGGTCTTCTACCTCGCCGACGAGCATTCGCATCCGGAAGGCTGGAGCACCTCGCTCGGCTTCTGGATCTATCTGATGAGCGACTGTCTCATCTTTGCGATCCTGTTCGCCACCTACGGCGTGCTCGGCGGCAACTATGCCGCCGGCCCCGCGCCGAAGGACCTGTTCGACCTCACCCTGGTCGCGGTGAACACCTCGATGCTGCTGCTGTCGTCGATCACCTACGGCTTTGCGATGCTGACGATGCAGCAGAACAAGGTCGCGCAGACGCAAATCTGGCTCGCGATCACCGGCCTGTTCGGCCTCGCCTTCATCGGCATCGAGCTCTTCGAGTTCGCCCACATGATCCACGAGGGCGCCACGCCGCAGCGCAGCGCCTTCCTCTCCGCCTTCTTCACCCTGGTCGGCACCCACGGCCTGCACGTCACCTGCGGCCTGATCTGGCTGGTGACGCTGATGGTGCAGGTCGGAAAGTTCGGCCTGATCGAGGCCAACCGCCGCCGCCTGATGTGTCTGTCGATGTTCTGGCACTTCCTCGACCTGGTCTGGATCGGCGTCTTCACCTTCGTCTATCTCCTGGGAGTTCTGCGATGAGCACCGATACCCACGCAGCCGGCGCGCACGACCATCACCACGAGGGCGGCCACGCCCACAGCACGTTCTCGGGCTACATGCTCGGCTTCGTGCTCTCGGTCGTGCTCACCGCGATCCCGTTCTGGCTGGTGATGAGCGGCGCGCTGCCGAGCAAGCAGATCACCGCGCTGGTGATCATGGCCTTCGCAATCGTGCAGATCGTCGTGCACATGGTCTACTTCCTGCACATGAACACGACCTCCGAGAACGGCTGGACCATGATGGCGCTGATCTTCACCATCGTGATGGTGGTGATCGCACTGTCGGGTTCGCTGTGGGTGATGAGCCACCTCAACAGCAACATGATGCCGATGCACCAGATGAGCGGCATGAAGTGAGCGAAACCGGGACCGTGACGGGTGAGGACGGAGATGCGCGCAGCAAGGCTGCGCGGTCGCCGTCCTTGTGGCTCACGATCCTGTCGCTCATTACTTTCGTGCTTCTGATCGCGCTCGGCGTCTGGCAGATCGAGCGCCGCGCCTGGAAGCTGGCGCTGATCGACCGGGTCGAGCAGCGCGTCCACGCGCCGGCTCAGCCGATTCCCTCGCCCGCGGCGTGGTCCACCGTCAGCGCCGCAAATGACGAATACAGGCACGTCAGCCTCAGCGGGCGCTTCCTGCATGAGAGCGAGACGCTGGTTCAGGCCGTCACCGAGGAAGGCCCCGGCTATTGGGTGCTGACGCCGCTTGCGCGCGACGACGGCATGCTGGTCCTGATCAATCGCGGCTTCGTGCCGTCCGAGCGCCGCGACGCATCGACGCGCCGGGACGGCAATCCGCAAGGTCGAGTCGAGATCACCGGCCTCCTGCGCATCACCGAGCCGAAGGGCGGCTTCTTGCGGACCAACGTGCCCCAGCACAACCGCTGGTACTCGCGGGACGTCGCCGCCATTGCGGCGGCGCGCGGTCTTCGCGAGGTCGCGCCCTTCTTCGTGGACGCCGACGCCGGATCACAAATCGCCGGCGGCCCAATCGGCGGATTGACCGTGATCCGCTTTCCCAATAACCACCTGATCTACGCGCTGACGTGGTTTGCCCTGGTTTTCATGCTGGCCGGCAGACTTTTCGTCATATTCGGCGGCGGGCTGTTCCGTCGCAAGCGCTTCGTCCACGACAAGGCCGGCGGCTCGGATGCCGACGCCCGCAGGACGGGATCAGATGCTGGAACGATCGTCGAGCCGACCTGACGACGGGAAAACGCTTTCCCAGACGCTTGGGCGTGACGGGCAAGCCGTCATGCTGCAATCGCAGGCCGACGCGCGCAGCGAGCTGATCGGCACCATGCCGACCGAGGACGAGACCAACCGCAAGAACATGGCGCTGCTGATCCAGCTGCGCTGGACCGCGGTGGTCGGCCAGATCGTGACCATCGGTGCCGTGCATTTCGGCCTCGGCATCCCCCTGCCGCTGGAGCGGATGGGCGCGGTGATCGGCGCGCTGGTGCTGCTCAACGTCTCCAGCCTGGTCTGGGTGCGCCATCGCGCTGCGATCACCAACAACGAGCTGTTGGTCGCCTTGATACTGGACGTCGCCGCGCTGACCGCGCAGCTCTATCTCTCCGGCGGCGCCACCAATCCCTTCACCTCGCTGTTCCTGCTCCAGGTGACGCTCGGTGCGGTGCTGCTCGATGCCCGATCGACCTGGTCGCTGGTGGCGCTGACCTGCGCCAGCTTCGTCTGGCTGACATTGGCCTACCGGCCGCTCGATCTGCCGCCCAATCCGTTGAGCGAGACCTATACGCTCACCGTAACAGGCATGCTCCTGGGCTTCGTGCTCAACGCCGTGCTGCTCGTCGTGTTCGTCACCCGCATCAACAGGAATTTGCGCGAGCGCGACGCGCATCTGGCGGCGCTGCGCCAGCATGCCGCCGAACAGGACCATATCGTGCGCATGGGCCTGCTCGCCTCCGGTGCGGCGCATGAGCTCGGCACGCCGCTCGCCTCGCTCTCGGTAATCCTCAGCGACTGGCGCCGCATGCCCGATCTTGCCGCCGATCAGGAGCTTGCCGAGGACCTCGCGGAGATGGAAACCTCGTTGCAGCGCTGCAAGTCGATCGTGACAGGCATCCTGGTGTCGGCGGGCGAAGCGCGCGGTGAAGGCTCCTCACCGACGACGGTGACGGCCTTCGTCACCGCGCTGGTCGACGAATGGCGCAATGCGCGCTCCGCCCGCACGCTCTACTTCGTCAACACCTTCGGCGAGGACGTCGCAATCGTCTCCGACGTCGCGCTGAAGCAGGTGATCTTCAACGTGCTCGACAACGCCTATGAGGTCTCGCGCGAGTGGGTCGAGCTCGTCGCCGAGCGCGAAGGCGACAATCTCGTGCTGTCGATCTCCGACCGCGGCCCGGGCTTTGCGCCGGAGATGCTGGCGCAGCTGGGGAAGCCCTACCAGTCGAGCAAGGGTCGTGCCGGCGGCGGGCTCGGCCTGTTCCTGGTGGTGAACGTCGTGCGCAAATTGGGGGGCACCGTGAGCGCCAAGAACCACAGGAAGCGCGGCGCCACGGTGCGCCTCACGCTGCCGCTCGCAACATTGGCGATCGGAGGGAATTTTGACGCCTGACCGTTCGCTGATCGTCGTCGAGGACGATGCGGGTTTTGCCCGCACGCTGAAGCGCTCGTTCGAGCGCCGCGGCTACGAGGTGGTACTCGCCGCCTCGATCGAGGAGGTGCGCCAGGTGCTGGAGGAACGCTCTTTCGGTCATGCCGTGGTCGACCTCAAGCTCGGCGGCGCCTCGGGCCTTGCCTGCGTCGAGCTCCTGCACACGCATGACCCGGACATGCTGATCGTGGTGCTGACCGGCTTTGCCAGCATCTCCACCGCGGTCGAGGCGATCAAGTTGGGGGCCTGCCACTATCTGGCAAAGCCGTCGAACACCGACGACATCGAGGCCGCCTTCCACAAGGCCGAAGGCAACGCCGAGGTCGCGCTCGATTCGCGGCCGACCTCGATCAAGACGTTGGAATGGGAACGCATCCACCAGACCTTGATCGAGACCGACTTCAACATCTCGGAAGCGGCCCGCCGGCTGGGCATGCACCGGCGGACGCTGGCGAGGAAGCTCGAGAAGCGGCCGGTGAAGTAGGAGCGCTATCGCCATTTGAGAGCATTCCCTGCGGCCCATCCTTCGAGACGCCCGCTTTAAGCGGGCTCCTCAGGATGAGTGCGGAGTGCGCGGCAGCAGTTTTCAACGAGCACTGATGCTGATGAGCCTCATCCTGAGGAGGCGCGTCAACGCCGTCTCGAAGGACGAGGCGTGCGCACCGGCCGCTATTTGCCGAACTGCGCGATCAATTCGGCCAGCGCGACGTGGCCTGTGCACGATCCCGTTCCCGGATCAGACCCGCCGTCCTCCAGAGCGGTGGCGTAGAGGACCGCGGGATCGGACTCGAGGCGTGCGCGCAGTGCCGCCAGCTTCGGCCAGCGGCTCCTCTCCGCGACCGCGTGGAAGTCGAGCCAGCGTGCGACGCCGACGAGCACGGCGTCGGCGAGGGTCGGCCGCTCCCCGAGCAGGAATTGTTGCGCTTCGATCATCGCTTCGAGCTTGTCATGACGCTCGATGACCCTTGCTGTACCAAAGGCGCGCAGGACCGACTTCGCGGCAGGCTCCATGGCTTCGGCTTCCAATGCGGCCCACAGCGGCGCGAAGGCGGCGGTGAAACCGGTATTCACGAACGCCATGAGCTGATGCATGCGATCGGATTGCCGTGACAGCGGATCGAAGCTGATGCGCCGTTCGACATCCCTGGCCTCTAGCCAGGCCGCGATCGCCATCGTTTCCGTCAGCACCTCGCCCTGCTCGGTGATGAAGACCGGCGTCTCGTGTCGCGGATTGATACGGGCGTATGACGGGTTTCGCATCTCGCCCAACATATCGACCCGACACAGCCGATATGGCTTGCCCAGCCATTCGAGAGCCGCAACGAGCCCCATGGAGCTTCCCTTCGGGAAGCCGTAGAGTAGAATTGGGTCCATGATCCATTCTCCGTGATTTCTGATGATCACGCTGCGCAGCGGTGATGCGACCCTAGCCGCTCGCCGCATCAAGTAAATTACGAACTTTTTTGTAACCTGGAGGCACCGATGAAGGATCTCGTGTCGAGATGTCCCATCGAGGAAGTGATGCAGATTCTGAGCGGTCGCTGGCCGACTCTGCTGATCTATTATTTGAAGCAAGGCACCAAGCGCTTCAGCGATCTGCGCCGCGATAATCCGACCATCTCACACAGGATGCTCGCGCTCGAGCTTCGCAAGCTGGAGGACGCCGGCATCGTCAGCCGCACCGAATTCGGCGGATATCCGCTGCGCGTGGAGTACGATCTGACCTCCGCCGGTCACGCGCTCGTGCCCTTGATCGATGCCTTGGGGGACTGGTGGACGTCGGTTGCGGCGGCGGCTGACGGAGAAGGCCGCCGGAACGAAATCAGCGTCTCGGCAAGGGCGCAGCGAACCAGCGGCTGAAGGCCCAAGCGAGGAGACTGCCGTGACAATGCTCGTCGAGCGCTTCAACCTGCCGGCTGCGCATTCGCCCGCGCCGAGCGAGCGCGATGCCGAAACAGTTCAGTTCGCACAGGCCGCGCTGACGTCCGCCAAGCGGGAGGGCCTGCAACTCGCGGTGCGGGCGCGCTATGTCGCCCTCGTCGTCATTGGCTGCCTGATCATGGTGATCAACCCGGCCTGGGAGCAGCTCTACTACGTGGCGCTGCTCGGCTTGTTCGCACTGATCGGCTGGGCCCAGGTCCGGGTTGGGCGGGTCGGCCTGTCACGGCCGGAATTGGCACTCCTGTTCTGCGACCTGGCGCTGCTGACCTGCCTCATCGTGGTTCCCAATCCGTTCGGAGCCTCGCACTGGCCGGTCGCGATGCATTACCATTCCGGCAACTTCATCTATTTCTTCGTCCTGCTTGCAGGCGCCACACTGGCCTATACTTGGCGGACCGTGATTGCGGTCGGCGTGTGGACGGCTGCGCTCTGGTTGATCGGCATCGCTTGGGTCTGGTGGCAACCCGATCGCGATCCTGCGCTGACGGCCCGCATCGCGGCCGCGACAGGCAACGATGAGCGCTTGTTTGCGATGATCTCGCCGAGCGAGATCGTGTTCCACGTTCGCGTCCAGGAGATCGTCGTCTTCATGATCGTGGCCGTGACCTTGGCGCTCGCGGTCCGCCGCAGCAACGTCCTCTTGATCCGGCATGCCGCGGTGGAGCGCGAGCGCGGCAACCTCGCGCGCTACTTCTCGCCCAATGTCGTGGCGGAATTGTCGAAACAGGACGAGCCGTTGAAGCAGGTGCGCACGCAACACGTCGCGGTGCTGTTCGTCGACATCGTCGGCTTCACGGCCTTTGCCGATGGACGATCGCCGCAGGAGGTTGTGCGGACGTTGCGGGAATTCCACGGACTGATGGAGCAGGAGGTTTTCCGCCATAGCGGCACGCTCGACAAATATCTCGGGGACGGGTTGATGGCAACGTTCGGAACGCCCTTTGCCGGCGAGCACGACGCCAGCAACGCGTTGCGATGTGCCCAGGCGATGATCGCGGCGGCGGAGAGTTGGAACGATCAGCGGGCAGCGTCAGGCGAGCCAAAGCTGCATGTGAGCTTTGGCTTGCATTATGGGCCGGTGGTGCTCGGCGACCTCGGGCAGACCTGTCTGGAATTTGCCGTGATCGGCGCGACCGTCAACGTGGCAAGCCGTCTCGAGGCCTTGACCCGCACCTTGGGCTGCGCGCTAGTGGCAAGTGACGATCTCGTCAGCCAGGCGAAGGCCGAGCTGGGCGGTGCAGCCACAACGTTTCAGACATTGGAAGCGCGAGAGGCGCGGGCGGTCCGCGGCATTCAGCAGCCGATCGCGATCTGGACCCAGCCGCGCGGCGCGTAGAGCCGAGCTCCCGCGGCCTCAGGAAGCCAAACAAAAAGCCCGGCCAAACGGCCGGGCTTTTGATTGCTTGCGTTCGGTGCCGACTTACGCGGCCTCGTCGGCGACGGTGCTGTCGTCGCCATCGGTATCGTCGGTATCACCCTCGGCATCCGTGTCAGCTTCGCCCTCGGCAGCTTCCGCCTTGGCATTGCGGCGCGGGCTCTTGGCGAGCTGCGCCTCGATCTCCTTGACCGCTTCGGTCTCGGTCGAGTGCTGCACCACCGCGATCTCGCGGGACAGGCGGTCGAGCGCCGCTTCATAGAGCTGGCGTTCCGAGTAGGACTGCTCGGGCTGCGATTCCGAGCGATAGAGGTCGCGCACGACTTCCGCGATCGCGACGATATCGCCCGAATTGATCTTCGCTTCGTATTCCTGGGCGCGGCGCGACCACATGGTGCGCTTGACGCGGGCGCGGCCCTTGAGCGTCTCCAGCGCCTTCTTGACCAGGGCCGGATCGGACAGCTTGCGCATACCGACATTGGCGACCTTGGCGGTCGGCACGCGCAGCGTCATCTTGTCCTTGATGAAGTTGATGACGAACAGCTCGAGCTTCGCACCGGCGATCTCCTGCTCCTCGATGGCCAGGATCTGGCCGACGCCGTGAGCGGGATAGACCACGAACTCGTTGGCCTTGAAGCCCTGACGCTGGGTCACGACCTTCTTTTCCTCGACCTTCGGCGCAGCCGCGGGCTTGGCAGCCGGCTTGGCGGCGACGGGAGCCTTGGCGGGCGCAACGGCAACAGGGGCCTTCGTCGCGGCGGGCTTGGCAGCGGGGGCCTTGGCAGTCACAGGCTTGACATTCAAAGGCTTGGCGGCAGCAGGCTTGGCAGCGGTCGCTTTCGCGGCCGGTTTGGCAGTCTTGTTAGGCATTGCGCTTCTTTTGTTCTTCGAGGACTTTGCAGCCGGCGCCTTCGTCGCGGTCCGACCCTTGGATGCGCTACGGCTGGCCGCGGCGACTTTTTTGGCCTCCTTATGGGAAGCCCTCGCTGAAGTACTCTTTTTACGCGTTTTCTGTGACACAGCCTGCGCGCGGAAACTGCCACGCCCCTGTTCGACATTTGGTTTCACGGGAACCCAGAGGGGCCAACGGGGCTGACGGGGTTCGGCTTAATGTGCCCAATATAGCACATTTCCCGCAAAAATCAATGATTTAGGGGTCTTGAGGGCTGGTTTTCGGCGGCAGCGCCGCTATTAGGGTTAAGTTTGGGCGCGAATTAGTCCCCAGAGCCGGGGTTCGGAGAAAAATATTTCTCGAACTTGCCTTCCATGCCGTCGAATTCCTTGGCGTCGGCAGGTGATTCTTTCTTCTGGGTGATGTTCGGCCAGCTCTTGGCGTAGTCGGCGTTGACCTGGAGCCACTTTTCGAGGCCCGGTTCCGTGTCCGGCTTGATGGCGTCGGCGGGGCATTCCGGCTCGCACACGCCGCAATCGATGCACTCGTCGGGATGGATGACGAGCATGTTGTCGCCCTCGTAGAAGCAATCGACCGGGCAGACCTCGACGCAGTCGGTGTACTTGCACTTGATGCAGTTTTCAGTGACGACGTAAGTCATCCAACGCTCCGAAAAGCTCTTTTAGAAGTCGCGGCTTGCCTAGCGCGGATGGCCGGGCGCCGCAAGGTCGGGAAAGCCCGATCATGACGGCTTTGTGTGTTTGATCGATCAAGAAATGAATGCAAAGCGCAATTAATTGCGCGTCCCGAGCTCCTCATAGAGCACGCGAGCCGAGGCGGCATCGCCACGGCGCTCGTTGAAGGCGGTGACCTTCAGCACGCGCACGGTGCGATCGAGCGCGATGGTGAGGACGTCGCCAAGCTTGATCGCATGGCCCGGCGATGTCTCGCGCACGCCGTTGACGCGGACATGGCCGGTGACGACGAGCTCGGCCGCGGAGGTGCGCGCCTTCACCACGCGCGCGTGCCACAGCCATTTGTCGATGCGCTGCCGCTCGGTCGTCGTCGTGGGATTACTCCTTCCGCCCCAGCTGCTCTTTCAGCGCGGCGAGCTTGGCGAAGGGCGAGTTCGGATCGATCGGACGATCGCGCTCGCGCGGGTTCGCGCTCGAGGCGTAGGGACGCAGCGAGGGACCCGACTCGCGATCACGGCGGTCGCGGCCCTTGTCGCGGTCGCGGCCGCGATTGTCGCGGCCCTTGTCGCGATCTCCGCCGAACTTCTTGTTGTCGCGGTTGCGATCGCGATCCTTGTCGCGGTCCCCCTTGCCCTGGAAGCTGCGATTGCGGTCGTCGCGACGTTCACCGCCCTCGCCGCCTTCACGCGGCTTGCGGAAGTCGCGGCCGCCATCGCGGCGATGGCCGCCGCCATGACGATGGCCCGGCTTCGCGCCGTCGGCGGCTTCGCCGGGCGCGGCGCTCGCTGCATCGGGTGCAGCGCCGGGCCGCGGACGCTGGTTGTTGTGACGCTGATGGCGATGGCGCTCGTGGCGCGGCTTGCGATCTTCGTGACGACCGGCAGGGCGCCAGACCTCGACCAGCTCGGGCTCGACCGGTGCAACTGCCGCCTCAGGCGCGGCAGCATCGGGGGATGCAGCAGCTTCCGTCGCGGCGGTCTCGGCCGCAGCGGCTTCGAGGCCGGCAGCCTCGGCGGGCGTCGCAGCCTCTTCTGCGGGCGGAGCGATGCCGGGGGCGTCCTCGGGCGTGACGGGCGCTTCCGGAGAGGCTTCCAGCGCCGGCTCCTTGTGAGCCTCCTCAGGAGCGGGCTCGTCGTGCGGCTCCATGCCGGGGGCGTCTTCGACGGTGACGGATTCGGCCGTAGCATCAGCGGCCGTGGCCTCAGCCGGCAGGCCGGCAACGGCCTCGGCTGCAGCCTCGGTCGAGGTCTCCGCGCTGCCTTCAGCGGGCGGCGTCTCGGCCGCGACGGTCTCAGTGACGATCTGCTCGGTCACGACCTGCTCGGCGACCACAGGCTTGGGCGGCAGCGGCGGGCGCTTCTCCATGCGATAGCCGAGCGCGCGCAGCACGGAGGCAAAATCCTCGCCGGCAGATCCGGTCAGCGAGGTCATCGCCTGCGTGACCACGAAGCTGCGGCCATCGAACGCGCCGGCGGGCTTTTCGCCCGGCGAATTCTCGCGCCAGGCCAGCGCCGGGCGGATCAGGTCGGCGAGGCGTTCCAGGATGTCGACGCGCACCGCGCGCTCGCCGGCCTGCTTGTAGCCGAGCACGCGATAGGCATCGCGCGGCAGCGCCTTGTCGACCGGGAACGAGGTACGGCCCGAGGAGGCCAGATGCTGCGCGCCCGACAGCGCGGAGAGATCGACATTGTCCTGCTTCAGCGCCCAGAGCAGTGCGGCGAGCGCACGCGCGGCGGGCTTGAGCAGGCCGGGGAAATAGAGGTGATAGGCGCCGAAGCGGACGCCGTATTTGCGCAACACGGCGCGCGAGGGCTGGTCGAGATCTTTCAGCTCGCTGGCGATCTTCGGACGCTCGAGCACGCCGAGCGCCTCGACCAGCTGATAGGCGATGCCGCGGGCAATGCCGGTGACGTCCTCGGCCTTCGACAGCTCGAACATCGGCCCGAGCAGCTTTTCGATGTGCGTCTTGAGCCAGAGCTCGAGCCGCGCCTGCACCTTGTCGCGGGGGGCGCCGGTCAGGCGCTCGTCGGAGATGATGCGGATGCGCGGATGCAGCGCCTCGTCCGCGGCGGCAAGGCGGGCCACGGCATCGCCGGTCCAGCGGATGATGCCTTCGGACGTCAGCACGAACTGATCGTCCGGCGCATTGCCCAGCTTTTCGGCGCGCGCGTTGATCTCGCCGGCGAGCACCGCTTGCGCTGCAGCCTGCAAGGCTTTCGCATCGGAGCCGGCTTCCGCCGCATCCGGTGCAAAGGTGAAGCCATCGAGGCGGCCGATGACATGGCCTTCGACGATGACTTCGCCGGTCTTGCCGATTTCAGTATTCAAGCTCGTGTTCTCCCGCAGGCGGCGCATCAATACACTGGTCCGGCGATCAACGAAACGCTCCGTCAAGCGTTCATGGAGCGCATCCGATAATTTATTTTCGACCTCCCGCGCGATCCCCTGCCAGCGTTCCGGGTCTTTCAGCCAGTCCGGGCGGTTGGCGACGAAGGTCCAGGTGCGGATCTGGGCGATTCGGGCCGACAGCGTGTCGATGTCGCCGTCGATGCGGTCGGCCTGGGTGACCTGGGACTCGAACCAGGCATCGGGAATGCAGCCCTTGCGCATGAGGAAGCCGTACAGCGTCGTCACCAGCTCGGCATGGGCGGCCGGCGACAGCTTTCTATAGTCCGGGACCTGGCAGGCTTCCCAGAGCCGCTCCACGGCAGCCTTGCCATGCGCGATATCGCGCACCTCGCCGTCGCGGGCGGCGTGATCGAGCACGCGCATGTCCTCGGCGATCGGCGCGCGCGTCAGCGTCTCGTGGCCGGGGGCGAGGTTCAGCGAGACCTGGAGCGCGCCGAGCGAGGAGAAATCGAGCTTGGAATTGCGCCATTGCAGCACCTTCACGGCATCGAAGGTGTGGTTCTGCAGCGCGTTGACGAGCTCGGGCTCGAACGGCGCGCAGCGGCCCGTGGTGCCGAAGGTGCCGTTGCGGGTGGCGCGGCCGGCGCGCCCTGCGATCTGCGCGAATTCGGACGGCGTGAGGCGGCGGAACTGGTAGCCGTCGAACTTGCGGTCGGAGGCGAAAGCGACGTGGTCGACGTCGAGATTGAGGCCCATGCCGACGGCATCGGTGGCGACGAGATAATCGACGTCGCCGTTCTGGAACATCGCCACTTGCGCGTTTCGTGTGCGGGGCGACAGCGAGCCCAGCACCACGGCGGCGCCGCCATGCTGGCGGCGGATCAGCTCGGCGATCGCATAGACTTCATCGGCCGAGAACGCGACGATGGCGGTGCGGCGCGGCTGGCGCGTGATCTTGCGGTCGCCGGCGAATTCGAGCTGCGACAATCTGGGCCGCGTGATCATGGACACGCCCGGCAACAGGCGCTCGATGATCGGGCGCATGGTGGCGGCGCCCAGCAGCAGCGTCTCGTCGCGGCCGCGGCGGTTGAGGATGCGGTCGGTGAAGACGTGGCCGCGCTCGAGATCGGCGGCGATCTGGACCTCGTCGACGGCCAGGAAGGAGACGTCGATATCGCGCGGCATCGCCTCGACGGTCGAGACCCAATAGCGCGGATTCTTCGGCTTGATCTTCTCCTCGCCGGTGACGAGCGCGACGCTGGCCTCGCCGGCTCTGGCGGCGATCTTGTTGTAGACCTCGCGCGCGAGCAGGCGCAGCGGCAGGCCGATCATGCCCGAGGGATGCGCCAGCATCCGCTCGATGGCGAGATGGGTCTTGCCGGTGTTGGTCGGACCGAGCACCGCAGTGACGCCCGCGCCGGGGGCGCGCTCGGAGGCGAAGGGGGAGGAGGAAAAAGCCATGTCTATCGGATTAGGTAATGGCGATTTGGGCGAATGTCAGTGCTGGATGGGGCGGTGAGGGGGCTGGCTCTTCGTTCCTCATCCTGAGGAGCGCGTCAGCGCGTCTCGAAGGATGAAGGCCCGGCTGGTGCTGCTGGGCAAGCCAAGCCCCTCGCCCTTCGAGACGGCCGCTTGCGCGGCCTCCTCAGGGTGAGGGGCACACCGCGGGCGTGAAAACGCCCGCCCCAAATCCCGCGCAACTGTCTCACTTTGCGACGCTTTTCCCGTTCACTTTAAGCTTCGGAACGACTCTAGAACGAATCGCGGCCGAATCGCTGACTCCCCTGTGAGTCCCGTTCCGTTCACGCAACATGTCGCGGGACTCGTCTTGGTTGCGCACTAGATGGAGTTTTGCGGGGGCGCACAAGCGACCGGGGTGGTTAAAGCTGGGGATGGTGTGGAGTCGAATCAGAATCGGGGAGGAGTCAAATGGATTTACTGCGCAGGCGGGCTGGCCAAACAAAGAGTGCGAAAACAACCCCATGCACAGTAGGTAAGTGATTGATTTTGCTTAGCCTGCACCGAACGCTCGTCATTCCGGGGCGCGACGCAGTCGCGAGCCCGGAATCCATCGTGAAACCATCCCTGGAGCCCGATGGATTCCGGGTTCGCGCCAAGTGGCGCGCCCCGGAATGACGGCGGAGAGAGCGGCGCGGTCTCCTTGCCTACTGCGTCTTGGCGACCCGTGGCGGCTGGGGCGACGTGATGAAGCTCGTCGCTTCCAGCATGGCCGGGCCGAGCGGGGTCGGCACTTTCAGCCAGAACGGGACCAGGATGCGCGTGCCGGCGATGGGGGCGAACGCGATCTCCATGTTGCGCTGGGCGGCGAGGTATTTGATCACCGGGCGGTCGGGGATGTAGCCGGCGATCGGCACGAAATAGATCGCGCAGACCACGACCGGGCCCTTGTAGCCCTTCTCCGCCTTCACGGTCTCCATGCGCTTGAAATCGAGCTTGAGCTCGTAGCGCATGCGGCCGTCGAACACGGGCGCGGAGCTGTGGCAGGCGTCCTGTGAGACGGGATCACCGGTGCCCGGGACGCGCAAGAGCGAAGCGGTCATGGGGTCCCAAACGCCGCGGCGATGCGCCTCAGTGACGACGATGCGATCGGGATCGACCGGCGGCTCCGGCAGGATGGCAAAATCCTTCACATTGCCCTTGTCGAGGGTGATGCGGATCTCTTCGGTCTTTTTCTGGGTGGTGGTGGAGGCCTGGTAGCCGGTCGCAACCAGCGCGCCACCAACGACGCGCCCCTGGCTGGCGCCGGTGCCGGACCCGCCCGTGAACGACTTCAAAAGCCCGGTGGTGCCGCCGGCGGCCGCCGCCGAGAACACGTCGTCCTGGATATCAATGTTCCAGGCGCCCTTGCCGACGGGAATGCCCGCCAGCGTCGCCTCATATTGCGCCTCGAGCTTGCCTTGCGCCGCCGCGGGCGCTGCGCCGGACGCCAGGCCCAGCACCACCGCCAGGCCACAAAGCGCCATCAGCCGGCCGGCCAAGGGGACGTCCAAGCGGACGCCCCGACACAGACAGGCTGAGCGCAGGACTTGCGCGAAATGAAGCGTTGTCGGCACGAAACAATCCAATCAGAGCGCGATATGCTGTTACTTAAGCCAAAACCGGCGACAAACAATGTGTCGGGGCGTGCAGCCCCGGGAACTCCACCGGACTCTTCGACGGCGAATACGCCCTTTATGTGATGGTAAGGCGCGACAATCATTGCCGTTTTGGTGATCGAGCGGTAACGGGGGGCGTTCCCACCGCTCCCCACCCTCCGCTGTCATGCCCCGGCCTGACCGGGGCATCCAGTACGCCGCAGCGCCTCTGGTCAGCCGCGCCGCCGCGGCGTACTGGATCGCCCGGTCAAGCCGGGCGATGACACCGAGCGCGGGGCACGAGATCCCGGGTTCGGGCTCTGCCCGCCCCGGGACGACGGGCCAAAAACGGCCCGTCGCCTTGACGCAAGGCCCCTTCCCCCCTATACGTCCGCCCGCTCCCTGCAAGGACGAAAGAATTTGCCCCCGTGGCGCCGAAATGGCGGCCGCACTCGTTGGGGGTTCGAACTAAAGGATTTATGCCATGTCTCGCCGCTGCGAACTGACGGCCAAGGGCCCCCTCGTCGGCCACAAGGTCAGCCACTCCAACATCAAGACCAAGCGCCGCTTCCTGCCGAACCTCGTCAACGTGACGTTCATCTCGGAAGCTTTGGGCCGCAACGTGCGCCTGCGCGTCTCCACCAACGCGATCAAGAGCGTCGACCACAATGGCGGCCTGGACGCCTACCTGCTCAAGGCCAACACCGACGCGCTCTCCCCGCGCGCGGTCGAGCTGAAGCGCGCCATCCAGAAGAAGGTCGGCGACGCCCAGCCGGCGAAGCAGGCGAGCTGAGAAGATTTACCGTTAGGGCGGGGGCTAAGTTGCGTCGCGTGGCGTAGGCTTAGCCGAGTAGAGTTCGAGTAGCGGCCGGATCGGAAGATCCGGCCGTTTTTGTTTTGTGCGGGCTTTGCTCTTCTACAACCATAGAGCGCGGCGTAAGCTAGCTGCGCCTCGAATCAGAAAAAGCGATGGAAGCAACTTCAAGGGATATAGTTCAGGTCAAGTTTAGAGGGCGGGCAGTTCCGCCTCACAAGGCAATACTCACACCGGTCATTGGCGCCCCCAATGTTCTGACCAACAGTCCTTGGACATATGTCGCTTTGTGGCTCAAGCGCGGAGGCAAGGACAAGGCACTACTCTATTGGCAGCAAGCGCAAGAATTTCACAAGGTATCGCTTGGCCTCGCACCTCAATCTGCGCCGCTGCTGCTTTATTATTCCTTCTTGAACGCAACGAAGGCGCTTCTATCAGCGAAAGCAATTGTATTTAACGAACGCCACGGTGTTTCAGAGCATACTTCAGGCTCGCAACGCGGCAGCTCTTCTCTCAATCATCTTGGCATTAGAATTCAGCAACACGGAGTGTTGCCAAGCTTATCAAGCTACTACCAAGAAACCGAAGCCAACAGGACTCACACTCTTCAAGAGCTATTTTTCAATATGGTGTTCATACACCGCACCTATTGTCTAACATACACCTCGCAATCCGAGATGTTTATTCCGATCGCAAACTGCGGCTTCGTGGCGGACAGACCTACGAAGCAAGTGTATTTCCG
This sequence comes from Bradyrhizobium sp. BRP20, assembly GCF_020194215.1. Taxonomy (NCBI): domain Bacteria; kingdom Pseudomonadati; phylum Pseudomonadota; class Alphaproteobacteria; order Hyphomicrobiales; family Nitrobacteraceae; genus Bradyrhizobium; species Bradyrhizobium sp. BRP20. Next base: position 8,307 of record NZ_JADYVY010000001.1, on the reverse strand, counting down.
TGCGGACATTACAAAGAATGTTCCCTTCGGAACTACTGTAAAGCGACTCCCAGCTCTTTTTGTCGCCGACGAACGGTTTGGCCCTCGAGCTATTCGTTCTGTGGACTCGGTGACCTGCCAACGGCCTGGCAAGTTGGGCTCGACGGCTCTAGGTAACGTCGCGGACCTCAACCGGCGACTGCGCCGCGAGCTATTCTTCATAAACGGTACCGAGCCACTTTGGTACATACGATCCCGAACGCGCGGGCCAAAACGAATCGAACGCCAACTGCCTACGCTCATCTTAGGCGCAATGCACCGGCTGAGCGAGATTAGTCGCTATAATCCGCCGCAGATGGCCTCCCTTCTGGCAGGACAGAAAAACTGGTTACTAAGTGAATTTATTCAGATGTCCGCTGAACAGTTCATCGATGAGATTGCATCGGAGCTGACAGGCGTTCAATTCCTAGTTCCAAATATTCGAGCAGCGAGCTGATGAATATCTACATTGCCTGCGCTTTAACCCACGTTCCGCGCTCTCTGTTTGGCGAGTATGTCACCTTCATTCACGAACTAGCTAAAAGCCTACGGGAGAATGATCCGGCTGCAGTGGTCAAATACGCTCTCGTAAACAGCGACCCCCAGCTCGCCACAAAGCCGGAAACCGAGCGGGCCCGACTTTGCTATCTTTGGGATCGAGCAATGGTGGAGGAGGCTGATCTAGTTATTGCTGAAGCCAGCTTTCCTTCCACTGGCCTTGGTATCGAACTCCAGTTGGCGGAGTCCGAAGGAACGCCAATTATCCTTTGCTTTCGCGACATCGGAACAAACAAGGTAGCAGCGGCCGCTTATGAGAATCCCGATCACAGCCATCACGAATTGCAGGTCGGCCAAGGTCTCGTAACGTTGATGGCTTTGGGAATCCCAACAATCTTTCGCACTATTCAATACTATGGGCAGAACGACGGTATTGAGCGCATCGTTGAGGCAACGAATTCCTTGCGCCAATAGTCGTTTCGACGAAGCCCACTTTGAGGGCAGACATCGTGAAGATATCCAAGGTCATCATCAAGAACTACCGCTGCTTATCCAATAGCCAAGTGGGGCTGAACGAGCACCTGAACATAATCGTTGGCGACAACGAGTGCGGGAAATCCACGTTCCTAGAAGCAATTCACTTGGCACTGTCCGGACAGTTAAACGGTCGACCTATTCAAGCCGAGCTCCACCCACACCTCTTCAACGCCGAAGCGGTGAGGCAGTATATCAGATCTCTTAGCAGTATGTTTCCCAAGGCTCCGCCGGCGATCCTAATCGAACTCTACTTTGCTGATGACCCAGGGATCGCAAGATTTAAGGGAAAGAACAATTCGGTGCGGCAGGACGCCGCCGGCGTAAAGTTATTGATCGAGTTCAACGAAGAGTATCAGGAAGAATATGCCGAGTACGTAGCAGACCCGACAATCATAAAAACGATACCTGTCGAATACTATATCGTGCGATGGCGCGATTTTGCTGACAACGACATTACAGCGAGATCGATACCGATCAAATCCAGCTTCATCGATGCCAGCACGATCAGAAACAACGCTGCAGCAAGCCGCTACGTTCTTGATCTAGTTAAAGACGGCCTGAGTAAAAAGGAGCAGGTCGATCTCGCTCTCTCGTATCGATTGATGAAGGACGAATTTCTCGCAGACGAGCGGGTGCGTGAAATAAATGGATCGCTCGACCAAAAAAAAGGAATCGTATCTCAGAAGACACTCTCGATTTCCTTGGATACATCGTCGCGAGCAAGCTGGGAGCTGAGCGTTGTTCCTCACCTTGATGACATTCCCATGCCACTTGTAGGTAAGGGGGAACAAAACAGCGTTAAAATCAAACTCGCGATGGAAGCCTCAGCGCAGTCGCACGTATTTCTGATTGAAGAACCCGAAAACCATCTCTCGTTCTCGAACTTAAACATTCTTATCAGCCACATCTCGACCAGATTAAGTGGTCGGCAACTAATACTGACAACTCACAGCAGCTTTGTGTTGAACAAGCTTGGAATGGATTCTGTCTTTCTGTTCAGGGCAGGCAATGCAAGGCCCCTAAAGGATTTACCCGAAGGCACGTACAATTACTTCATGAAACTGCCAGGATACGACACCCTTCGGCTCATCCTGGCAAAGCGAGCGATCTTAGTTGAAGGCCCCTCCGACGAACTCATCGTTCAAAAGGCATTTCTAATGCGCTTTGGCAAGATGCCTCTCGCGATGGGAATAGACGTGATCTCAGTAAGCTCGCTCGCCTTTAAGCGTTTCATAGATATCGCAGCGCTTCTCTCCATCGACGTAGATGTAGTGACCGATAATGACGGAGACGTCAGCAGACTTGAAACGAGGTACAAGGACTACTTCAATTTCCCTTCGGTCGACTTCGAATATGACAAGGATGAGACCGCGAAGACGCTTGAGCCGCAATTGGTCAAGAGCAACGGCGTGGAAATCGTCAATTCCATTATTGGAAAGTCATTTCAGACTGCGGAGGATTTGCTCTCTTATATGGCCGAGAACAAGACTGAATGCGCTCTGAGATTCTTCGAGACTGATCATTCTTGGACCGTTCCGACGTACATCAACAATGTTGTCTATGAATAACGTGGTAGTGTCCGCTGCCGGCGGAGGAAAAACCACTAGAATTGTCACTGAAGCTCTTGGAGAGACCAAAAAGCGCTGCGCTCTAGTAACTTATACCCAGAATAATGTCGCCGAGATCAAAGGGAAGATCTACCAAATCAACCGCTGCATCCCAGTACACGTAGAAGTATGGTCATGGTACTCTTTTCTGCTCCGCGAACTTGCTCGACCCTATCAGTCAACCCTAATCGGCTCTCGGATACCAGGAATTCATTGGACTCAAGGGCGATCTGACAGGTACGCCAAGCAGACTGAGATCAAACGTTTTTACTTCGGAGAGCAAGGCTTTATCTACTCCGACAAAATTGCGCAGTTTGTACTCGCCTGCAACGAAGCGTCCGCCGGCGCCGTGATCCGCAGGCTCGAAGAGCGCTTTGATTTGATCTACATCGACGAATTTCAGGACCTCGCCGGCTATGATCTCGATTTGATCGAGTTGATTTTGCGCTCACGCGTACAAGTGAACCTTGTTGGCGACCACCGACAAGCAACATTTCGCACAAACAACTCCGCCAGGAACAGCGCCTATTCAGGCATCAAGGTCATCTTGAAAATTCGAGAGTGGGAAAACCTCAAACTATGTAAGACCATCTACCAAGCTGAGACCTATCGCTGCAATCAGCGCATTGCCAATATTGCGGATGGTTTCTTTCCACGAGAGCCCAAGACAAAATCACTCAACGATGAGCTGACCGGCCATGACGGAGTCTTTGCCGTTAATAGCAGCGATATAGAAGCCTACGTTGAAAGATACCGACCGCAAGTTCTCCGCCTAGACGTCAAGACAGATTGTCGTGGCTACGAGCCGATGAATTTTGGCGAATCAAAAGGACTCACCTTTGAACGAGTCCTGATATTTCCTCACAAGCTCGCCAAAACATGGCTAGCTAGTGGCGACATCAAACACGTGGAAAAGTCGGCTTCGAAAATGTATGTCGGGGTTTCTCGTGCCCGGCACAGCGTCGCGTTCGTCTATGATGGTGCTCTAGGGGTAACTGGAATTGAGCGGTACGTTGTCTAGATTCATTGTTCTCGACCGAGCTCGCAGTTGCATTTGTTATCCAATTTTCCCCCACGTTCCGCCGGTAGCGTCACCCGGAGGCGCATCCCGTTCATCACGCAGCCAACACCGACCGCAACCACTCACCGAAAACCTCGTGATCTGCTCCAACGGCACCGGACATCGCCGCCTGCGCAAGGCCGGCAAGACGCAGCCGCGGCAGATGGCGCCCTACGTCTCCGGCCGCCGGCACCGCAGCGCCACCCGTAAACACCCCCCGCGCGCGTTAACCGTCCATTAACCAACGCACCCTAGCCTGCGGTAATCGTCCAGCCATCATTAGCTCGAAATGCCTTCCCGGTTCGCTCCAGGAGAAGCGCCGATGTGCGTTGAGTTGTTGACGTATGCCGATCTCGGTGCCCGCCTCAATGTCTCGCGCGAGGCCGCGCGGGCACTGGCGCGGCGTCGCCGCCTGCCGCGCTCGCGGTCGGGGGACGGCAAGGCGGTGGTGAGCGTCGATCTCGCCGCTCTCCGCTACACGCCGCGCCCGCGACGAGCCCGCCGGGCAGATCCCATCGCGACCTCCCTGGCCAGGATCGAGGCCGTCAAGACCGAGGTCTTCAAGGCGGAGATCGCGCGGCTCGAATCCGTCGCAACCGCCTACAGGGCCGTGTTCGAGCGCGAGCGCGAGCGCGCCGATCGCCTCGCCGTCGAGCTGACGCAGGCGGCCGCCGAGACCAAGGCCGCCAACGCATGGGCGGCACGACTGGAAGACGAAGTGACGGCGCTGCGGAGCGATCGCCGCCCTGGCGGCTCGATCGCGGGACACGCGGCGCGTCGGTTGGGACATCTGGCCGCCTTCATCGTGCAAGCAGACCGCGCGGCCAGAGCGCGATGAGATTGGGACGAATCGTCATCGCGCTCCAGGTTTTTGTTCGAGCATGATCTTTTCGGAAAACCGCTTCGCACTTTTCCGGATCATGCTTGCAGGTAGCACGCAAGACTTTCTTTAATCCCCGGCTTGCCGGAGCAATCGCGAGGGAAGAATGACTGGCAATACCGATATCCATGAAATGAAGGCCCGCATCGTCGTGTTCGGCGTCGGCGGCGCCGGCGGCAATGCCGTCAACAACATGATCGCGGCCGGGCTGCAGGGGGTCGAGTTCGTGGTCGCCAACACCGACGCGCAGGCGCTGGCGATGTCGAAGGCGAAGCGCCTCATCCAGCTCGGCACGAAGGTGACCGCAGGGCTCGGCGCCGGCTCGCAGCCGGAACTGGGACGCGCCGCAGCCGAAGAGGCGATCGACACGATCCGCGAGCAATTGACCGGCGCGCACATGGTGTTCGTGACGGCCGGCATGGGCGGCGGCACCGGCACCGGGGCTGCACCCGTCGTTGCCAGAATCGCGCGCGAGCTCGGCATTCTCACCATCGGCGTGGTCACCAAGCCGTTCTACTTCGAGGGCCAGCGCCGCATGCGCTTTGCCGAAGCCGGCATCGAGGAGCTGCTGAAGACGGTCGACACCCTCCTGATCATCCCGAACCAGAACCTGTTCCGGGTGGCCAGCGAGAAGACCACGTTCGCCGACGCCTTCGCCCTTGCCGACCAGGTGCTTTATTCGGGCGTGGCCTGCATCAGCGACCTCATCGTCAAGGAAGGCCTGATCAATCTCGATTTCGCCGACGTCCTCTCCGTCATGAAGGAGAAGGGCAAGGCCATGATGGGACGGGGCGAGGCTTCCGGCGAGAAGCGCGTGCTCGCCGCCGCCGTGGCCGCTATTTCCAATCCGCTCATCGAGAATCCCTCGATCAAGCGCGCCAGTGGCCTCATCATCTCCATCACCGGCGGCAAGGATCTCATGCTGTACGAGGTCGACGAAGCGGCGACCCGCATTCGCGACGAGGCCGACCCGGACGCCAACATCATCGTCGGTGCGTCGTTTGACGAAAGCCTAGAGGGCATCGTCCGCGTCTCGGTGGTGGCGACCGGGATCGATAATCTCGATCCGGCGCAGGCGCTACCAGTGGAAACCGCCCTCACCCAGCTCGCCGGCAGGCTGCGCAACGACGGCCGCCGCATCGCCGATCGCATCGAGCGCAGCGCCGTCCTTCCGCACGTGGGAAGCCCGCCGCTGCGCCCGCAGCCGCACCACCCCGTGGGACCACCGGTAAGGCCGGGCCTGGACCATGCGCGGCAGGCGGCGCTTCAGCCGCTCGATGCTTACGGCCGCGCGCCTGCACGCAATGCGCCCGACGAGGCCGTTCTCGATATTCCGGCCTTCTTGCGCCGCGCGGCGAACTGAGCGGCGGCGAGCGGGGAAGTTACCTGCTCGGCAACCAGCGAGCCCAACGACAACTTGTCATCCCGGGGCGCGACGAAGTCGCGAGCCCGGGATCCATAACCACCATCGTGAGTATGGATTCCGGGCTCGCGCCAAGAGGCGCGCCCCGGAATGACGGCGTAGAGCGTGCGCAGCCGCCGAGGCTTCAGGCCGCCGTGCTGTGCGGCTTCTCCGCTGCTTCCTTGTCCGTTTCCTTGTCGCGGGACAGCCAGGCCGGAAAGCGAAGCAGGCGTTCGTTGGTGTCCTTCGGCAGCTCGATGGGCGGGGCTTCAACGGCCGAACTCGGCAAGTCCAGCGCCGCGTGGCCGGATCGCACTGCATCCGCGCGCTGATCCAGTTCACGCAACAGGGGATCGAGCACGCTGTCGACCTCGGTCGCCACCGACACCAGGAAACTATTGAGCTCGCGCGCCTCGGGCACAACGGCCGCAGCCGATTCGACCGCCCTGGAGAGGCCGTCGACGACAGGTGCAAACGCGCCGGCGGCTTGCTTGATTCGCGTCTTGATCAGTTCGATCTCGCTCAGGACGCGCTCACGCTCCCGCCTTTTCTTCTCCTCCGAAAGGCGGGCTTCAATTTCGGCGATCTGGGCCGTCAGGGTCGTGGCTTCGGATGCGAGCGCATCACGTCTTCCACGCGCGCGATCGAGATCGCGGCTGAGATTGTCCACTAAGTCGTCCCTTGCGAACATGGCTTTGCTCCGTAGGACAGGCGTTCTGCCCTGTAGGACGGCCTTGGCGCGAACCGCCAGCCTCGCCATCGACCGCATGGCCGGATCGGCCGAAACAGGCATCAACTTCCGTCGCGTCACATGGGCCGACATGGTGATCCCCCATCGTCAACATTAGGCAACCGCATGGTTAACAAGAGGTTAATGTCAACACAGCCTTCGGCCATGGGACCGGGTGCCGGCGACGTCGCCTCCTCTCTGCCATCCATTTTCCGCTATACTCGCCCCGGTAGCATCCCCCGGAGGCGCATCCCATGGAATCCGCCCACCCCGCCGACCACAAGCCCGCCGGCAAGAACCTCGTCATCTGCTGTGACGGCACCGGCAACGAGATCAGCGAGAACATCTCCAACGTCCTGAAGCTCTATCGCTGCCTGCGCAAGACGGACAAGACGCAGCCCAGGCAGATGGTGTTTTACGATCCCGGGGTCGGCACCATGACGGAGCCGTCGACCTGGGGGCGCTGGAAGGCCAACATCAAGCTGGTGTGGGGGCTCGCGACCGGCTACGGGCTCGACGACAACGTGCTGTCGTCCTATTGCTTCCTGGTTCAGCATTACGCGCCCGGCGACAAGATCTACCTGTTCGGTTTCTCGCGCGGGGCTTACACCGTGCGCGTGCTGGCGGGGCTGATCCACAAGATCGGTCTGATCTCGCCGGAGCAGGCGAACCTCGCCGGCAGCGGCCTCATTGCCTACAAGCAATATTCGGGCAGCGGGCGCGGCAACGACGTCGAGGACATCAAGAACATCGTGTTCGACGAGAGCGGGCCGCTGCCGAAGGACGAATTCGACCTCGCCGCGCAATTCGCGCGCATCACCTCGACGCGCTGGCCGACCATCCATTTCGTCGGCGTCTGGGACACGGTGGCGAGCGTGATCGTGCCGCGCGCCGATCGCTTCTACTGGCCGAGCCTGGAGGAGCTCGCCTTCACGCTGCGCGATCCCAGCATCAGGATCTTCCGGCAGGCGATCGCGATCGACGAGCGGCGGCGCATGTTCCGCCTGAAGCCCTACGCGGAGCCGCAGGAGTTCTGGAGCAACCGCTACGTGCCCGACGAGAAGAAGGTGCCGCAGGACATCATGCAGGTGTGGTTCGCCGGCGTGCATTGCGACGTCGGCGGCGGCTATCCGGAGGCCGAGAGCGGGCAGTCCAAATATCCGCTGCTCTGGATGATCGACGAGGCCGAGAAGGCCGGGCTGAAGTTCAACCCGCGCACGGTGAACCAGCTCGCCTGGGGCGTCCAGCGCAAGAACTCGCCGTTCACATATGTCGAGCCCGCTTTTACCGGCAAGACCGGCATGTTGCACGATTCCATGACGGCGGTCTGGCGCGTGCTGGAGTTCTTGCCGAAGAGTGCGAAATACCGGGAATGGCCGGCGCGGAAAGTCTATTTCGGCTTCTACATCCCCGATGGCGAGCCGCGCCTGATCCCCGAAGGCGCACATGTGCACGAGAGCGTGCTGAAGCGCATGGCGGTGGAGCCGGGCTACCGGCCGGTGAACCTGCCGAAGGATTACGTGACCGTGCCGATGCCGGTGCCGCCGGGGGCGGATGTGGGGGCGGAGGTGGAGG